>CBDDRM010000103.1:0-8694 GCA_965233135.1 uncultured bacterium | reverse complement strand
GGCTCCGACGATCTCGACCGTTTCGACCCGGAGCTGATCTACCTGTCCAACGCATACCGGCAATTGCACCGTTGCGACTGGGCGCGACGTAGCGGCCTGGTAGAGCGTTTCGCACGCCTCGCCAGCGAGCAAAGTATGGCTCCCCGTGGATTGCCCGATCCTGCTTTGGCCTACAACGCCTTGACCCTGCCGCTGGCGGATGCACAGCGCCTGGCAATCGCGCGCGGAGTCGCCATGCGACTGGAAGCGTTCGCAGCATCCGTGCCTCCACCGCCGGCCGCATCTCCAAAGAAGGCGAGCGCGAAAATCCGCGTGGGCTATCTTTCTCCGGATATCCGCGACCATCTCAATGCCTACCTGTTGCGGCCTCTCATCGAACTGCATGATCGATCGCACTTCGAAGTGTTATGTTATTCGACAGGCGTTGCCGATCGAAGCCCGATCCGTCAGCGGGTCGAAGCGGCTGCGGACAGGTTCGTGGACGCTTCACGGGTCGGCGATGCAGACCTCGCCGGCCGGATCAGCGCGGACGGGATCGACGTGCTGGTGGATGCAGGGGGCTACACCACCTATGCGCGCCCCGGCGTGCTGGCGAGGCGGCCGGCTCCGGTGCAGGTCGGCTATCTCGCATTTCCGGGGACCCAGGCGATGGAAGCGGTGCCCTGGCGCATCGTGGACCGCATCGCGAGTCCGCCGGAACAGAAATCAGCCTGGACCGAATCGCTGATCTATCTGCCGGACACATTTTTTATCTACGACCGCTTCGAGACCCTGCCTACCGTCTCCCTGTCACGCAGAGATTATGGACTTGCGGAAGACGCATTCGTGTTCTGTTCGTTCAACAATTACTACAAGATCGAGCCGGACATTTTCGGCATCTGGATGGAGCTTCTGCGGGAGTTACCGTCGAGCGTGCTCTGGCTCGCAGGTCGCGATCCGGTTGCTGCTGCGAATCTTCGCAAAGAGGCCGCATTGCGCGGCGTCGCTTCAGAGCGATTGGTCTTCGCGCCCTTCGAATCCCGCGAGCGTTATCGGGCGCGTTTTCGACTGGCGGATCTGTTCCTGGACACCCCCATATTCAATGCGATGACCACGGCCTGCGACGCGCTCGCGGCCGGACTTCCGGTACTCACGGTACGCGGATCGAGTTTTCCGTCGCGAGTCGCCGCCAGCGTGCTGAGTGCGGCCGGATTCCCGGACGGCATCGTGGATTCGCTGGAGCACTATCGCGAGCAGGCCCTTGCGTGGGGCGCACACCCCCGTGTGCTCGCGCGTTTGCGCGAGGAGAAGCTCGCCAATCCCATGACCGCTCCTTTGTTCGATACGGTGGGCCGGGTGCGTCAGCTCGAAACGGCCTACGCAGAAATGTGGCGGCGCCACCAGCAGGGCCTGCCGCCGGAATCTTTCGATGTTGCTGCCCGCGCAGCACCAGGTGCTACGTGGCATCAGCGCTGGTACTGATCGGCCGGAATCAGCGGGCGCGCTCCAGCGTCACATAGCTGTAGCTCAGTCCGCTCGCGTCGTCACGTCCGCGTTCGCGCGAGGTTTCGCGCCAGTCCTTTTCAGGTAGTGGCGGGAAAAAAGTATCCCCGGGAAACTCGGCATCGATTTCGGTCAGCAGGATGCGATCGGCCAGGGGTAAAACGGCTTCGAAGATTCTCTCCCCGCCGATGACGAATGCTTCGGTATCGCCGGCGCTTTGCGCCACCGCTGCGTCGATGTCGTGCACGACGATGGCACCCGGGGCCTGGTAGCGCGGATTACGGCTCACGACCACGCTGGTTCTGCCCGGCAGGACTCTGCCGATGGATTCGAAGGTCTTGCGGCCCATGATCAGATGATGACCCATGGTCAGCGCCTTGAAGCGCTTGAGGTCGGATGACAGATGCCAGGGCAACTTGTTCTCGGCGCCGATGACGCGATGCTTCGCCATCGCAACGATGAGGGAGATTCTGGGCCCGCCCGCCGAGTGGCTAGTCACGCACGACCCTGCCCGCTGACCTAGACCGCCACAGGAGCCTTGATCGCCGGATAGGGATCGTAGGCTTCGAGCGTGAAATCCTCGTACTTGAAGTCGAAGATGTTCTTGACCGCCGGATTGAGCTTCATGACGGGCAGCCTGCGCGGCGTGCGCGTCAACTGCTCGCGCGCTTGTTCGAGGTGATTCAGGTACAGGTGCGTGTCGCCCAACGCGTGCACGAACTCGCCGGGCTTCAACCCGCAGACTTGCGCGACCATCAGGGTCAGCAAGGCATAGGAGGCGATGTTGAACGGTACGCCGAGAAACAGATCGGCACTGCGCTGATAAAGCTGGCAGGAAAGTTTGCCCTCCGCGACATAGAACTGGAAGAACGCGTGGCAAGGCATCAAGGCCATTTTGTCCAGGTCCGCCACGTTCCACGCCGACACGATCAGGCGCCGTGAGTTCGGATTGCGCCTGATCTCATCGATCAGCCCGGTGATCTGGTCGATGTGCCGGCCATCTGGCGCGGGCCAGGAACGCCACTGATAGCCGTACACCGGCCCGAGCTCACCGCTTTCGTCGGCCCACTCATCCCAGATGCTGACGCCGTTCGCCTTGAGGTAATGGACGTTGGTATCGCCTTTCAGGAACCACAGCAATTCATGAACGATGGATTTGAGGTGGACCTTCTTCGTCGTTACAAGCGGAAAGCCGTCCGCCAGGTCGAAGCGCAGCTGCGGTCCGAAAACACTCAGCGTGCCGGTACCGGTGCGGTCCAGCTTGCGGTTGCCGTGCTCGAGGATGTGACGCATGAGGTCCAGATACTGGCGCATCGTGAGGGAGGTTGCGGAAACGAAGAAAGCCGGATTCTAGAACAGGCGTCGTTGCGTTGCTTGCCGGGCGTTATTGCGCACCCGCGCCAGGAGAGAGAGCAGAGGGGTGAGCGCGGCACGCTATGTTACACTTCGCAAAAGTTTTTCCTCCTCCCATCATGTCTGGCAATACCCTCGGAAAGCTGTATTGCGTTACCTCTTTCGGGGAAAGCCACGGACCCGCGATCGGCTGTGTCGTCGACGGTTGTCCGCCAGGACTGGCGCTGACCGAAGCGGATATTCAGAAGGATCTGGATCGACGCAAGCCGGGAACGTCGCGTCACGTCACGCAGCGGCGCGAATCCGATACCGTGGAGATTCTTTCCGGCGTGTTCGAGGGTCGCACGACAGGCACCCCGATTGCGCTGCTGATCCGTAACGAAGACCAGCGCAGCAAGGACTACGGCAAGATCGCAGAGACTTTTCGTCCGGGTCACGCCGATTACACTTACTGGCAGAAGTATGGAATCCGCGATTATCGCGGCGGAGGCCGCCAGTCCGCGCGCGAAACCGCGGTGCGCGTGGCAGCCGCTGCGATCGCCCGGAAATGGCTGCGCGAACAATATGGCGTCGAGATCCGCGGCTACATGTCGCAGCTCGGGCCCATCCGCATCGAATTCAAGACGTGGGATGCGGTGGATCAGAACCCGTTTTTTTCCCCGGATCCGGACATTGTGCCGCAGCTTGAAGACTTCATGGACAAGCTTCGCAAGTCCGGCGATCCCTGCGGCGCATGCATTACCGCCGTGGCGCGCGGCGTGCCAGTGGGCTGGGGCGAGCCGGTTTATGACAAGCTTGATGCGGAAATCGCCTACGCGATGATGGGCATCAATGCGGTCAAGGGAGTGGAAATCGGCGCCGGGTTCGCCGCCGTCGAGCAGAAAGGCACGGAGCATTCCGACGAGATGACGCCGCAAGGTTTTCTGTCCAATCACGCGGGCGGCATCCTCGGGGGCATCTCCACGGGGCAGGATGTCATCGTGAATATCGCCGTAAAGCCGACTTCGAGCATCCGGCTGCCCCGGCGCTCCATCGACAAGAGCGGCGCGCCCACGATCGTCGAGACCACGGGCCGCCATGATCCCTGCGTGGGCATCCGCGCAACGCCGATTGCCGAAGCCATGCTGGCGCTGGTGCTGATGGATCATGCATTGCGCCACCGCGCACAGAACGCGGAAGTTCGTACCGCGACGCCGCGAATAGCGGCGCAAGCGCCAGCCGGCCCGGCAGGTCAGGATGCGCGTACCGCCAATGATCCTGAGCCGGACGAAGCCTGAGTACGCTCAAGCGCGCGCGCACCGTCGCGCCGGATCGATGTAGACAACCGTCTCCTGTGCTCGCTCCAGGGCTTGAGCATTTGTATATGGCTGCGTCATCGCGCGCGAGCCCGGCGCCCGGCGACACGGCCGCCGTACGGAGCCGACTCGAGTGGCGCGTGGTGCTCTGAGCCTGCCCGCCCGGTCAACATCGTCATGGTTCGCGCTTCCTTCTATCAACGACTGTCCAGTTTCTACTTCTGGTATTTCGCCTTTATCGGGGCTTTTGCTCCGTACTTCGCGCTTTATCTGCGCTCACTGGGCTATTCCGCGGCCGAAATCGGTTTGTTGCTGGCCGTCAACCCGGTCGCGCGCATTTTCGGGCCCAACATCTGGGGGTGGTTGTCGGATCACTACCGGGCGCGCGGGCTGCTGATCCGGGTGACCGCGGTAGGCTCCGCGCTGGTCTTCATCGCGGTCTTCTTCAATCACGGCTTCGCCTGGATGTTCGTCTCGCTGCTGTTGCTCAACGTCTTCTGGTGCGGCGTGCTGCCGTTGGCCGAGTCGGCAACGTTGAGCCTTGTGGGCGCCCGCGTCGGGGCTTATGGGCGCGTCAGATTGTGGGGCTCGGTCGGCTTCGTGGCGGTCGTGATTGCCGGAGGCTATGCATTGGACTTTCTGGGAATTCGCGCGCTCGCCCCGATCGTGCTGGGTCTTCTGGTGCTGATGGCTGCAAGCACGTTTTTTCTGCCGCGCGACCGCGAACCGTCCCGCCATCTTGAACACGCATCCATCCTGAGCATCGTCAGACGCCCGGAAGTCATTGCGTTACTCGTGGGCTTTTTCCTGATGCAGGTGGCTCACGGACCCTACAACGCGTTCTATTCCATCCACCTTGTCGAAGCGGGCTATTCCAAAACCGTGGTGGGATGGCTCTGGTCGCTGGGGGTGGTCGCCGAGATCGGGCTGTTCGTGCTGCTGCCCAGGCTGATGCGCGCCTACAGCCTGAATCAGATCCTTCTGTTCAGTTTCGGCTGCGCGTTCGTGCGCCTGCTGATGATTGCCTGGGGGGTCGGGTCGCCGGCCGTGCTGGTCGTCGCGCAGTTGTTGCACGCCATTACCTTCGGCGCGTTTCATTCCGCGGGTGTGGCCATGATGCACCAGATATTCCGCGGCCGTAACCAGGCGCGCGGGCAGGCGATCTACACCAGTCTGGGCTACGGACTGGGCGGAACGCTGGGCACCTTGATGGCCGGTTACGCGTGGGAAGCCCTGGGAGCGGAATGGACATTCACGTTCGCGGCGGTTGCGGCGCTGCTCGCATTGATCGTAGTGGCCTGGAAGCAGATCCCCCCTGCGGGGTCCGGTTGATGCGCGACCGTGGCTTATGTCAGCAGAGAGGCCGGTGTGTCATAATTTCGGTCCGCTTTCGAGTCACTCCATGAATCCGCAAACGCTTTACGACAAGCTGTGGTCAAGCCACCTGGTGCGAGAAGAGCCGGACGGCACGGCGCTGATCTACATCGACCGCCATCTGGTGCATGAAGTCACCAGTCCGCAGGCGTTCGAAGGCCTGAAACTGGCGGGCCGCAAGCCCTGGCGCATCGATTCGGTTGTCGCCACGGCAGACCACAACACCCCGACCCAGCACTGGGAACAGGGCATCAAGGATCCGATTTCGCGGCTCCAGGTCGAAACGCTCGACAAAAACATTCGGGAGTTCGGCGCCAAGGTCTATTTTCCGTTCCTGGACAAGCGCCAGGGGATCGTGCATGTCATCGGCCCGGAACAAGGCGCCACGCTGCCCGGAATGACCGTGGTTTGCGGAGATTCCCATACCAGCACCCATGGCGCTTTTGGCTGTCTTGCGCACGGCATCGGCACCTCGGAGGTCGAGCACGTTCTGGCCACCCAATGCCTCGTGCAGAAGAAGATGAAGGCGATGCTGATCGAGGTCGACGGCGCGCTCGGTCGGGGAGTCACCGCCAAGGACGTTGCGCTGGCCGTGATCGGTCGCATCGGGACCGCGGGGGGCACCGGCTACGCCGTGGAATTTGGCGGCAGCGCCATTCGCGGCCTGTCGATGGAGGGGCGCATGACCCTGTGCAACATGGCCATCGAGGCCGGGGCGCGCGCTGGCATGATTGCAGTGGACGACACGACAATCGATTACCTGCGCGGACGAACCTTCGCCCCGAAGGGCGATCTCTGGGACAAGGCCGTCGCGTACTGGCGTACCCTGAAGAGCGACGCAAACGCCCGTTACGATTTCGTGGTGCGCCTGGATGCGCGCGAAATCAAACCGCAGGTCACCTGGGGCACATCGCCGGAAATGGTCGTGCCCATCGACGGGCGGGTACCCGATCCGGATCGGGAAAAAGACGAAACCAAGCGCGAAGGCATGGAACGCGCGTTGACGTATATGGGGCTCAAACCCAATACGCAGATCACGGACATTCGCATTGACAAGGTATTTATCGGCTCTTGCACCAACTCGCGCATCGAGGATTTGCGGGCCGCCGCGCATGTCGTGCGCGGCCGCCGCGTGGCCGCAAACGTGAGCCTCGCGATGGTTGTTCCGGGCTCGGGTCTGGTCAAGGAACAAGCCGAGAAGGAAGGACTCGACAAGGTTTTCGTAGCCGCCGGATTCGAATGGCGGCAGCCGGGCTGTTCGATGTGCCTCGCCATGAATGACGACCGCCTCGAACCGGGGGAGCGTTGCGCTTCGACGTCAAACCGCAATTTCGAGGGGCGTCAGGGCGCTGGCGGGCGCACCCACCTGGTCAGCCCGGCGATGGCCGCGGGTGCGGCGATTGCCGGGCGCTTCGTCGACGTGCGTGCCGATTTGTAAGGCAGGCCATGCAGAAATTTACCCGCCTGGAAGGACTGGTCGCCCCGCTGGATCGCGCCAACGTGGATACCGATGCGATCATTCCGAAGCAGTTCCTGAAGTCGATCAAACGCTCAGGCTTCGGCGTCAATCTGTTCGACGCCTGGCGTTATCTCGATCATGGCGAACCGGGCATGGATGCCGCCTCGCGCCGGCCGAATCCGGACTTCGTGTTGAATCAGCCGCGCTACGCAGGCGCCAGCATTCTGGTCACACGCAAGAATTTCGGGTGTGGCTCATCTCGCGAGCATGCGCCGTGGGCGCTCGACGATTATGGCTTTCGCGCAGTGATTGCCCCGAGTTACGCGGACATTTTCTACAACAACTGTTTCAAGAACGGCTTGTTGCCGATCGTATTGCCGGAGGTCCAGGTGGAGCGCATCTTCCACGATGTGGCGGCGTTTCCAGGCTTTCGCCTGATCATCGATCTGGCGCAACAGAAGGTTGCTTATCCCGACGGCAGTCATGTGTTCGGTTTCGAGGTGGATAGCTTTCGCAAGCATTGCCTGCTGAACGGCCTGGACGATATCGGCCTGACCTTGCGGCATGAGCAAGACATAAAAACCTTCGAAGCAAAGCGTCGCATGGAGCAACCCTGGCTGTTCACCTGAAGATGATGAAATGAAACGGCAGCCGGGGCATCTGCCCCGGTTCGTTTTTTTGAGAGAGCGAAAATGAAGATTGCGGTATTGCCAGGCGATGGCATCGGTCCGGAGATCATCAAGCAGGCCGTCAAGGTGCTGAAGAGCCTGTCGCGCGATGGCTTCAGAATCGAGCTGGAGCAGGCTCCCATCGGCGGCGCGGGGTATGACGCGGCTCAGGACCCGCTGCCGCCGGCAACACTGGCGCTGGCGAAAGCTTCCGATGCGGTCCTGCTGGGCGCGGTCGGCGGCCCCCAATACGATACGCTGCCCCGGCCGATGCGGCCCGAACAGGGGTTGCTGCGCATTCGCAAGGAGCTGGGTCTTTTCGCCAACTTGCGGCCGGCTTTGCTTTACGAGGAACTCGCCAACGCCTCTTCGCTGAAAGCCGAGGTGGTGGCCGGCCTCGACATTCTGATCCTGCGCGAACTTACAGGGGATATCTATTTCGGGCAGCCGCGCGGCATGCGCAAGACCGACCAGGGCGAGCGCGAGGGTTTCGACACGATGAAATACAGCGAATCGGAAATCCGTCGCATCGCGCGTGTGGGATTCGACATCGCGCGCAAGCGCGCACACAAGCTGTGTTCGGTGGACAAGGCGAACGTGCTCGATACCAGTATCCTGTGGCGCGAAGTGGTCATCGAGGTGGCAAAGGATTATCCGGACGTCGAGCTTACGCATATGTACGTGGATAACGCCGCGATGCAGCTCGTGCGCGCGCCCAAGCAATTCGACGTGATGCTCACGGGTAACATGTTCGGCGACATCCTCTCCGACGAAGCCTCGATGCTGACCGGCTCGATCGGCATGTTGCCCTCGGCTTCATTGAATGCGGATAACAAGGGTTTGTACGAGCCGATCCATGGCTCGGCACCCGACATCGCCGGGCGCGATGTCGCCAACCCGCTGGCCACGATCCTGTCCACGGCGATGATGATGCGCTATACGTTTGGCGAGGAAGAGGCTGCCGCGCGCATCGAAGCGGCCGTCAAGCGCGTGCTCGGGCAGGGCCTGCGCACGGCGGACATCCACGAGACGGGCGCCCGTAAAGTTGGCACTGAAGAAATGG
>CBDDRM010000102.1:0-2713 GCA_965233135.1 uncultured bacterium | reverse complement strand
CGCAGCGACATGGAGCACGCATGAAACGCACACTGCTTTGGCTACTCTTTGCGATTACGACGGCCGTACACGGCGCAACCCCCGACGCGGGAAACTATCCCCCCGAGTTAAAGCCGGTTCCGGAAGACGCCCAGGCGGCCCGCCTGGCCGCAGAAGTGCTGTCGCGCTATCACTACAAGGCGATGCCGGTCGATAGTGCCTTATCGCACAAAGTATTCGACCAGTATCTGAAAGCCCTCGACCCGGAGAAGCTGTTCTTCGTGAAGGCCGATATCGACCAACTGTCGGCTGAACGCAGCAAGATCGGCGCCGCGACGCTCAAGGAAGACCTGAGCACGCCATTCGCCATCTTCAATCTGTTCGAGAAACGCTCGGCCGAACGCTTCGCGTACGCGCGTTCCCTGCTCAAGGCCGGTTTCGATTTCACCAAGGATGAGAGCTACCAGGTGTCGCGCGAAAAGGCCGCCTGGCCGGAAACCGAAGAGGAAGTGCGCGAATTGTGGCGCAAGCGCGTCAAGAGCGACTGGTTGCGGCTCAAGCTGGCCGGCAAGGACGACAAGAGCACTTTCGACATCCTGGACAAGCGCTACGACAATTACCTCAAGCGCATCGGCCGCGTCAAAAGCGCGGATGCCTTCCAGACTTACATGAACGCTTACACCATGGCCATCGACCCGCACACCAATTATCTGGCGCCGCGGGCGGCGGAGGAATTCGATATTTCGATGCGCCTGTCCCTGGTGGGAATCGGCGCAGTGCTGGCCGAAGTAGACGAACACGCCACGATTCGCGAACTGGTACCCGGGGGGCCTGCCGCCCTGTCGGGTGAACTCAAACCCGGGGATCGCATCGTCGGGGTGGCGCAAGGGGAAACCGGCGTGATGATTGACGTCATCGGCTGGCGCCTCGATGAGACCGTCGCGCTGATTCGGGGGCCGGCAGACACGGTGGTCGTGCTCGATATCCTGCCGGGGGATGCAGGCCCCGATGGAAAACACAAGCTCGTTCCGCTCGTGCGCAAGACCGTCAATCTGGAGAAGCAGGCCGCCAAAGCTTCCGTGCATTCTCTCGATGACGGAAAAGTCACGCGTCGCATCGGCGTGATTACCCTGGCGTCGTTCTATGAGGACTTCGCAGGCAGGCATAAAGGTGACAAGGACTACAGGAGTGCCACGCGCGACGTCACCCGCTTGCTCGACGGGCTCAAGAAAGAAAAGGTCGACGGCGTCTTGATCGACTTGCGCAACAACGGCGGCGGATCGCTGGCCGAAGCCATCGACCTGACGGGTCTGTTCATCGACCGGGGGCCGGTCGTGCAACAGCGCAACGCCCAAGGCAAGGTATCCGTGGAAAGCGATACCCGGGCCGGAGTTGCCTGGGACGGACCGCTCGCGGTTCTGATCAACCGCAGTTCGGCATCGGCATCGGAGATCTTTGCTGCCGCCATCCAGGATTATGGCCGCGGCCTGATCATCGGCGAGCCGAGTTTTGGCAAGGGCACGGTGCAGACGGTGGTGGACCTCAATCAGATCGCCCGCAGCAGCAAGCCGGAACTCGGTGAAGTGAAGATGACGATCGCCCAGTTCTTTCGCGTCGATGGCGGCACTACCCAGCTACGCGGCGTGACGCCGGACATCACGCTGCCTTCCTATGCCGATGCGGAGAGTTTCGGCGAATCCAGTTTCGACAATGCGCTGCCATGGGCGCAGATCAAGGCCGCGAACTATTCGCGAGCCGGCGATCTGCAGAGCGTGGTGCCGGTGCTGCGTGCGCTGCACGACACACGCGTGAAGAACGACAAGGATTTCCAATTTCTGCGCGAAGACATTGCCGAAGCCAAGGCCAAGCGCAAGAAGAATCTCGTTTCTCTGAACGAAGCGCAGCGTCGCAAGGAACTGGCAGCCGAGGAGATGCGACAGAAGGCGCGTGGACCGCGCAATAGCGTGCGCAACGATCTTGAAGACGGCACGGACGATGCGATCGGCGCGGCGCTGCGTGATGACGGTCTGCAGCCCGGCGAGCGCGATATGATCTCCGTGCTGGAGGCCGAGAAAGCCAAGAAGGACGCGAAGGACATCCTGCTCGACGAGGCCGTCAATATTCTCGGCGACAAGATCTCGGTCAAGCAGACCGGCAGCGGGCTCACCGCGCAAATCCAGCGAGCACCGGTCGTGCGGATCGAGTAGCAAGAGCGCTCGCATTCAGGCCGATTGCGGTGTGTCGACTGACAGTCGCAATCGGCCGTAACCGCCGGAAAGCGTGCGTCAGGCGTGTTCGATCAACAACGGTTCCCGGCGCGATCGCAAGCCATTCGTTGTTCGCTGATTACTGTTCACCAGCGCAGTAACGAGGACACCGTTTCGCTGCAACTAAGTGAAACCCGGCTTGCCTCGCGGAGTCCTTCCTTCTTTCTACGAGGGTGTACGCATGGACGCAGCCGCGGTCTCTTCGCTGGTGGCGGAGCTGTTCGCCACGATTCATCTGCTGTCCGGGTACCCGGTTCCGGAGCGCAGCCCCGAGGTTCGTTTTTTACCGCTCGCCACCATGCAGCAGATGGTCTGCAAGAGCGCCTGTGCGGTCAAGGCGTTCTACACGCCGGGCGAGGGCGTTGTCATCGACGAGAAGATTGACGTGAAGGGCGACGTCTACTCGCGTTCGGTGTTGCTGCATGAACTCGTACAGCATTTGCAGCAGGAGAGCGGAAAATTCGAGC
>CBDDRM010000101.1:0-6505 GCA_965233135.1 uncultured bacterium | reverse complement strand
ATCGTGAACACCAGCCCGATGCCGCATGCAGCAGCGCCAAGAAACAGCACGATGGCCAGACCGGGGTAACCGAACAGCCGGAATTCGGTTTCTACGCGCATCAGAAGCGCGGCGCCGATGATCAGCGCGGCGAGCAACAGTCCCAGCGCAATCCGGTTCGCAACTTTTTGCAGCCCTTCCATGATCGTGGTCTCGTCGATGCTATCGACCTTGATCCGGAACTCGTTGTCTGCCACCTGGTCGAGAATGCGATTGATGCGTCCAGGCAGGCGTGTGACGAAATTCTTCATGTCGACCACGGCGTTGAACAGATTGCCGATGGACATGTCTTTCTTCAGTTGCTCTTCGGTGATCTCAGTTGCATGGCGCCGAATCGCGGCATTCGGATCGAAATGCGGCGCCAGAGTATGGCCAATCTCGTCGAGGTTGAGCAATGTCTTGCCGATCATCGCCAGTTCCGGCGGCAGGCGGATACCGTTCTCGGCGGCTGCCCTCATCAACATGAGCACGGCGCGACCGACCTGCGGCTCGACCAGGTCGACGTCCTGATGTTGCGCGATGATGTCGGTCACGCCGCGTTTGAACGCCATGCGGTCGGCCCCTTCGCGCACCTGCCCCATGAGTAACAGCGTCCTGACGGCATCGTCCGCGCGGTTCTCGCTGATCGCCAGCAACAATTGAAGCAGGCTGTTCTGCAGGGCGGGCGTTACCCGCGCGACCATGCCCAGATCGATGAGTGCGATCTTCCCGTCGACCAGGAAAACATTGCCCGGGTGCGGATCGGCATGGAATACGCCGTCGCGCAGGATTTGCTTCAGATAAGCGCGGAACAGGGCATCGGCGAGGTGTTCGCCGTCTATGTCCAGCATGGTCAGCGGGCTCAGTGCAGTGATCTTGGTTCCCGCGATAAATTCCATGGTCAGCACGCGCGACGTGCTGAAGTCATCGATCGGCTTGGGTATGACGATCTCGGAAATCTCTGCGAGATTGCGGCCGATGCGTTTAAGGTGAACCGCTTCCTGCCGGAAATCCAGTTCGCGTAACATCGATTTGCGAAATTCATCGAACAGCAGTGTCAGGTCGTAGCGATGGCCCGCTTCCGTGTGCTCTTCCAGAAATCGCGCAATCTCGCCGAGCGCATCGAGATCTGTCAGCACTTGTTCGCGGATCCCGGGGCGCTGGACTTTGAGCGCTACTTCGCGCCCGTCGCGCATGGTGGCGTGGTGGACCTGCGCGATGGATGCCGCCGCGAGCGGTTTCGGGTCGATCGAGCCGAAGGCCTTTGACAAGCGCACATCCAGTTCGCCCTGCAGAATCTGTTCTATGTCTGCGAACGGCACCGGCTCGCAATGATCCTGCAAACGGGTGAGGGCGCTGGCATAAGCAGGCGGAACGATGTCGGGACGCGTCGAAAGCAATTGGCCGAGCTTGATGAAGGTCGGTCCGAGTTTTTCGACGTCGTCAGCCAGGCCGTCGGCGGCAGGGGCATCCTCCGGTGCGGCGGCGCTCTCGTCCGGCAGCAAGTCAGCGAGGCCGGCACTTTTTACGACATCGCCGCGCCCATACTTGAATAACAGGAGCGCAATTTCCTTGTAGCGCTTGAGATGTTGCGGTTTGAGCGAAAGGGCCAAGGCGAATCTCCGGATGCGGCACGACTATACGACCAGAGCGCGTGCGGGGGGTTCATGAAACCCGGCACGCGTGCCCGGAACATTCGAGTCAGTCGGCGGCCTCAGGAGCGTCGAGTGTGACACCCGCTTCAGTTTCGGTACCCGAGATGATCCGCGAGGCGCCCAGATGTCCTATGAGGGGCAGCTTTACGCACAAACCAAACGGATTGATGCCGCAACTGAGTCCCAGCACATTGAGCTCGATACCTTCGACGCGACTGACCAGGACGCCGAATAACCCGAACAACGAGAACTGGAAACCGCTTCCGCTGGCGGGGCGGCCGACGGAACGCCAACCCAGATAATCCTTGCCGATGGCATTGCACGGCAGTTCGATTTCGAGCTCCGGTACCAGCCTCGCAAGATGCGCGATGAACGTATTGGAGTTGGGGCCGGGAAACATCACGTATTTGCCGGCGTAGCGATAGGTCTTTATTGCCTGACGCAGCCGCTCGATGAGCGGGCCGACATCGTCGCCGCGCTTGTCGGCGAACAGCTGCGGCGCTGCGCCATACCAGTGTGCATCGGGCGCGCGCCTGCGTGTCGAGACACAACATCCGCGCCGCTGCAATGCTTCGGGAGTCACTTCATAGATTGTGTATGCTCTGGCTCGTGCCGGTTTGACCGCAATCCAAAGGTGCAGACTGAAGTATCCGCGCCATCCCAGGCAACGCGCACCGTACACCTGGATGACCGGTTCGGTAGTAATTGCCGGATCCGGTGCAAGATTTACCCGTTCGGGCATATTGCGTTTGCGACTGCGGATGGCCAGCGCACGCGCCATGATCGTTGCGCCGGGTGGGGATGCTACACGCCGCGTGCCGTCGATATTACCCGTACGAGAATCTGTTTTTCCGGGATCGATCTCCCGGACAACGTGGTCGTCCGCGGGTCCAAGCCAATAACGAAGTCGCATATCCCTATTCCTTTCACAGCGTGCTTGGTCAGAATGATATAAGCATGTACAAGCACTATTTACGCTCGCGAACTCATACGCGCGTGGCTCCTTCGGCCTAGGGGGTGGCATCGATTTCGGGGAACAAATGCCGGTTCGCCCTGAGCGATTATTTTTTAGCAATGCCAACGAGAGTACGGCAGACCCGCGAGGAAGGGGATCACCCAAAAGGGATTCCTCGAAAGGGATAATGAAAACCGTCCGGGACAAAATGGTGTTCGCAACAGGACAGAGAGGCCCATGCTGCGCAAAGCGCTATATAGACGAATCTCCCGCCGCAACGCCCTGGGCCGGTTGTGGCCGACCGCACGACGAACGCGTCGCGATACCTACTTGCGCCACGCGCCAGCGGGCACGCGGATCGGGAAGCGGACGGCTGTTGGCGCAGCGCGGCTTTCGCCTGCTCTCGGGGCAGCGGCGCGGGGATCACGACGCCAATGCCTACCTTGCATGCGTCAATGCGATGAGGGAACTCGTCAGGCGACTATCGGAAGCATACGGAGCGACGGGTCAACGACGTACTCCCGATCATAAGGAGCACATTGCATTGCCGGGCGCCGTGCGGTGCGCGCTCAGTCAGGGTGCGCCGTCGAGAAAATGCCCTGCCCCAAATGATTTCAGCAAGGGAGGAAGCTGATATCTGAGGCAGGGCACTGTAAAACCGAACCGGGTCTAGACCGGTCTTCCGGCCTGTCGGACTTTACGGATCAACTCCATCATCTGGCGCGAGACGATACTGCAAAATGCGTCTCCGTTGAAGGGGTCGGCTTCCTCGATGCATCGAAACGGGATGCTTGTTTCGGTGACCCACACCGCGCCATCGGCAGTGGAAAGAGATAATGCATGCGGTTCGTTTGGGTTGCAATCCCCCTTGGAGCGAATGTGGACGCGATATTTCTGCGGATGCAACTTGTGCCTGACCAGAATATTGGTTGCTCTTTGAACTGCATCGTCAACCTTTTGCCGATACTCTGTTTCTGCTTGCATAGACCCCTCCGTACAACACAACTCCCTCACGTTCTTTTTATGCCTGTACGTGAAGCCGTGCAAGGGGCAAATGTGTCGGACTTTGGCGACGGCGTCGCCGTGTGACGACGAAAGAAAGAAAACGGGAACCGAATAAAAGCAAGCGAGAGACCAAAACGAGAAACAAGTGCCGGGGACTGAACCATCGGCAATCAGCCCGCACTTCCTCTCTTGCCTGGTCATGACGAAACGCGACTGTTGTTCGCGGCCGTGTGACTTATTTTTACCCTCGTATAGTCTGAACAGACCAGGTCCGCACGAAGACTCGAAGCCCGGGTCCAAGTGCGATCATGCCATCCGGGTTTCGCCGAGTCGGTCGCAAAACCAGCGTGCTGCTCGGCACCCTGGCTGCTTTGACCTTGCTCGTCCTGTTGTTCGATTGGAACTGGGTGCGCCCCTTCGTTGAAAGCTATCTGAGCAGGGCGTCACAGCGTCAGGTGCGAATCGGCGATCTGCATGTCGATCTGGGATTCACCCTGCAGCCGACGGTGCGATTGCGAGATGTGTACATCGAGAATGCGCCGTGGGCCGATAAGCGAGTGTTCGCGCAGGCGAAAGAGGCCACGTTCAGCTTCTCGCTGCGTAGCGTCTGGGAAGGACGTCCGATCATTTACCGGTTGATCCTCATGGATGCCACGGTGGATCTTGAAAGGCAAGCCGACGGGCTCAGGAACTGGCGCTTGCGAAGACCTGAAGATCGCGGTCCCGGGCGCGTGCGCGTGCAAAGTCTGGAGCCGCATCGCACGACCATCCGCTTCGTACGCCGGGATATCGAGTTCGACATCACTGCGAGTGCAAGCCCCGCGTCGCAAAGCGCTTCTGCAGGCCCTGTCGCGCAAACGCTTCCGACACGGATAGATTTCGAGGGGCACTACCGCGGCCGGGCTTTCAAGGGCGACGTGGTCAGTGGCGCCGTACTCACATTCATGGATACGCATCGCGCCTTTAGCTTGCGCGGCCATGCGACCTCGGGCCAGACCAGGCTGGAATTCGACGGCGACGTTGCCGATCTGTTCCGTCCATCGAAGATCGACGCGCAAGTGCATCTCAAGGGCGTGTCGCTTGCGCACCTGCACCCTTTTCTGCGCTCGACTCTTCCAGGTTCGCCCGCGTACGAGTTTCGATCGCGCATCCGCCACACGCGGGAAGGGACATCATTCGCGGAGGTTCGCGGCACCATCGGCCGTAGCGACCTGGCCGGCGAACTCAGCGTCGTTCGCGGCCAGCATCGGCCCATGGTGCGGGCAACGCTGCATAGCGCCTCGGCCCGTCTGACGGATTTCCTGCCGCTGCGTCCAGGCGCCGGTACCGGGAAGCCAGGCGGGAAACCCTCTCCGGCCCACCGGCAGGATGCGCCGCAGGGCTTCACCGGCGAACGCCTGGAGGCACTCGACGCGCGGATCGAGTTCGAGGCGACGCGCTTCAATGCGGCCCCCTTGCCGCTACTTGAAGATGTAAGGCTCACGGCCGATCTCGCCGATGGAGTGCTCAACATGAAACCTTTCGAGTTGCGCATGGCGGGTGGGCGTATCGCCGGAGCGCTGTCGCTCGACGGCCGCCAGGAGGCGCCGCTTGCGCATGCGCGTCTGGACCTTCAGAACCTCCAACTCGAACGCCTGCTGGAGTCCCTGGATAAGGAGTCAAAGGGCGCCGGCCCACTGGACGGGAACATCGATCTCAAGGGACAGGGTCGATCGATCGCCGGCTTCCTGGCCACAGCCTCGGGCGCGATCTCCGTCTCCATGCAAAGCGGCGGAATTTCCAACCTGCTCGATGCGAAACTGGGTCTCAATGGCGGAAAGATGCTGCGCCTGCTGCTGACCGGGGACCGCGCGATCGGGATCAACGCCGCCAAGGCGTCTTTCGCTTTCGAAAGAGGACGCGGTATTTCGGACACGATCGTGCTCGACACCGATCAAACGCACACCCAGGGGAGCGGCGTCGTCGACCTTCGCACCCGAACCGTGGATCTGCTGCTGAAACCCCGACCGAAGAAACCCGGTTTGCTGTCGCTGGAAAAATCCATCCGGATACGCGGCCCGATTCACGCGCTAAAGTACTCCCTCGATAGCAAGGACGCCGTGCTGCATACCCGGCGCTAGACCCGGGCGCCACTCGCGTGCCGGCGGTGGGTGCGTGCGATTGGCTCTTTCGCGATTGCACTTTCGGCTTTAACCTGCGCGCTTCGCTTGCCTTGTTCCAGACCCATCATGCCGATCCAGTGGTTCCCCGGCCATATGAACCTCGCCCGCAAGAAAGCCGCCGAAACCATGGAATGGATCGATGTGGTCATCGAGGTCGTCGATGCTCGCTTGCCAGAGGCCAGCAGCAACCCGATGATCCGCACCTTGCGAGAACATCGCCAGCGCCCCGCGCTGAAGCTGCTGAACAAAGCCGACCTCGCCGATCCGGCCGTCACCGGGCGCTGGCTTGACTTCTACAATGAGCAGAAAGGCGTAAAGGCCGTCGCGCTTTCCTGCAAGAAGCCGGCCGATGTCGCGCGCATTACGGACTATTGTCGGTCGATAGCACCGCATCGCGGCGATAATCTCAAGCCGCTGCGCCTGATGATCATGGGGATACCGAATGTCGGCAAGTCGACGTTGATGAATGCGCTGGTCAAGCGCCGCGTCGCGGCCGTGGGCGACGAACCGGCCGTGACCAAAGCACAGCAAAGCCTGGATATCGGCGCGAACATGACCATTACCGATACGCCGGGCCTGTTATGGCCCAGGATCGAGTACGAGAGCGATGGCTACATGCTGGCGGCGAGCCACGCCATTGGCACCAACGCCGTAATGGAAGAGGAAGTCGCCGCATTTCTCGGCGGTATTTTGCTCACCCGTTACCCTCA
>CBDDRM010000100.1:0-8342 GCA_965233135.1 uncultured bacterium | reverse complement strand
CACATTGGATGGTCTGCCGATCAAAGGTGGATGCTGCGGATGCAGCTCCGCAAGCCTTGACGCAGGGGAGGTCCCTGTCTGGCTGTGACCACGCTTTAGGTAACGATGAGGCAGACGGATTCATCCCGAGCGAACGCTCGACCAGATCAGGGCGAACTGCAGCCGGTCAGCAGATAAAAGCGGTTGCCGATCACGGTGCGCAGCACACTCCCAGCCGCGTTTTCATCCAACGGGGTTAATCCAACAGGCACTGAAATGCCGCATTGCAGCGAAGTTGCGCACCTCCACGCCGGTGTACCACGCGTATGAAAGGAGATTAAAATCAGCGGGCAATTGGCAGCGCCGATTCTTTGCACTGGTTCACCCCGAACGTATCTTGCGTAGAAGGTCGCACATGCCGGATCAATACACCGACTCTTTGTCAGTAATCAAAGCCGCCGCTGCGCTGCGGACGCACGCATGCGTTGGCCGGAAAAGGACGCGCCTGTGAGCCGCCTGCTCGATTCCATCAAGCGGGCTGAGCGCGCGTGGAAGCGCGGTAAAGGGGCGGCCTCGCCGGCGAATGGGACTGAGGGTCCTCCGAGCGCTGCTGCGGGTGGAGCGCAAGCGCAAATCGATCCGCCTGCGCAAACCGCTCGCGGGCATACGGTGACGCCCGGCCTCGACTCCGCCGACCACGGCGAGCCGGGCGACGCATTAATCGAGACTTCCGCGCACGACGCCGCCAATCTCGAGGTGACCGATGCGGACCCGACCGGCATGGTCGAAGATGCCGTGTACGAAAAAGCCGTGGGCAAACACGACGCGGACGAAAACGGCATGGACGAAAACATTGCCGACGAGAACGAGGCGCTGGAGCCAGACTCGCGCGCGCCGCAACCCGACGCCGACGGACACCGTGCCGGCGCGCGGCCCGATTTTGTGGCCCGGGCCGACGGCATTGCAGCGCAGAGCGCGCGCAAGAAAGCCGAATCCGATCGCAAGCGAAAAGCACGGGAAGAGTCGCGCATCCAGACCGAGCGCGCCATGGCCGCGGCGGCGCTGGCGCGTCTGCGGGCCGAACGAGATGCACTCACCGCCGCACAAGCGCGCACGCGTACCGAAGTGGAGGCCGCTCGCATCCTGCGCGAACGCACGCGTGCGGAGGCCGATGTAGAAGCCACTGCGCGCGCGCGTGCCCAACAGGAAATTCAGCTCAAGGCGGTGATCGACGCGCGTATTGCGGCCGAACGCGAGGCCGAGGCCACTGCGCTCGGCAAGCTCGAAGCAGAACGCGAAGCTTTCGAAGAAGCGCATGCACGAAGGGAGGCCGAGCAGGAGTTGGAGGCTGCGGCACCGGCGCGCGCGAAGGCCGAAGCCGAAGCCGCGGCCAGACAGCGTGCGGAAGCCGATCGGTTGCTCAAGCGTCAGGCGGAATCCAGGTTGATTGCCGAACGCGAAGCGGGTGCTGCGGCAAAAGCCGCGCGTGAGGCCGAATCCGTGGCGCTGGCACAGGCCCGTGCAAGACGCGACGCCGAGCAGGCATTGGCCGCGGCGGCAACTGCGCGAGCCATGGCCGATGCCGAAGCCACGGCGATCGCCAACGAAAAGATGCAAACCGAACGTGCGGCGAAAGAGCAGGCCGAAGCGCGCATCCTGCTGGAACGCGAAGCCGAAGCCGCTGAAAAAGCGCGGCTCGCCGCCGAGACCGCGGCTCACGCCGAGGCCGAGACGCGCATGGAAGCCGAACGCAAGGCGGAGATCGCAGCCAAGGCGAAAACCGAACTGGAGCGCAAGGCGCTCATGAAGGCCAATGCGAGGCGCGATGCCGAGCAGGCACTGGCGGCTGCGGCGGCCCTGCGCGCGCAGGCGGACGCCACTGCAGCGGCAGCCGCCAAACAGCGCGAAGACGCCGAGCGGCTGGCACAGGAACAGGCCGAAACCAGGGCGGCCACGGAGCGCGACGCCGAGATCGCCGCGAAATCAAAACTCGAAGCCGAGCGCAAGTCGGAAGCCGCCGCGGTCGAGCGCACCGATGCGGAGCGCGCCGCCTTGTCGCAAGTCGAAGCGCATGTCGCGGCGGAACGCGAAGCCGCCGCAGTGTTGAAGTCCAAGCTGCGCGCGGAGCGAAAAGCCGAGGCCGCCGCGAAAGCCACGCGCGATGCAGAAGCGATTGCGCAATCAGAAGCGCGTGCCCGGCGTAATGCCGAGGAAGCGCTGGAAGTCGCAGAGAAGGCACGCTTGAAAGCCGAGGCCGATGGGCTGCGCGCTGCCGAAGAGCGCGCCCGCGCGGAACAGCAAGCCGCCGAACAGGCCGAAGCAAGAGCAGTGGCCGAGAAAAAAGCGGAGGAAGCGGCGAAGGCCCGGCTCCTCGCTGAAGGCCGCACCCAATCGCAGATCGATGCCCGAATCGAAGCCGAACGCCGCGCTGAAATCGCGACGCACGCAAAGCTCGAAACCGAGCGCAAGGCGCTGGAAAAAGCCAAAGCCCGGCAGGATGCCGAACAGGCGCTCGAACTCGCCGCCGCGGCCCGCGCGAAAACTGATTACGAGGCGCTGGAAGCGTCTAATCAGCGCGTGCAAAGCGAGCGCCAGGCGCGCGAGCGAGCCGAAGCGCGTGCGCTTGCGGAGAATGCGGCCCAGCAGGCTGCGGCGCGGCGCGCCGACGCGGAGCAAAGCGCCGAGCGCGAATCGTTGGCTCGGATCAAAGCCGAGGAGAAAGCCGAAAGCGAAGCGAAACTGCGCGTTGAAGCGCAACGCAAACAGGAAGTCGCCGCTCGCCGCCGCATCCAGCGCGACCAGGCGCTACAAGAAGCGGCCGCCTTGCGCTTGCAGCGCGATGCGGAAGCACTCGAGCAGACGCGGTGCAGCGAAGAAGACCAGGCGCATGCGGCAGCAGCCGCGCAGGCGCGCGTGGACACCTTGAAGCGCCAGATCGACCAGGCCAAAACGCTGAAGCTCACCCAATCGCGCGCCGTGCGCGCAGCCGAAGCCGCGGCAAAACTGGCGGAGCGCGAACGCGCGGTTGCGCTGAAACGTGCTGCGGCGGAACAGCGGGCAACCGACACGGCGAAGGCGCGGCAGCAGGCAGAGCAGCGCCGCACGGTTGCCGTCAGACAAAAAATAGAGGCCGAGCAGGCACTGGTCGCGGCCCGCGAGCAGCGCCAGCGCATCGAACGCGATATTGGTGAGAACCGCGCCCAGGGCGCTGCGGATGCCGCAGAATTGCAGGGCTTGCGCAACGCGCGTCACGCCCAGTCCCTGGCCGCGCTCCTGCAGCCGTCGCGCGGCGTGAGCGCGATGTTGCTGGTCGGCGCTTTTGCACTAGGCATTGGCGCCAGCGCAATCGTGAGCCTGTCTATCCTGGACAAGCCCGCGCTGCAGCCCACGCCGGACTCGACCGCGTTGGAGAGCAAACCTCGCGCACGCGTGCGCGCACTCACCATGGATCAGGATCTGGCGGGATTTTCCGCACGCGTCAGGGCGCAAACCCCGGTCGTCGACGGCGCCGACGCTGGGAAGTAAGCAGACAGCCGCCTAATCCCGCAAGCCTGCCCGGTGCATTACGTCTGCCACCAGGACCCGCAGCGCGGCCACATCGGCGCCACTCGGTTCGCTTGGCGTCGAGGTTGTCTCCGGCTGTTCGCGCCCTTCGGTTTCCAGCGTCACGGATTTCCAGCGCGTTCCGCGAAAGCTGCCGTCGACCTCGAAACGTCCACCAATCGACTCATGGTGGAACTCTGAAACCGCCCCCGGGGCTTGTGCAGTCAAGGCTCCGCAGTAAAGTACCGAGTCATTCGCGCTGATCACCTGCCCGTTCGCATCGAGCACCACCAGCACGTTGCGCAGTCCGGCGGCGCCGGCGGACAAATCGATCGTCAACTGCTCCCAACCGGCAATGGCGGCACCATGCGGCTGCGCTAGAATTTCCGGCGATCCCACGGGTTGGCGGCGCGGCGCGGCCTCGGGCGGCAACGGTGCAAGCAGCGCATGCCAGGGCAGCAAGTCAGTTTCGGAGGGTGAAGTCATACCGCTTACCGGCCGTCTGTTTCGCTACGCTGCGCTGGATAGGGCGGAAAGCGGTCCGCCAGATTGTCGAACATTCCCGGCAATTTGGTCCGCCAGGCATGGGTCGCCGAATCCGACGGTGTCTAGTGCATCAGAATCCGCCATGCAATCACCGCCTGCGCGAAAAATGCCACCGTGAAGGCAAGCGTACGCACCCAGGGCACGGCAAAGGTGTACGCGAGCGCATGCACGACACGAGCCCAGACATACCAGATGCAGGCGCCGGCAACAACGCTATCGGTAATGCCGAGCACATGCGCAATCAAGACCAGGCTTGCAAAAACGACCAGGTTCTCCACCGCATTGTCGTGCGCCTTCATCAGCCGCTGGGCCCAGGGCGACTGCGGTTTCGGATTCACCGGGTAGCCCACCGCATCCATGAGCCCGCGCACTGCGACGCGGTCGAGGATGTAGGGGATCCATAGCAGGCCGGTCAAGGCCGTTACCAGCGTCAGATAGAAAAGCTCTGTGGTCATTCGTCCCTCCTTCGCTTCCGGTTGAATTCCGCGGCGAGTATAGCCGCGTACTCTCGCACTGGCCGGGTACGTAAACTGCCAGTATGCCGGCGGAATGCTACTCCCGAGACCGCAGGCTGGGCAAAAGGAGACTTCGAATCATGATTTCTGCGACCCATCGATGAAACTCGACCGCGCCTCGGATCTCGCCTCGACCGTGAGCTTGAAAATATCCGGCCGCGAATAAACGCCGGTAACATCGGGATCCCGTTTGGAAACCCCGTGGCGTCAGGCCGAGGCGCTGCCCTGGGAATAGCGTATGCACGTCATGAGCGGGAGGGTTTGCGCTTCGTTGTGGCTTCGACGTCTTCTGCAGCCTGCGCCGGGTAAGTGACGCGGGTGCCATGAACTTGCGCAAACCGGGTGAGCGTGTGTACCGGGCTGCTGGTTGGCGTCATGATGTCTTCGGTGCGAATGCCGCGGACCAGCAAGGCATCCGCGATAAGTGAACGATGACAGCGCCACGGTACCGCTTCGGCGCACATCATCGCAATCTGGTCCTGTTCCGCAAGCTCGATCAGCTCGTTCAGGCTCTGCTCGAACCCAGGTGTCTGCATGTAGTCGGCGTAGCCCCGGAAGGAGGCGTTGCGCCATCCCATGTTGACGGAATCTTGCCTGGCATGACGCAGGCCACCAAGGCCCGGCATGTGCGAATAGCCCAGCCCCACTTTCCGCAACGATCCTGGAAGCGAAGTCTTGTTGAACTGGGGATTGTGTCGCGAGCGCGGAACCGTTCGCACGTCCACCACGCGCGTCACGCCGTAGATCCCGAGCAGGTCGATGAACTCATCGAGCGGATGCGTGGAATGCCCGATCGTGAACACGACCGGCCGGCCAACGGCATTTGCGGGCTGCTTGCGCTTCGCGGTAGACGCGTTCACGACAGCAGGGACCGCTCCGCGTTGCATTTAGTTCATGTGCCGCTTTTCAGGTCGGGAACCTTTGCGCTGTGCGCGTTCGTGCTTTGGAGGCCTCTGCTTCGCGGTTGCGCGGTGGCGCATTCGTTTCAAGCGCGTTCAGCAGCTTTCTGGACGCCGCGGCAACGTCATCAACCGCCGCGAAAAATGCAGCTTCGTTCGCTTTCGATGGCTTGTTGAAGCCACTGACCTTTCGCACGAACTGGAGCGCCGCCGCGTGAATTTCCTCGTCGGTGACGAGCGGTTCGAAGTTGAACAGTACCTTGATGTTTCTACACATAGCGATCCTCGGTATCTCGGAGCGGGCTGGCGCCGCGTTGAGCCAGCCTCGCACGCATGCACAGCGTCCCGAGGCGCGCCCGGCGGTGCGAATCCTCAGGCAGAGCCGACTCCCAACCAGAACGCCTGGCCGCGATATCAGCCCGCCAGCCGCTCGGCCGATCGGGAAGCGATCAACTTGGCCAATCCCGCATAATCCACCGGTTTGACCAAATGGCCATCGAACCCCGCTTCCTGCGATTTTCTGCGGTCTTCGTCCTGACCCCAACCGGTCAGGGCTACAAGCAACATCTCATCACCCCAGCGATCCCTGATCCTGCGGGCTACTTCATAGCCATTGAGTCCGGGCAGGCCAATATCGAGCAGTACTACGTCGGGCCGGTAGCTGCCTATCGTTTCCAGCGCCTCGACGCCGTTGAAGACCGCTTGCGTTTCGTTGCCGGTCAATTGCAGCAACGTGGCAAGCGAGGTCGCCGAGTCCTCATTGTCATCGACGACCAGGATGCGCCGCGCGGCGGGATGTTGCGCATCATAGTCATGGAGTTCGGTGGTCGACTGGCCCTGTTCGGCATCGATGGGCAAACGCAACACGAACTCGGTGCCCCGGTTCACGCCCGCGCTGCGAGCCTCCACAGTGCCTCCGTGCAATTCGATCAGCGTCTTCACCAGCGTGAGGCCGATGCCCAGGCCGGTTGCCGAACGCTCGAGGGAGGAATCGACCTGGACGAACATCTCGAAAATGCGGTCAAGCTGATCGGGCGCGATGCCGATGCCATTGTCTCGCACGCGGATCACTGCCTGCTTATCGTCTAGTTCCGTAATCAGATCGATGCGGCCGCCCTTTGGCGTGAACTTGCCGGCATTATTGAGCAGGTTGCCGATGACCTGGCCAAGCCGCGTCGCATCGGCCACCAGATAGATGGGAAATGGTGCGAGCGTCACCGTCAGTTCATGATCCATGCTGTTGTAGAGCGGCTGGGTGGCTTCCACTGCCTGTTCGACGATCGAACTCAGGTCCATCCGCTCCCGGCGCAATTCGATCTTGCCGCGACTGATCCGGCTCACGTCGAGGAGGTCATCCACCAGACGTACCAGATGGCCCACCTGGCGTTCGATCATTGAAGAGGCAGCCTCGACCGTGTGCGCATTACCTGGCGCGCGGCGAAGGAGTTGCGAGGCGTTGCGGATTGGTGCCAGGGGATTGCGCAGCTCGTGGGCCAGCATCGCGAGAAACTCGTTCTTGCGCCGATCGGTCTCGGCCATTTCGGAAGCAAGAATGCGTAGTTCGTCTTCCATCTTGCGCTGCTCGGTGATGTCGGTGTTCGTGCCGAAAATGCGCACGACCGACCCGCTGGCATCTCGAATGACATTCATGCGCGAGAGGAACCAGCGGTACTGTCCGTCCTTGCCGCGCAGCGGGAAGATATCCTCCCAATCCTTGCCGGCCGCCACGTGTTGCGTGAATTTGCGGATGACCCGCTCGGCGTGCTCCGGGTGATGCACCGCATACCATCCCGTGCCCCGCATCTGCTCGAGCGTGGTGCCCGTATACTCGTACCAGTTGCGATTGAACCAGTGCACCTGGCCCTGGGTGCCCGGGTCGGCAATCCAGGCAAGCTGCGGGATGTTGTCGGCCATATCCCGGAAACGCTCTTCGCTTTCGCGCAAAGCCGCCGCCACTTCGGCGCGTTCGGTGACGTCGCGCACGATGGCCTGCAAACGCCCGTCCGGAAGCTGTCGGCCGACGAGTTCGCCAATCACGATCGACCCGTCCTTGCGCCGCAGGCGCCACTCGCTCGTCGCGACGCGTCCGCCTGCCAGGCGGGCGACTTCGAAGGGCACACGCGCAACCTCCTCCGGTGCAACGAGATCGGTGATCGTCATCTTGAGCAATTCGTCCCGCGTATAGCCGACCATGGCACACGCCGCCTCGTTCGCATCCACGTAGTGCCCGCCGGCATCGGCGACAAAAATGCCATCCACGGCCTGCTCGAACAGCAGCCGGAAATTATGCTCGCTGTCGCGCAACGCCTTTTGGGTGCGCTCGCGCTCGATAGCGATGGACGCCGTGCGCGTGACCGTCTCCACCAGGCGCAGATCGTTGTCCGGTGGCTTGCGCGCCTGGCGGTAATACATCGCGAACGTTCCCAGCAGTTCGCCGACGCTGGAATAAACCGGCGTCGACCAGCATGCACGCAGACCATGCGTCAATGCGAGATCCTTGTAGTTGATCCAGCGGGGATCGTTGGCGATGTCCGAGACATGGACCGGCTCCCTGAGAAACGCCGCGGTACCGCACGAACCGACCTCTGGCCCGATGGCGACGCCATCGATTGCCGCGTTATACGCCGCCGGCAAGCTGGGCGCTGCGCCGTGGCGCAGGTGCGTTCCCGATTCATCGAGCAACAGGATCGAGCCCAGCAGGCCATCCGCGGATTGGCTTTCGATTGCGTGCAACAGGGCGGTGAGCACTTGATCGAGGGGAGCGCCCTGGGCCATGAGTTCGAGCAGTTTCTTCTGCCCGGCTTGCAGAGCTTCGGTGCGTTTTCGCTCAGCAAGGCGTTGGCGCAGGAACGCCACATAG
>CBDDRM010000099.1:0-4846 GCA_965233135.1 uncultured bacterium | reverse complement strand
GACCCTGTCATTCAGCAAGTGCCAGCCCACAGGCATCAATTCGTCTGCCGGATCGTTCAGCGGCAGCGTGGGCGCTTTTGCCAGCGGTGTGGCCAACTCTTCCAACCTGAACTGGAGTGAAGTCGGCAATGGCGACCTGGTCGCTACGCTGACGAGCGGCAACTATCTGCTTTCCGGATTGACAGCGACCGGCAACACGGGCACCGCCGGCACGGCGTGCAACGGCGCCGGCAACGTCGGGGGTTTCATTCCGGACCGATTCGATACCGTAACTTCCGGCGGCATCGCCTGCCCGCCCGGCGTGACCTGCCCCTGCCCTGTCGGATCGACTTGTCCGCCCACCGCCAATAACGGCTTCGTCTACTCCGGCCAGCCGTTCACCACCAACGTTTTTGCACGGAACGCCTTCGGTGCAACGACCGTCAATTACGACGGCACGGCAAATACGTCCCCGAATTTCGCACGACCCGTGACGCTCACGGCGTGGAATGCCACGGGCAGCACCACTACACAGAATCCCCCGTCGGGAACTCCCGGCTCGCTGTATGCGCCGGTCGCGCCGGCCTCGTTCAGCCAGGGCACGACCTCGCTGGGCACGCCGGTCAGATCGATCTACACCTTCGGCACGACCCCCACGGTTCCGACCAGTATTTTTCTTCGCGCCATTGACACCGATGCCGTGAGTTCTTTGCGGACGCCGGCAGGAAGCTCGATCGAAAATGGCATCACGGTGGTGAGCGGACGCATGCAGATCGCCAATGCCTTCGGTTCGGAGTTACTGAAACTGCCGATTTCCCTCAATCTGCAATTCTGGAATTCTGCGCTGGCGTGGACTGCAAGCAGCACGGACAGCGTGACGACACTGAATGCGGCCACGGTGAGTTCCGCCAACTGGACCAACATCACGCCAACCAACTGGTTGCAGAAATCTCCCGCTTCCTCGTGGGCCGCGGGCTCAACAAGCGTCGATCCGGCCACGGCGTCGGTCACGTTCGCCAATGGCGCCGGCCGCTTTACCCTCACGATACCCGGCACCAATCATAGCGGTAGCGTAGACATGTCCGTGCCGGCCGTTACGGGCGCGAGCTGTCTGGTCGCCACCGTGCCGTTGGGATGCTTCCTGCCCAGCAATACCGCGCGGGCCACTTTCGGCATCTACAAGAACGACGACAGTTTCATCTACCTGCGCGAAAATTTCTGAAGGCTCTGAATGGTTGGACGTACCGCGCTTGCGAGCGCCGGTGTATTGCCAATTGCCCTGATGAATGCAAGGCCGCGGCGTACCTGCCCTTGGATCGTCGAAGTCCTTCTCCAGCAGAAAGACCCGCACCCTTGCCGAAAACGGATCGAACTGCAGCGGACGCAAGTTGCGCCTCCTGTGGCCTGAAGCGCGCTAGCTTGCCCCGGGCTTCATGCTTTTGCTGCGTCCTCGGCGCGCTCGGAAAGAGCGCGCGCACCTTCGGTTTGCAGGGGCAACTGGACCGTGAAGGTAGCGCCTTTGCCGATCCCGGCACTCTCGGCAATCACGTTTCCACCATGTTGCCTTACCAGCGAGCGGACCAGCGTGAGCCCTATGCCCAGCCCTCCCTGTGATCGGTCCACCTCGACTTTCACCTGGGTGAACAGATCGAACACCGCGTCGAGCATGTCCGCAGCCAGACCAATGCCGTTGTCCTGCACGGAGACGACCGCCAGATTCCGGTCACGCACGGCGTTGACTAAAATTCTTCCGCCGTAGTCCGTATACTTCGACGCATTGCTCAGCAGATTCGAAAAAATCTGGATCAACCTTGCGCGATCGGCATTCAGGATCAATGGTTCTTCGGCTATCGAGACAGTCAGTTGATGCCCCCGCGCCGCGATCAAGGGACGGCTTTGCTCGATGGCATCCGCGAGCGTCTGCTGCAGAGTCACCGCCTGACGACGCAACTCGATCTGCCCGCGGCTCACGCGGGACATGTCCAGAAGGTCTTCGACGAGCCGCGACAACTGGGTCGTCTGCCGGCCCATGACTTCGGCCATTTGCTTGACGTGCCGCGGATCGGCGGTGGCTTGCAATACGCCCACGGCGGTGACCAGCGCCGAGAGCGGGTTGCGCAGCTCGTGGCCGAGCATGGCCAGGAATTCGTCCTTGCGGCGCTGCTCCTCGCGCAGCTGCGCATTCAGCCGGGATGCATCGGCCCGCGATGCCTCCAGCGCCTCCGCCAGTGTGTGAGCCGCATCCGCGGCGCCGATCGCGATCCGGGATTCGGCGCGCGCGAGAGCCGCATCCTGCTCGACCGCGAGCGCAGTCCCCAGCAGAGGCATCCAGCGCTCGATGGTGCTGACCTTGTCGCCCGCCGGCGCGCCACCCAGCAAAATGCACGCGCTTTCGCGACGGACCAGTGCGACGGCCGTGCATATGCTGCCTTTGGGAAATTCCACCTGTGCCGTATGGCTGCCGGGAGTATTGCATCGTGCGAAGAACTCTCGCCACGATGGACCGCCGCGCAAGGTTTGCGTACAGCCCGGTGCCGGAACCAGCGCCCCGACGACGGGGTCGCGCACAAACAAAAGGCTCGCATCCGCCCCGGCCCACGCTGCGAGGTCGTTCAGCGCAGCGGCGCGCGTCGACGATCCGGCGAGCGCAATGAACAACTCCCGAACACGATCCTCATTCAAGGAAAAGCTACTCCGGGAATGCGCAGACGACCGCCGTGCAATTGTGGAAACCGCCAAACTGACCTTCCGCCCGCGCGATCTGGCCATAAGTATTGCAGCCGACGAAGCTCGCGGGCTTGAGCAATTCGGCGCAGGCGCGCAATTCGTTCTCGAACGCGCGCCCGAGCCTCAAGCGTGTGGCAACGCAATCGAACACCAGCGCGCCGCTGACTTTCTGCCCCGCCATGGCGTCCAGCGCGGCCCGGGTCGCCTGCTGCGCAGCCACCACGGCGGACTCCTCGGTTGTTTTCATGATATGCACGATGGATCCCTGCGGAATCGCCGCGGCGCAAAGAATGGAGCCGTCCGCGTTTACGCCGAGCGGCACACGCAACCGGAATCCGTTTGTCGTCTGGATGCCAAGAATGTTGTGCAGAAAAAAAGGCAATGGCGCAGCAAGATCGAGGGTTTGCCCGGTCTGGCGGGCATACTCTTCGAAGGCCTCGATGGCCGGCGCGCCATTCAGACTGACCAGCAGGGCGCCGTCGGCTTCGGTCACGCGGCATCCCGCGCTTGACGGCAGCCAGCCATGCGAAACGCCCACGCCGAGCGGTTTGGCCGACAGGATTTCGAGTCCAACGGCCGCGTTGGAGATCGCCTCGGTCTGCGCGAACACATGGGTCTTGGTGAACAAGCCGTCGTCTCCGGCGCCGCCGCCGAAGAAGCGGTAGCTTCCCCCGGTGGCGAGGGTCAATTCCTGCACCAGCGCTTCCGTGTGTCCCGCCAGGGCATCCGCCATCACCAGGGCGGATCGGTAGGGCATGGATTGTTCCGCTGTTCCTTTGAAAGAACCCGCCACGCTGCGCGCCGCAGCGACCGGGTCCTGGCTGACGTCTTTACCGACCCCTATCGCAAACTTCATATCGAAAGACCGTATCGCCATGGCGGAGACGTATCCCTGGCCGCGCGCGCTGTCGGTAAACTCCCCGGCCGAAGAAGACCCCATGATGGTCCTGGTTCCGCTTTCGGAGGCAAGGGCATCGAGCAATGCAGCGTAATCGTGCTGCGCCGAAGCGAATACGATCACGGCATCCGCCGCCGTGCCGTCGAATTTCTCGCAAATCGTCTTGCCCAGCGCGAGGCCTGCCCGGCGGCTGTCCTTCTCGCTGGTAATGGTCGAAACAGTTTCGGTCATTCACTCACCTCGGTAAAAACAGATCGCGGCTTGCGGAAGGCAGATACCGCGGTAGGCGAGCTGGTCGAAACAAAATAGGAAAAACGTTGCGGGCGCCGCTCAAGGGACGACAGGCGGCATGAAAGCCAGAGTCTGACCGGGGACTATGGTTTATGTTCAACGCGATATGAGGAGAGCAGAAAGCGTCTCACCCTCGGCCGGAAGGCACGAAAGGCCATCAGGCATCGAATTAATCACCGCCTGCGACAGGCAGGTCTTGTTTTGCATACTGGCGGAGAGGGAGGGATTCGAACCCTCGATACGGGTTTAAGCCCATATAACGCCTTAGCAGGGCGCCACCTTCGGCCACTCGGTCACCTCTCCGGTTTTCATCGATTGTACTGATATTGCAAAAGTCAGCTGGCTACCCGCATCACTCGTGGCCGCAGGTGGCGCCAAGCCCCAGCCAATCACATTTTTTATGCGCCGAAGGCGCATATGGCCAATCGGTCACCTTTCGCCAGTTCGACCGGCGTACTTGCTTTGCGGTGGTTAACCTTTAGCCAACGGGCCGAAGAATAACATCTCATGCCCTGCACTGCCAGCCGGGCTCTCGTTCAGGACCGATGTCTTTGCTATAATGCGTGCCGCTTTAACGCGCCCGTAGCTCAGTTGGATAGAGTACTTGGCTACGAACCAAGGGGTCGTGGGTTCAAATCCTGCCGGGCGCGCCAGTCTTCAGAAGGGGTTGCAGCGATGCAGCCCCTTTTTCCTTCTCAGCGCGTAGCCGGATCGTAGCCACGTCGTGCCCTTCCACCTGGTCCGCGTTCGATAGCCGGTCCACGTACTCAGTCAGATGTACCGTGGAAAAGTGGGCGTACTTGCGCGCCATTTCCACGCCGTCCCGCTGCCGAGTTCCGGCAATACGTGAAGTTTCGCTGATCCTCGGGATTGTCCCGCGTAAAACTATGTGCCCGGCTCGATCGAGGACGTCGATCTACTCGCGATCAAATTCAGGAAAAGAACGGCTCT
>CBDDRM010000098.1:0-4451 GCA_965233135.1 uncultured bacterium | reverse complement strand
GACACTGGAATCAATTTCGATGCCGCGATTCATCGGCCCGGGATGCATGACGATCGCATCCGATTTTGCCCGAGCAAGTTTCTCTGGCGTCAGTCCGTAGGATTTGAAGAACTCCTGCGCCGAGGGCAGCAAACTGCCGTTCATGCGCTCGTTCTGCAATCGCAGCATGATGACCACGTCCGTATCCTGCAGGCCGCTCGCCATATCGTGAAAAACGCGCACGCCGAGTTCAGCCACGTTGGTCGGAATCAACGTGCGCGGGCCGATGACTCGCACCTCCGGCACGCCGAGCGTGGTAAGGGCATGAATCTGCGAACGCGCCACGCGTGAGTGCAGCACATCACCCACGATGGCTACGCGCAACGCCGAGAACTCCTTCTTGTAGTGACGTATCGTGAACATGTCCAGCAGGCCTTGTGTCGGATGGGCGTGGCGGCCGTCGCCTGCATTGATGACATGGATATAGGGCGCCACGTGGCGGGCGATCAGATGCGCCGCGCCGCTTTGGGAATGCCTGACGACGAACATGTCAGCATGCATCGCGGACAGGTTGGCCACCGTGTCCAGCAAGGTTTCGCCCTTGCTCTGGGAGGACGTGCCGACGTTCAAATTGATCACATCCGCGGACAAACGCTTCGCGGCAATTTCGAAGGTCGTGCGGGTGCGCGTCGAGGGCTCGAAAAAAAGATTGAATATCGCCTTGCCGCGCAACAGCGGAACTTTCTTGATCTCGCGTTCGCCCACAGACAAAAAGGAATGCGCAGTATCCAGCACATGCAGCATGATCTCGCGCGGCAAGCCTTCGATCGTCAACAGATGGCGCAGTTGTCCGTTCGCGTCGAGCTGCGGATTTCCCCCGGTCATGGTGCGGTCTGCCGCGACAGGACCAGGCTCAGCCGATCTTTGTCGTCTTTCACCAGTTCGACCTGCTCGCCCGCGGCGACCGTTACTTCCGCGCCGACGAATTGCGCCGCGATCGGCAATTGCCTCCCGCCCCGGTCGATCAGCGCCGCCAACCTGATGCTCTGCGGGCGGCCATAGTCGAACAATTCATTCATGGCCGCACGGATGGTCCGCCCGGTGTACAGGACATCGTCAACCAGCACGATATCGGCATCGACGACTTCGAAAGGGATATTCGATGGCTTGACCTTCGGATGCAATCCGCGGCTGGAGTAGTCGTCACGATAGAACGACACGTCGATGGTGCCGAGGGGCTGGGACAAAGCCAGGGCCTTATGCAGTCTTTGCGCCAGCCACACCCCCCCGGTGTGGATTCCGATCAGCGCCGTTTCCGGCGTGACTGCCGCGCGCATGCGCTCGGCGAGACGAGCCAGCAACTCTTCAGCATCCGGCAAGGGCTTGCTCATTGCGAAAAGTAGTTTTCCAGGATGATCCTGGCCGCCAGTTGATCGATTCTTGCGCGGGACTTGCGCAGATCCATACCAAGCTCGCGAGCCTGTTGCTCGGCTTCCACCGAAGTCAAGCGCTCATCGACCAGCCGGGTTTCGACTCCGAAGCGTCCCTGCAGCCGCGCCGCGAACCGGCGCGCCAGTGCGGTCAGCGCGTGTTCGCTACCATCGAGCGCCAGCGGTAATCCTACCAGCAGCAAAACCGGTTGCCATTCCTGAATCAGCGCTTCGATGCGCGCGAAACGCACCTCGTTGGACGGCGCATCTATGGTGTCGAGCGGATGCGCGACCCCCAGTTGCACCTCGCCTACGGCAACACCGATGCGCCGCTCGCCAAAGTCAAAAGCCAGAACCGTTCCAGTCCGGACGTCGCGCACGCGAGCGGCAGCCTCGTCAGGCATCGATGCCGGCCATGGCGGCATACGCCGTTCGCGCCATCCCGGTCCGCTCAGGCATGGCCCGCATCGTCCGACAGGCTCGCCGGATCGAAACCGAGCAATTCCATCGCCGCAAGGAAACGCTCGTTGGACGGTCGCTCAAAAATAACCGAGGGCTGCGCTTCGACGGTCAGCCAGGCATTTTGGCCCAACTCCTGCTCCAGCTGACCTGGCGCCCATCCGGCGTAGCCAAGCGAAACCAGCACGTTGTCCAGCCCGGGCCCCTCTCCTTGGCTCAACGCCTGCAGAATGTCTTTCGATGTGGTCAGACCGAGTTCCCCATTGATCGACAGGGTCGATTGCCAGCCACCGATAGGCCTATGCAGCACAAACCCGCGGTCGACTTGCACCGGGCCACCGAAGTACACGGGAATTTTTCGCACCGCCTGGTTTTCCAGCGGAATCTCGATCTGCTCGAACAGTGTCTCGAGCGTCATGTCAGTCGGCCGGTTGACAACGACGCCCAGAGCGCCTTGCTCATTATGTTCGCAGATGAAAGTCAGCGACTTGGCAAAGTGCGGGTCCGCCATGTTGGGCATGGCGATCAGGAAGTGATTGGTGAGATTGACGCTTTGCATGGGATTCGTCCTGGCTATTTTACCCGTCCGGGTGGCCCTGCCACAAACCCCGCGTGCCGACCCGTATAATCTGCCGCTAAGTACCTCGCAGCGCTCTGACCAGGTGCGCCCCATCCCTGTTTCCCGTCCTGCCATGGCCGTCGCTGGGGCGATTGAAATTGAAAGAGGATTTAACTGGCTACCCAACAAGAATTGGCCGCTTTCCTGGCGGAGGTCGAACGGCGCGCCTTCAAGCAGGCAATGTTCGGCGTGCGCGACCAGCACGTGGCGCTCGATATCGTTCAGGACGCGATGTTGAAGCTCACGGACAAATATGCGGCAAGACCCGTCGCGGAGCTGCCTTTGCTGTTCCAGCGCATCCTGCAGAACACCATCCGGGATTTTTACCGGCGTCAGAAGGTCCGTTCGCTATGGACGACGTTATTCTCTTCGCTGCAGCCGCGCGACGAAAACGAGGATTATGATCCGCTGGAGTCCATGCAAACCGATGGGCCAGGCGGCAAGGGCGACAGCCCGGCCGACCGGATGGAACGCTCGCAAATTGCCGAGGCCATCGGCGAGGGCCTCGAGCGACTTCCGCCCCGTCAACGCGAGGCCTTTATACTGCGTTACTGGGAGGAATTGGACGTCGCAGAAACCGCGCAGGCGATGGACTGTTCCCAAGGCAGCGTAAAGACTCATTGCTCGCGAGCCACGCATGCGCTGGCTGCATTTCTGAAAGACAAAGGAATTGATTTGTGAAAGAAGACGAACTTGCCGGCAGGATGGTCGCGCATCTCGATCGGGCTTTGGCCGAGTTGCCGCATTCCGTCCTGCAACGCCTGCAGGCTGCGAGATCGGCCGCCCTGGCCCGTCAGGATGACTCGCGCATGCCACGCTCGCCGCGGGAACATACCGGCCGGTGGGGTTTCGGACTCACGACGCGCTTGGTGGTGCCGGCAGCAATTGTGCTCGCTAGCCTTACCGGCCTGATTTATTGGCAAATGTCCAGTCATCATGACGAGGAACTCGATACCGGCCTGCTCGCCGGCGAATTGCCTTTGCATGCTTACACCGATCCGGGTTTCGAAACTTGGCTAAAGCACTCGAATCACGAGCCGTCGCGGGAATAATCCTCGGGCTGCTGTTGGCCGGCGCTTTGGCGATGGCCACGCGCTTTGGCTACGCACAGACACAGGAGCCCGGATGGACGCAGTTGACACCGGAACAGCAGTCTATTCTGGCGCCCCTGCGCAGCGACTGGGACAACCTCGATCCCGACCGGCGCAAGCGCTGGATCGGGCTCGCCGCCCGCTATCCGAGCCTGCCTCCCGAACGTCAGCAGCGCATTCAGAAACGCATGCGTGAATGGGTGGCGTTGACGCCGGAACAACGCGCGCAGGCCATCGAACGTTACAATCGCATGAAGAAGCTGCCTCCCGAGAAGCATGAGCAACTGCACCAGCGCTGGCGCGAATATCAGGACTTGCCCGAGGAACAGCGGCGCAAACTACGCGACAGCCCCGGCGATGCAGGCAAATGATCGGCGAGCCGTCCGCCTGATTCGCATTTGCAGAACGCCAGCCACGATATCCCGGGGCCTGCTCTGCGACTGGCGTCGCTGCGCATCAGGTTGTTCGGCCTGATCTATGAGAGCGTGTTGCTGGTTGCCATTCTGTTCCTTTCCTCATATTTGTTTTTGAGCCTTGTGCGCGACGCGCAAAGCGGCTGGTCGCGCACCATTTTTCAGCTGTTTCTGCTTTGCGTGTGCGGCGCTTATTTTGTGTTCTGCTGGACGCGCTCGGGTCAGACCCTGCCGATGAAAACCTGGGGTCTGCGTCTTGTCACGCAGACCGGCGAGGGCGTCACGCCAGATCGGGCACTGCGGCGCTATCTGTTCGCAGTGCCCGGGATGATCTCGGGTGCAAGCGTGTTGTGGGCGCTGGTCGACAGGGAAAGACAATTTCTGCACGACCGGCTGGCCGGCACACGCATCGTGCGCACTGAAGAACGGTGAACAGTGAACAGTGAACAGTGAACAGTGA
>CBDDRM010000097.1:0-9938 GCA_965233135.1 uncultured bacterium | reverse complement strand
GAGTAACGATCTGAGTGCCAACACCCGCTGCCCAAGCGGGGCCTGCTGGGCGGCATTGAGCGTGGGTCGTTGAACTGCGGCATGATCACGGGTCGGCATCGGAAGCGCGGACATAATGGTTCTTTCCGGTAACGGGACAGTGCCATTCAATCCGCGTTGCGACTCGAGGGAAAGAAGCAGCCGCCCGATGGACAAAACCGAACGACGAAAGGTCGTTGACGCGGGCCACCGCGGCGCATGCGGCACTATCGGGCCGATGAACGGTCGGCGACTAACGAGGCTGCGGCGGGCTATCGACCCGATCCCGCGTTTCTTGTTGGCACCTGTAAGAGCTCAGCGGTCTGCGTCTGCCGAGTAGGCGTCCAGATCATCCGCGGCCACGGTGGTACCGGCCGGCTCAAGCGAGAGCGCTGCGGTGACGGGTTTATCGTCCTGACGCTCAACCGCTTCCGGAGACGCAGTTTCGATGCGCGACGCTGGAATGCCCGCGGCGCGCAGCGTATCCGCCACGTTCTGCGCCCGGCTTTGCGCCAGACTCTCGATCGCGCTGTCCGGCACGGACTCGATTCCGGCCAGCCAGTTAAACATCGCCTGGTAGAACTTCGGGTCACCGGAGCTGCGCAAGAACATGCCGGCGCGTTTGGGCTCCACGCCGTTTTGCTCGGTGTATCGCGCCACCCAGTCGCGCACCGCCAAAGCATCGGTCTTGCGCGCGGCCAGCTTTTCCAGTGCGCGCTGCGTCGCCAGGTTTTCGAATTCGATCGGACCTGCTTTTTCATCCGGTTGGAGCGACCGGCCCAGCAGCTGCGCGAGCTCGCGGCGAGCGCGCTCGCGCTTCATCACGGCGCGGTCGGGCCCGGGTGAATACGGGGCCTGCACGATCAGCTTCAGTTGCGGCCGCTCTTCCATGGCCTTCGCCACGTTCTGCAGTTTCTCTTTCTCCGATGCCATGACTTTTGCGCTGCCGGGCTGGAATGCGATATTGCCGAAATCGCTGCCGTTCTCCTTGTCCTCGTCGCCGTTGAACAGCCCCGCGAGCGCGCGAAACGGCGCTGAGACAATTCTGCGAATCAGGTTGCCGAGCGCTTCGCGGATAACGGTCGCGACATCGAATTTTGGATCGTTCAAGTCTCCCTTGACCGGCACGGCGGTGTGAATGACTCCCTCGGAATCGGTCAACAGCGCGACCGCGAGATCGAGCGGAAGATCGAGCGCTGAAGGTGCGTCGACTTTCTCGCCCAGCTTGAGCTCGCGAATGGTCACATCGTTATTTCCCGTCAACGCGCCATCCTGGATTCGATAGTTCACCGCGATCCACAACTTGCCCGCGTCGACCTTGCGCCCGAGGAACGTCGCGGTGTAAGGCGACAGAGTCGGCATGTCGACATTCTGAAACGATGCCACGATATCGGTCAGGTCCGCGGGTGAGAAGGCGTTGATGCGGCCGGACACGTCGACCGAGCCGAAATCGCCGATGTCGCCATCGAACTGCAATGTGGCAACGCGATCTTCGCCGGTGCCGAACCCGGCCGCTGCGCCGGCGAAATTGGTGACATGCGTGGAGAACGGCAGCACCAGGCTGCGATCCGCGTAGTCGACAACGCCGTCTCGCACACGCAAATCGCCGACGCGGATGGGAAATTGCGTCGACTTTGGCGCCGGGTTCTGGCGTTTTACAGTCGCCGATGGCTCGTCCCGGCCGGCGGGAGCAGGCTTCATCAGACGAACGAGATTGATCTCGCGCTTCTCGGAGATGTCGATGGTGATTTCCGGCGCGTCGAGCACGATTTCCTTGATCCGGACCTGGTCCGGGCCCAGCGTCAAGCGCGCATCTTTGGTTGACATGTTCTTCCACGCCAGCACACGCGTTTTGCTTCCCGCTTCATTGAGACGAACGTCGGCCAGCGCGAATCCACCCTTTGCGAGGAAAGCTGGTTTACCGGCCTGGCGATAGCGCAGCGTCGCATTGAGCGCCGCACTGCCGGAGGCCAGGTCCACGGCGGCGTAGCGCGCGATCAGCGGTTGCAACGGCGTCAGTGCCAGGCCTTTCAGGCTGACCGTTGCATCCATCGTCTGAAAGTTCTGGGAAACCGTGCCGTTGGCGGTAGCCGACCCGTTGCTTCCGATCGACGCCGATGCCTTGACGTTCATCGGCTTGCTGGCGTTACTGGCGATATTGTCGATGCGCACGCTCACCCTGCTGACGGGAATCGCAAGGGTTTTGTCGAACCCAAGATCCGAGTACGCCACATCGAGGTTGCGCACGAGCAATTGCTCAATGGCATAGCGCCACGGCTGGGAAGCAGGGGAATGATTACCCTGCGCAGTGAAATTCTTCGCCACTGACAGCCTGCCTGTGGCATCGCGCTCCAGCGCGAGACTGCCTCCGTCAACGAGAATCTGGCCCGCGCCGAAGCGTCGCTCGGACAGATCCAGAGAGCCCGCTTGCAGGCTTACCCGCGCAAGTTGTACGGGGGGCGAATCTCCACCGAGGCGTACCTTGTGTAATCCGAGGTCCATGTCGCGCGCCGCGATGTTCACGCGCTGCCCCACCGTCACGTCCAGGGCGGCCGATCCATCAAGACTTGCCGCCTGCAGATCCAGCGGACGTTGCCGGTCCCAGTAGCGCAGCGCGACACTGTCGACATTGACTTCACGCACCGCGACCCGCCAGGGCTGCGCCTCGCCTGCCACGCGGCCCGGCGTTGCATTGAGTTCGGGCTTGGCCATTTCTTCGGTCGTGCCAGCTGGGCGAACCAGCCCGGCCCAGTTCAGCGTACCGTCGGGATGCGTGAGGACAACGAGGTGTCCGCCGCTTAAAGTCAGTACAGGCATATCGAGCCTGCGCTTATCGAGCGCGAACGACGCATCTCGCACACTGAGGGACTTCAAAGCCAGCATCGGATCGCTTGCTTCTTCTCGTGTCACGCTCACATCGGTTACATCGGCGCGAATGTCCGTCAGTGTCAAGCTCGACTTGTCTCCGGCGCGATGAAATCGGTAGTGCCCGGCAACGGCGAGCTGCCCGTCAGGCTCGGCAATGCGCAGATCATCTCGTAGGAATTTCCAGGCCGTCGCGAGCTTTATGCCCTGCAAGTCCAGGTCGCCTTCGGACTGCAATGGCTGCAACGTCAGATCACCGCGCCATTTCAGCACGCCGCCGTCGGCGAAGCGCGCGAACACGGAGTAGTGGCCTTCGCGATCGGGGAGTGTAGAGAAATCCTCGAGTTCGATCCGGATGGGCAAAATTTTGGTTGACGCGGGCTCCTCGGAGAGTTCGCGATACGTCAGCATTCCGTCGTTTGCGACGAGATGGTTGATGGTAATGCGGGGCGGCGCGGCATCCGGCGCCGGGGCCGACGCGGTCTGCTGCCAGCGTTGCGCCAGGTGCGCAAAGTTCAAGTTCCCGTCGTGCTGCGTTTCAAGCATGACCTGCAGCCCGTCGCTGCGCGCGTTGCTGAGTACCCAACCCCGGCCAAACCCGCTTCCCCACAAGCTCAGGTCGAGATAAACGCGGCGGGCACTCGCGAGCGGTTGCTTGCCGGCTTCACCGAGCCGAAGGCCAGTCGCGTCAATGCTCAGCGCAAACGGATTGATCTGGAGCTTCTCGATCGCCAGGGTCTTGCCCAGGCGTTGCTCTGCCATCGCGACGAGTTGTCGCTCAAGCAGGCGAGGCGCAAGGAAGAATCCGGCTGCTCCGTAGAGCAACACGACCACGCCGACAATGACAAAAGCGACCAGCAAACCGCGGCCGCGGAATGTGCGCATACGCTCAGATCCTTTGGTTACCTCGTTACCTGTAGGGGGAACACGCATCCAAAGCATCGGTAGCGAGCAAAGGTCTCCCTGCAACCTGCGATAGCAGGAATCGATCCCACGTCAGACCGACGCTCGGGTGCGGCTGAGCACCCCTGAAAGGACGGGCAATTCGCAGAAGCGGGGTTGGGTCTGTTCCGGCAACCCAGGGCCTTTAACTGAAAGACTTACCGGTGCGCCTTGTAGCTTTTGCAATTCGCCATGCGAGAGGGTGCGTTGAATAAGCGACGAACTTGCCGGTTCGGGCGAGGTCCGTGCCTGTAAGGCTGAAACGACCTATCAGCAAGGGCACCCATCACTGCACGGAGATTCAGAATGTTTTTGGAACGCATCAAAACATCCGGCATTGCCCATAACGCTTATCTCTTGGGAACAGGCGGTATCGGCATCCTGTTCGACCCGCGACGCGATATCGAGGACTACGCCAGGCTCGCGCGTCAGAGAAAATGCTCCATCGCGTATGTTTTCGAAACGCACCGGCAAGAGGACTTCGTGATGGGCGGTGCCAGCCTGCGCAAGCTCTTGGGCGCCAGGCTGGTTGGCGGCAAGCATGATCTGTTTCGCCATGCCGATATACGCCTCGGGGACGGGGAACAAATCGAAATCGGCGATCTGGTCATCCGCGCTCTGAGCACACCCGGACATACACCGGAAAGCATGTCTTACGCGGTTTATCGCAAGCAGACGCCGGAACAGTGCTGGGCGGTGTTCAGCGGCGATTCTCTGTTCATCGGCGAAACTGGACGCACGGACTTGGCCGACGAAGCCCGGACCGGCGAGAACGCTGGTTTGCTGTTCGATTCCATACACTCCAGGATTCTTCCCCTCGGCGACCAGACGCTGCTCTACCCGGCGCACGGCGCAGGCTCGGTCTGCGGCGGCCACATCGCCGATTACGACGAATCGACGATCGGATTTGAAAAGACTTATAACAAGGTCTTTACGCTCGGCCGGGAGGCCTTTATCGATCACAAACTTCAGGAACGCTTGCCCAGGTCCCCTATTTTCAGGCAAATGGAGCGAGTCAATCTTGCCGAAGGCAATGCTCTGGACAAGAGCGCAAATGCGATCCCGGTGCTGCAACCGCAACAGTTCGCGCAGCAGGCCCGCAGCGGCGTCATCATCGATACGCGATTGCCTGAGGCATTTGCCGGAGCCCACGTTCCGGGCTCGTTGAGTATCTGGCTCGATGGTCTGCCGATATATGGGGGGTGGATCCTGCAACCGGATACGCCTGTTTATCTGGTTGTCGAGCGACCTCACGACGTGAAGATTGCATTCTTGCATCTGGCCCGCATCGGGATCGACAATCTCGCGGGTGTACTCGCCGGCAGTTTCGAAAGTTGGCGCAACGCCGGGATGCCGATCGAGAGTAGCGGGGTGACTTCACCGCGGCAATGGCAAGAAGCAAACAGTCAGGCGTTCGTCCTCGATGTGCGCGAGATCTCCGAATTCGAGTCAGGACATATCGCAAACGCGGCACACGTCTTTGTCGGTCATCTCGATAGCGCACTCACCGCGAATTCCCACCTGCCCTTCACCAAGGACCAAGCCCTTGTCGTGACGTGTAGCGTGGGCAATCGCGCGAGCCTCGCCGTTTCCCTGCTGCAGCGCCAGGGTTTTCGAAATGTTTCGAACATGCTGGGCGGAATGAAGGCGTGGAAAAATCTCGATCTGCCCGTTGAAAAAGAGCCCGTCAGCGAGCAGAAACCCGAAGCGGGCACATCGCGGCGGCGGGAGAGGGTGACTCACTAGCGCATGACGCTACTTTGCAAGCTGAACCAGCACGCGCCGGTTTTTCTGTTTGTCGGCGGCAGTCTTTTCAGGCGAGACAAGCGGCCTCGATGAGCCCGCACCGCCGGGTACACAGGGCAATTTCATGCCGTGTGCCTTGAGCGCGGCACACACGGTGTTCGCGCGCGCCACCGAAAGTTTTTGATTTGACGCCAACGTGCCGTCACTGTCCGTGTGGCCCTGGGCCGTCACATGAAGATTAGGGAATGCCGCCAGCGGTTTGGAATAGTTGCTGATGATCTTGAGCAGGCCGCGGATACGTTTTTCATTGCCGGCGGCGAATTCAGCTTTGCCCGTTTTGAACTCGAACTGGCCGTCGCGATTCTGCTGATCTGCGAGCGACTTGTTGACCTTGTCGAGCAGCGAGCCCTTGCCGAGCCCGACATCCGGAATCTTGGGCAGGTCCACGGCAAATGCGGCTGCAATTGAGAGCACGAATATAACTGCGATCGTAACCGGGAAACGCATGAATGAGACCTCGTTTTGGCAAATGTTTCCGAACCAGGCGTAGCATAGCAGTCATCGGGGCCCGCGATGGAAACGACGAAGTTCGATGAGTTGCGCAAGAAAATGGTGATGGAGATTGCCGCCATCACCGCGATGGTTGGCGAGCGCATCGGCAAATACAACATCGATCCCTGCGTTTTGGAAGTCATGGGCAGAGTCGCCCGCCACGACTTCGTGCCGGTCGAGATGCAACCCTATGCCTACCTCGACCGGCCGTTGCCGATCGGTTATGACAAGACCATTTCGCAGCCTTTCATTGTCGCGCTCATGACGGATTTCCTGCGGGTTGGCAAACAGGATGTCGTGCTGGAAATCGGCACCGGCATGGGATACCAGACGGCGATCCTCGCGGCGCTCGCGCGCGAGGTACTTAGCATCGAATTGATCGAGCCCCTTGCGGTACAGGCTGCCCAGCGCCTCGCACGCGCAGGCTGCGGCAATATCGAAATCCGGATCGGCAATGGATACAACGGCTGGCCGGAGCGCGCACCGTTCGATCGGATCATCGCCACCGCCGCGCCGGAATTGATACCGCCCTCGTTGATCCATCAACTCAAGCCCGGGGGCCGCATGGTCATCCCTGCTGGGCTGGCGGACAGTCAGCAGCTGATTCTGGTGGAGAAGAATTTGCAGGACGCACGGATCACAACGACGGAAATTTTGCCGGTACGATTTTCTGCACTTGAAGACTCCGGATGAGCGAAAGTTCTCAATCGCTGTCCAAACTGCCGGCGGGTCAGTCTCTTGCGCCGGACGTGTTTTCAAGCAGCGTGCGGACGAAGTTTTTCGGCTTTAGTGCGTAAATGCTCTTGCCAAGCTTGAAGGCGCGCTTCTGCAGTGTTTTGCGACGCCGCTCGATCAGCATCGACAACGAAGTGCAGTCGTCCGCCTGGAGTCTGGGCAATTTCAGGTCGCGCACATAGCGCCCGAGTTCCGCAAGATCATGATCCTCGCCCAGTTGATCGGCAAGCTTGTCTGTTCGCATGACCAGTTTGCGCCAATGCATGGTTTCGCCGTCGATCATTTTCAGCGCATTGGACAGGTACTTCACGTGTTTGCGCCATTCGTGCAGGACTTCGGGTGTCTGCGCGATCTCGGCTCTCCCCAGAGCCCTGCGCCCCGCGCGAAAAATCAGTCGCAGGCCGCGAGCCGTCTGGTCGTCCTGCTGCGCAGTGCCCCGTTTCGCCAATCGCATGCGACAGGATGTAAGCGTTGCTACACACTGCTGCAGGCTGGCGGGCGCTCGCATCAGTGCATCGTGTCGGGCGGCCAGGTTCTTGCGCAATGTTCTGCTCAGGATGTCGAAGCCCGTTCCCTCGAAGTTGGCCGGATGGCGGTCGCGAAGCGCCTCCCACGCCTCGGAGAGGGATTTGGCGTCGCGAAGTGCGGCAAGACCACGAGCCGCGTCTCGCAGAGCTTCGTTTTCTTTTTTGTAGACGCAATCGCCAAGACTTTCACGCATCAACCGCAGCGCTGCGCGCGCTTTTTTGATGGACTTGCGGGCTGAGTGTACGTGCTCGTCGCGCAACGGCCGCGATTGCAAGTTTTGTTCGGCCGCCCCGATCTGCGCAAAGAGTGCATCGCTGCATTGCGCAGCCAACCCGCGCATCATTCTCGGGCTTGTACGTAGTTCTGGATCGCGGAGGCTAATACCCGCTCCGCCTCTTCCGGTCCCGCATGCCCTGTGGGCCGGAAGTGGCGGCCGTGGGCCTGGTTATAGGAGACGAAAAAATGCTCGATCTCGGCCACGCGCGCCGATGGCAACTCATCGATATGGAACAACGTTGCCGGATTCGCGCTGGTAACAGGCACGGCCAGAAGGCGGTCATTGCGGATGGTCTTGCCTTTTTCGGTTTGCTCCGCGCGCACCCCGCCGATCAACTTGACGCTCATCAAACACCCCGGGAAACTCGGCTCTTCGCCGATGACCAGCACGTCCAGCGCATCGCCATCGTCTGCCAGCGTGCGGGGAATCGCACCGAAGTCGTACGGAAACGACGCGCCGACGGGCAAGATGCGGCTCAATCTGAAGCATTGCGCCTGTTCGTCGTATTTGAATTTGTTGCGGCTGCCCTTGGGGGTGTCGATGATGACGTTGATGAGCCCATCAGGCCCCCTTGGCGACAGGGTGTCAAAGGGATTGCCCATGTTTTGCGCACGGTAGCCGAATTCAGATGCTCGCAGGTCTGTCATAGCCATCTGGATCGCGAAACGGGCCCGGAAGTTCCCCCGATATGGCTGCAACTAATACGGTGTACTGCCCTCGCTAGGGGCAGTCGCCGATCCTTTTTCCGACCTGACGCTCGGCCATGGTCATATTCTTGCCGCCCATATCCATCTGGATGACCCCGCGATATCCACGTTCCCGCACATCGAACACCGCGCTGGCACTCCCCCGGTTTGCGCCGTCGCAGACGATGCGATAGCTCGCCACGGTGGCGCTGGAGAGATAATCCACGAGCGCGCACCGTTTCAGCGGATTGTCACTCAGAATAAAAAACGCGCCCCCCGATTGGAGATCCTCCGGCGTAATGCACCGCGTGACGGTCAGCGGCGGCGCGGCGGTGCCGACATTAGGCAAACTCACCAGCACCTCCACTTGGTAGTGCCCGGGCTCCAGGCGCAGATCCGCCGCGCGGGTCTCGTACGCGCCGAACAATGCAAGCGCGCAAAATGCGGCGGTGGCGGCGCTCCGCAGCTCAGGCCGCAAGGCGGTCGCTCTGCACGGGCACATCGGAGAGGGAAAATAATTGCCGGGCGAGCAGCGCGGGCTCATTAATCGTGCGCATCGCTGTATAGGCAAGCTGGGCCGCCGGATAGTGGCGTCGCAGAAAATTGAGCCATTGCTTGAACCGCCCGCAGCGATGATGTGGCGCGATATGCACGCCAACGATCTGCCAGAAGGCCGTCAGGAACGGCAACAACGCCTGCCAGTTCAACTCGGCCTCGCATTCCTCCTGTACGGAGGCAGCCCCTGCACCGTGCAAGAGCATTTGCGCATCCCGCAGCCGAATCGCGCGGGCGAGCCCTGGATAGGCCACGATGCCGCGTCCGAGCATGAGCGCATTGCATCCCGATTCGGCCCGGCAGCGCAACGCATCCTCCACGCTCCATATTTCGCCATTGGCGATCACAGGCAGCGCAACCGCTGCGCGGATCTCCTGAATCCTTTCCCAATATGCAGGCGGCCGATAACCATCGGCTTTGGTGCGCGCATGCACCACCAACTCGTCGGCACCGCCCGCCGCAAGTGCAAGCGCGCATTCCCGCGCGCGCGAGCCGTCGTTGTAACCCAAGCGCATTTTTGCGGAGACCGGCATGGCCGCGGGCACCGCCCGACGCACAGCCGCGACAATTTTCGCGATCAGCTCGGGTTCGTCGAGCAAGACCGCGCCACCGCGATGGCGATTCACGCCCTTGGCCGGGCAACCGAAGTTCAGATCGATGCCGGCGGGCCCCAGCGCGGCAAGCTTCGATGCATTCTCGGCCATGCACGCCGGGTCGGAACCCAGCAACTGCGCGCGAACCGGCACTCCCGCCGGCGTGCGCCCGCCGTGCTCGAGCTCGGGCACGATGCGCGTGAACACGCGGTCTGGCAACAGCGTACCGCTGACGCGGATGAACTCCGAGACGCAGCGATCAATGCCGCCGATGCGCGTGAGGACGTCGCGCAGCACGAAATCGAGAAGGCCTTCCATCGGTGCGAGCAGCAGCATGAGAGTCAGGGGCGAGGGACGAGGGGCAGAGTGTAAACCTTCCTGTTTCTGCTTTTCTCTTTTATGGTCGAATGACCGGTATCCCCGTGGGGACCCCTTTGGGGG
>CBDDRM010000096.1:0-13925 GCA_965233135.1 uncultured bacterium | reverse complement strand
CTGGCGGGGCGGCGCGCCCATGAGAACGCCTGGAAGCATTTCGCCAGCGCGCAGACCCCAGAGGAGTTCTGCGGCAGCTGGCTGGTGATTCAATGCCAGATCATCGGCGGCGTGGCCGACGGCGTGGTCGTGCTTCAGAAGCCCGGCACCAAGGCATTTGCGCCCGTTGCCTTCTACCCCGAAAACACGCCCCATGACCGCACGCGCCTTGCCGAAGTCGGCGAGCGCGCCCTCAAGGAAGGGCGCGGGGTGGTGCAACCCAGGGAACAGACCGGGGATGCCGACGCGGCCGAGCCGCGCTACCAGATGGCGTACCCCATCCGGCTCGAGGGGGAAGTCCGCGGAGTGGTTGCCGCGGATATCGACTGGCGTGCCGAAGCGCAATTGCAAGAGGCCATGCGCCAGCTGCAATGGGGCTCGGGCTGGCTGGAGGTGCTATTGCGCCGCCATGCCGATCCCAAGGAGGCCGCCCGGTTGCAGCTCAAACTCGCGCTGGATCTGGTGTCGCGGTTGCTCGAGCATCCTGGCCTGAAGGAAGGCGCGGCGGCATTCACAACGGAACTGGCCTCCCGACTCGGCTGCGACCGGGTCGTGCTGGGCCTGCTCAAGGCCCGCCGCGTGAAGGTGTGCGCGGTTTCCCACTCGGCGCAGTTTGACCGCAAAGCCAATCTGTTGCGCGCGGTCGAAGGAGCCATGGAGGAGGCGATCGACCAGGCCGAAACCGTGGTGTTTCCACCCGAACGCGAGAATCGCGCCGTCGTGGTGCATGCCCATGAGGCGCTGCTGCGCGAATCCGAAGGCGGCAGTGCCGCCACTTTTCCGCTGGTCAGCGGCGATGCGATCGTCGGCGCGCTGACGCTGGAGCGCGCACCGGGTTACCGCTTCGATGTGCCTTCGCTCGATATTTGCGAGGCGGTCGTGGCGATCGCCGGACCGATCATCGAACTCAAGCGGCAAAACGAAGAGGGTTTGCCGCTGCACGCCGCGAAGTCGGCGGAGAGCCTCTGGAAAAAACTGGCCGGGCCCGGCCATGCCGGACTGAAGCTCGGGGTCATTGCGCTGGCCGCGGTGGCGGCCTTCCTGGCGTTCGCGACCGGCGATTTTCGCGTGTCGGCCAATTCCACGGTGGAAGGGGTCGTGCAGCGTGCCATCACGGCGCCCTTCAACGGTTATGTCAAGGAAGCGCCCCATCGCGCGGGCGACACGGTCACCGCCGGACAAGTCATCGGCAAGTTCGAGGACCGGGACCTTGTGCTCGAGCGGCTCAAGCTGAGCAGTCAGCGCGATCAATATCTCAAGCAGTATCGCGAGGCAATGGCCGCGCATGACCGCGCGCAAGTGGAAATGATCGGTGCACAGGTCGCGCAAAGTGAAGCGCAACTGGCACTGGTCGAAGAGCAGCTCTCGCGCGCGTCGATGACGGCGCCATTCGACGGTTTCATCGTCAGCGGCGATTTGTCGCAAAGCCTGGGCTCGCCGGTGGAGCGCGGCCAGGTGCTGTTCGAGATTGCCCCGCTCGACGGATTCCGCATTGCATTGCAGGTCGACGAGCGCGACATCGCCTATGTCGCGCTGGGACAAACCGGCGAGTTGACGGTTTCATCGATCCCCGGCGAGCGCTTTGCTTTCACGGTCACGAAGATGACGCCGGTCAACACGGCCAAGGAAGGACGCAACTTTTTCCGCGTCGAAGCTCAGCTCGAAGAAAGCGCTGCCAACCGGTTGCGCCCCGGCATGGAAGGCATCGGCAAGATTTACATCGAAGAACGTCACCTGTTCTGGATCTGGACGCATACCCTGACCGACTGGGTGCGGCTGTGGTTGTGGTCATGGATGCCCTGACGGCATAGCGCGCGCCCGGGACCTCTCGCATGTCGGACCTGCACAGCCCCTCCTGGTATCGCATCGCCGAGTTGCGGCCGCGGCTGCGCAGCCATGTGCGCATTCACCGGCATCATTATCGCGGCGAACGCTGGTACGTCCTGGAGGATCGCGTTTCGCGAAAAATGCACCGCTTCAATCCGACCGCGCATTATGTGATCGGCCTGATGAACGGGCACCGCAGCATCAACGAGATCTGGGAAAGCGCGATTGCCAAGTTTGCCGACGATGCGCCCACGCAGGATGAAGTGATACGCCTGTTGGGCCAGTTGCACTCGGCCGAGGTGCTGCAGTCGGAAGTCACACCGGATATCGCGGAGCTTCTGCGCCGCGCCAAGAAAAGCAAGCGCAAGACCTGGGTCCAGAACCTGCGCTCGCCGCTTGCCATACGCATTCCGCTGTTCGATCCCGATCGCTGGCTGGAACGCTGGTTGCCCTGGTTTCGGCCGTTCTTTGGGGTGACCGGGGCGCTGATCTGGTGCCTCGTGGTCGGGGCCGGGGCCTTTCTGGCGGCAGCGCACTGGGAGGAACTGAGCCAGGATCTCGGCGACCGCGTGCTGGCACCGCAGAACCTGTTCCTGCTCTGGTTGACGTTTCCGGTGCTGAAACTGTTCCACGAGTTTGGCCACGCCTGTGCGACCAAGGCCTGGGGCGGCGAAGTGCACGAGATGGGAATCATGTTGCTGGTGTTCATGCCGGTGCCCTATGTCGACGCGTCTTCCGCGTCGGCCTTTCGCGAGACGCATCGGCGGGTGATCGTCGGTGCTGCGGGCATGATCGTCGAAGTGTTCATCGCCTCGCTGGCGTTGTTCCTTTGGCTGGAAGTGCAACCCGGCGTCGTGCGGGCCGTGCTTTACAACGTCATGCTGATCGCGGGCATTTCCACGGTCCTGTTCAACGGCAACCCGCTGCTTCGATTCGACGGCTATTACATCCTGGCCGATCTGACGCAAATACCCAACCTGCGCACGCGTGCCCAGCAGCATCTGACTTACCTGATGGAAACGCGCGTTTTCGGACTCAAGCTCCCGCCCACGGAAGCCACGCGCAGCGAACGCGCGTGGTTCGTGTTTTTCGCGATCGCCTCGTACATCTACCGTACCTTCATCATGATCGCGATCGCGATTTTCATTGCCAGCACCTACATGATCGTGGGCGTGCTGCTCGCATTGTGGGCCGTGGGGACAGCCGTCGTGCTGCCGCTGGTCAAGGGGGTCTATTACCTGTTGCGCCATCCGCGGCTGCGCCGCCACCGCGCGCGCGCGTTGTTTACCTCCGGCGTCATTGCCACCGCTGTAGTGGTGCTTCTGTGTTTCGCGCCGCTTCCGCTGTGGACCCGCGCCGAAGGCGTCATCTGGGTACCGGACGATGCGCACGTGCGGGCTGGCGCCGATGGATTCGTCAGAACCATTGCCGCCACACCGGGTTCGGAGGTTCGCGAGGGCGCGGTGCTCCTCGTGGCGGACGATCCGGCGCTGGGCCCGAGGATGCGCATCCTCGAAGCGCAACTTCGCCTGTTGCAGGTGCGAGCCCAGGCGGAGCTCGTGGTGGATCGCTCGCGCTGGATTCGCACGCATGACGAAATCCTGGCCACGCGCGCGGAACTGGAGCAGGCGCGCACGCTCATTCGCGAGCAGACCGTGTTGAGTCCCACCAGCGGCACGTTCATTCTGCCCTCGGCGCAGGATCTGCCGGATCGCTTCGTACGCAAAGGCCAGCAGATCGGTTACGTCGTGCCCGCTGCGATGGTCACGGCGCGCGTGCTCGTTTCGCAGGATGACGTCGATCTGGTGCGAACGCGCACCGAGCGGGTCGAGGTCAAGCTCGCCGGGCGCGTGTACGACACGTATAGCGCGACCATACGCAGGGAGTCGCCCGCTGCGACCAACAAGGTGTCGAACCTGGCGCTGTCGAGCATCGGCGGGGGCCAGGCGGTGGTGGATCCGCAGGATTCCAGAGAACCCAGAACGCTCAACACCTGGTTCGAGTTCGAGCTGGAACTGCCGGCAACCCAGGCCTTCGTGCTTGGCGAGCACGTGTATGTGCGCTTCGAGCACGGCTCCGAAGCGCTCGCCTGGCGCATGTACCGGTCCGTGCGTCAATTGTTCATGAAGCGCTTCGCCGTCTGATGTCCTCGGTTGCCGCGGCGCTGGTCGGCAGTCCTTATCCGGAGCGCGATGAGCCGCGCGAGGGCAAGCTCGACCGCGCGCTGGTTGCCGCCAGGTACTACGCCGGAAATCTCGCCACCGGCGCTCGGCAATTGTCGCGCATCGTGCCGGCCGTGGAAGCGGCCTCTGCGGGATTGGCTGGACTTTCGGTGCAGGAACTTTTCCTGCGCGCGGGCTTGTTGCGGCCGAAACTGCGACGCCAGGGTTTCGCCAATCTGGAGCTGACGGCCGAGGCTTTCGGACTGGTGCGCGAAGCCGCGACTCGCGCGGTGGGCATGCGCCACTTCGACGTGCAACTCATCGGCGCATGGGCCATGTTGCGCGGCATGCTGGCGGAGATGGAAACCGGCGAAGGCAAGACGCTCACGGCGACGCTTGCAGCCGCCACCGCGGCGCTCGCCGGTCGTGCGGTACACATCATCACGGTGAACGATTATCTGGCCGAGCGCGATGCCGACACGATGCGCCCGCTCTACGAAATGCTTGGCTTGAGCGTCGGCTGCGTGCGCCAGGGCGTCGATCCGGCGGCACGGCGCGTGGCCTATGGCTGCGATGTGACGTACTGCAGCAACAAGGAAATCACTTTCGATTATCTGCGCGATCGCATGGTGCTGGGCGGCAAGCCGCGCGCCATTGCCATGAAAGTCGACACGCTCGACGGCACCGGCGCCGGGCGGCGCTTGCTGCTGCGCGGCTTGCAATTCGCCATTATCGACGAGGCCGACAGCGTGCTCGTGGATGAAGCGAGAACACCCCTGATTCTTTCCTCCGAGTCGCATAACAGCCAGGAAGAACTGTTGCATCAGCAGGCACTGTTTCTGGCCCGGCAACTGGGGGAGGACGATTACGCCATTGTCAATGGCGCCATCGAACTCACGCGCGGAGGCGAGCGCAAGCTCGAAGAACTCGGCGTGCCGCTCGGCGGCATCTGGCGCGGTCCGCACCGGCGCGAACAACTCGTGCGCCAGGGGCTCACCGCGCTGCATATTTTCGAGCGCGACAAGCATTACCTCGTGCGCGAAGGCAAGGTCGTCATCATCGACGAGCACACCGGCCGCCTGATGCCCGACCGCTCGTGGGAGCAGGGGCTTCACCAGTTGATCGAGATCAAGGAGGAGTGCGAAGTCACCGGCCGTCGCGACACGCTCGCGCGTATCAGCTACCAGCGATTTTTCCGGCGCTATCTGCACCTGGCAGGTATGACCGGGACGGCGTCCGAGGTGGCAGGGGAACTGTGGGCGGTGTATCGCCTGCGCGTGGCAAAGATTCCCACGAACAAACCCGGGCGCCGCACGCGCTATGCGGATCAGATCTTCGGGACCACCGCGTTGAAGTGGCAAGCGGTGATCGCCAGCATCCGGACCCATCGTGCCGCGGGCCGGCCGGTGCTGATCGGCACGCGATCGGTAGCCGCCTCGGAACAACTCGCGGCCTTGCTCGACGCGGCCGGCATCCCTTACCGGTTACTCAACGCGCGGCAGGACCAGCACGAAGCGGAGATCGTGGCGCAGGCCGGCCAGGCCGCGTGTGTTACCGTCGCCACGAACATGGCCGGGCGCGGCACCGACATCAAGCTCGAGCGCAGCGTCGCCGATGCCGGAGGTTTGCACGTGATTGCCACCGAACTCAACGACTCGGGACGCATCGACCGGCAACTGTTCGGCCGATGCGGCCGGCAAGGCGATCTGGGCAGCTGCGAAGCCATTCTCGCGGTGGAAGAAGACTTGATGAAATCGTATTTTCCGCTTGCCGCGGCGCGCTTGCGCCATCTCGACCGCCTGCCGACTCGGTTGGGCAAGGCGCTGTTCCGGGTGGCCCAATGGCGGGCCGAGTTCTCGCATTCGCGCGCGCGCCGCGAATTGCTGGATCTCGACGATTACCTCGGTGACATTCTGGCCTTTGCCGGGCGCGGCGAGTGAGCTTACTGATCAGATCGGCGTTTCTTTCTTGCGCTCTGGATTGGCCGGCGTCGGCCTGTTTCCGGGACGCTTCGGCCGTTCGGCGCGAATCAGGATCTTGACCTTGCGGGTTTCCGTGCCCTGGCGGTTATCGAATATGACGTAATAATCACCCGATTTGGGAATGATTACGCTGAATTCCAGTTTTGTGTCCACGCTCCCCTGAAACAACGGACTCACGGCAGCCGGAAACCGCTTCAGTTCGTCCCGGTGCACGAAGATGAGTCCTACCGTGCCGGTGCTGGCGACAGCCAGTCCAACGGCGGCGCCTTGCGGCAGGTTCTTCAGGCGCACCGCCTTCCATTTGGCGGGTGCTACCTCGGTATTCAATATCGCCTGGGCGGCATGGGCCACACTCAGCGCGGGAAGGCACAGGCACGATCCGAGGGCGATCGCATATAGCAAAACGCGGCTCATCCGTAGGATCATTTGAAGCGCACGCGGCAGCGTACCCCGGCGGGAATCTGGCGTGCGCGGTTGGGCAATTCGAGCCGCACGCCGAAGGTCCCGCTGGCTGCGTCCACGACCCGATCGACCACGGACACCGTGGCGATATGGCGTCCACCGATCGGTGCTTCGGGCATCACCTCGCCGCGCTTGCCAACACTGATCTGCCCGTAGCGGCTTACCGGGAGCACGACTTCGACATTCAACGGATCAATCTCGGCCAGTTTCAGAATCGGATCCTTGCTGTTGCTGCCGGAGAATTCACCGGGTTTTTGGGTAATTTCGACCACAACGCCGGTGAAAGGGCTTTTGATCGTACGCATGGCCAGAACTTCGGCCGCGCGATTGACCTCCAGTTCCGCAAGCTTCTGATTTTCCCTTGCCTGGCGCAACTGTTCGGTCGCGAGCCGATAGTCCGCTTCGGCTTCATCGCGCGCGTTCACCGATACGAAGTTTTGCTTGTACAGTTCCTCGGCGCGAACCAGTTTTTTCTGCGTCAGTTCCACGCGCGCTTCGGCTGCCTTCAATTCGCCCTGCATGGTGGCGCGCGATTGCGCGAGCTGCAGCGCCGCGCGCTCAGGACCCGACTCGAGCGTCACGATGATCTGGCCTTTCTTGACCAGATCGCCGCGCCTGATCTGCACCGATTCGATGACCGCCTCTACCGGGCTGCGGATGTCGACTTTCTGCCGGGCTTCGATCATGCAATCGTAGTCGGCGGCAAGAGCCGGCAGCGGCAAGAGGGCAATTGTCCAGAGGGTTCTGCGAAACGAGGCCATGAGTCTTTGAACTTGTGGGTTGGTGGCGCGGTCTTGACGTGGGTAACACGACCGGATTGTAGCGAAATGCTCCCCCCACAGGTGCCGTAACCCAACGGCAAAGCCGGGACGCTCCGCTGCCGTGGCTGATGGCGCTGGTCGCGGGAGGCGCCGTCTATTCACGTTCCGGACATCCCGATCCAGCTGGAATTCTTCTAAAAAATGCAGTATAAACAAAACATAATAAGCGCGGCTCACAAAATACAGGCGCTCGCTCCAGGGCGAGCAGATGTTTTTCGTCTTTCGGTGGGGACGCTCTTGAATTCTGACAGGCACGGCAATCGCTGGCCACATGCGGCAGGGGTGCGTTGACGATGCGCATGGGCCCTTTTGAGCGCTCGCCGCGTGACCGGCGCAAGACCGACACCCTGCTCGAAGGCGAGGCGCGGTTTCGCGCGCTGGTGCAGAACTCGTTCGACATCATCACCATCCATGATTCGAATGGCGTCACGATGTACGAATCACCGGCGGCCTCGCGCGTGCTGGGCCATCCGCCGGGCACCCTGATTGGCAAGACGCCGTTTGAAAGTCTGCATCCGAAGGACGTGGCGCGGGCGCGCGAAGCGTTCGACGCGCTGCTCAAAGGCGAAGTCGCCGTAGCACCCGTGTTGATGCGCTTCCGGCACGCAGATGGCTCGTGGATCCACCTCGAAGCACTGGGCAATAATCTGCTGGAGCACCCGGGCATCCGCGGCATCGTGCTGACGTCACGTGATGTCACCGAGCGCCGCCGCGCAGAAGAGCGCGTGCAGTATCTCGCGAATTACGACGTGCTGGCCGGCCTGCCGAACCGTTTCCTGATGCAGGACCGGCTCACCCAGGTCATTGCCCATGCCCACCGCAACCGCTTGCGGGTTGCGTTGATGTACATCGATCTCGACCGTTTCAAGGTCGTCAACGAAACCCTGGGCCATTACGTGGGCGATGCGCTGCTCAAGCAGGCGGCGGAACGCGTGCGCAAATCCACGCGCGACGCGGATACCGTCGGGCGCGTGGGCGGCGACGAGTTCACCATCGTGTTTCCCAATGTGACCAGCCTGCAGACCTTGTCGGCTGCCGCAGCCGAACTACTCGGTGAACTCGCCAAGCCCTTCCCGAGCGACGGCCAGGAACTGTTCGTTTCAGCCTCGGTTGGCATCAGCATTTATCCCGATGACGCCGGCAGCGTCGATGAGCTCATCAAGCATGCCGATGCCGCGATGTCGAGCGCGAAACATCTCGGTCGCAACAATTTCCAGTTCTTCACGCCGGGCATGAACCAGGAAGCGCAGGATCGCATGCTGATCGAAGCCGGACTGCGCGCCGCAATCCAGCGCGACGAGCTGAGCCTGCTCTATCAGCCGAAAATCGATCTGGCGACGCGACGCATATTCGGCGCCGAAGCGCTGTTGCGCTGGAAACATCCCAAGCTGGGTATGATTTCTCCGTCGCGATTCGTGCCGGTGGCTGAAGAATCGGGACTGGTCGGCCAGATCGGCGAATGGGTCCTCAAAACCGCCTGCCGGCAAATGCGCGAATGGCAGGATGCGGGCTACTCGCTGCAGGTGGCCGTCAATGTCTCAGCCCGGCAGTTCGCCGACTACGATGTAGCCGAACTGGTGATGTCCATCATGCGCGAAACTGGCGCGCTGGCGACGAATCTGGAACTGGAGTTGACCGAAAGCGCGGTCATGAGCGACGCCGAATCGTCGATCGTGACGCTCGAGCGTCTGGCTGCCCTGGGCGTCAAGATCGCCATCGACGATTTCGGCACGGGTTATTCGAGCCTGTCGTATCTGAAGCGCCTGCCGCTCGACCTGCTGAAAATCGATCAGTCCTTCGTGCGGGACATCTCTTCAGACCCCAACGATGCGGCCATCGTGCGCGCCATCATTACCCTGGCGCGAAGCCTGGGCATCAAGGTCATTGCCGAAGGCGTGGAAAACGAGGCGCAGCTCGCGTTCCTGAATGCTTATGGCTGCCACTATGGTCAAGGTTATCTTTTCGGGCGGCCGCTGACTGCGCCGCAACTGGCCAAGCTGCTCGCTTCGGGCAACGTCGAACCCTTCGGCTCCTGAACCACGGCGCACTCGGGCTTCACCGGACTGCGGGCCATCGCCCCCGCGCTTCGGTCCTCTTACATTGTGTCCTTTCCATTCAACCGGCATTGCCACGCGCGACCCGGCCCCTGGGGCGCGCCGGACTGTTAGAATCCGTGCAAGGCTCCGTCGGGACACGCCGCTCCCCTGAGTAGTCGCACTGGTCGCAACTACGCCGCCGCGCCGGCGGGGCAGTCCCGTCGAATGCCATGACATCGCACAAGGTTCAATAAAGATGGCAGAGAAAATACTGGTGTTCGCCGGCAGCCTGCGCAAGGGATCGTTCAACAGGAAACTGGTCAGGATCGCCGCCCAAGGCGCCCGCGACTCTGGTGCGCAAGTCAGTGAAATCGATCTGGCCGACATTGCGATGCCGCTCTACGACGGCGACATCGAACGCGAACAGGGGCTGCCTTCCAACGCGAAACGCTTCAAGCAACTGCTGATCGAACATCAAGGTGTGCTGATCAGTTCGCCCGAGTACAACACATCGTTGAGCGCCGTGCTGAAGAATGCGATCGACTGGGCGTCGCGCCCGGAGCCCGGTGAACCGGCGATGGTGGCGTTTCGCGGCAAGATCGCCGGCATCATGTCCGCCTCCCCGGGTAACTACGGTGGCGTGCGCAGCCTGGCGGCACTGCGCGCGATCCTCGCGTATCTCGGCATGATCGTGGTTCCAAACCAACTGACTTTATCGCGGGCCAACGCGGCGTTCAACGCCGACGACAGCCTGCAGGATGCACAGCAGACGGACACAGTGCGTTTGATCGGTGCCGAGGTGGTGCGTTTCGTGCGCAAGCTCGGTTGACGCACGTTCTCCAAAGCGGTGCATCGGCCGGCCTGTGTGCCTTGAGACGGTGCGGCCAGGACGCAGGACTTGTCAGCGCTGATGCGATCGGTCAGAGTTTCCGTCGTTCGCTCATGAACTTAGAGCATAGCGTCACGGCGCCGACAGCAATGGCACAGCGGTTGCTGAATAAGCCCGGGGGTAAAGCATGTCCTTCGAGTCCTACTATAACGAGATGTATCTGGCCGATGGCAGCGTCCGCAGCCATTATCAGCCGCTTGCGGAGTGGATCGCCGGGACCTCGCCCGAGCACATCGGCAAAATGCGCCAGGCGGCGCATTTGTTGTTTCATCGCGTGGGCATTACCTTCGCCGTGTACGGGGAGGAGGCCGGTTCCGAGCGGTTGATCCCGTTCGACATGCTGCCGCATATCATCCCGGCGGCAGAATGGCGCACCATCGCAACGGGGTTGCGCCAGCGCGCCCAGGCCCTGAATGCTTTCCTGCGCGATATTTACCACGACCAGGACATCCTGCGTGCCGGCCGCGTGCCCAAGGAACGGGTCACGGAGAACAAGCAGTTCCGCCCGGAAATGGTCGGGCTGGATGTGCCCGGCGGCATCTATGCGCACGTCGCGGGGATCGATCTGGTGCGGGCCGGCGCCGGCGAGTACTACGTCCTGGAGGACAACCTGCGTACGCCGTCCGGCGTTTCCTACATGCTGGAGAATCGCAAGATGATGATGCGCCTGGTGCCGGAGTTGTTCGCGCGCCAGTCGATCGCGCCCGTCGAGCACTATCCCGATCTGCTGCTGGACAATCTGCGCAGCGTCTCGCCCAGCGGCGTGCTGGATCCGACCGTGGTGGTTCTGACTCCGGGGCAGTTCAACAGTGCCTATTTCGAGCATGCCTTTCTCGCCCAGCAGATGGGCATCGAACTGGTGGAAGGCCCCGATTTGTTCGTGCGCGACGATCGGGTTTACATGCGAACCACCAGCGGCCCGCAGCGTGTGGATGTCATCTATCGGCGCATCGACGATGATTTTCTGGATCCGCAGGCGTTCCGCGCGGATTCCATGCTGGGCGTCCCCGGACTGGTGGCGGCCTACCGCAAGGGCAACGTCACGCTGGCCAACGCCATCGGCACCGGCGTGGCCGACGACAAGTCGATCTATCCTTACGTGCCGGAAATGATCCGCTTCTATCTGGGCGAGGAACCGTTGCTTAACAACGTGCCCACTTATCAGCTGAGCTTCAAGGACGACCTGGCGTACGTACTCGACCATCTTGCCGAACTGGTCGTCAAGGAAGTCCACGGCTCGGGCGGTTACGGCATGCTGATTGGGCCGGCATCGAGCGAGGGCGAACTCGAAGCGTATCGCCAGCGCATCCTGGATGCTCCGGAGAAATTCATCGCGCAACCCACGCTGTCGCTTTCCACTTGTCCGATCTTCGTGGAGCAGGGAGTGGCGCCGCGGCATATCGATCTGCGTCCGTTCGTGCTATCGGGCAAGAACATCATGATGGTTCCCGGGGGGCTTACGCGGGTGGCGCTGCGCGAAGGATCGCTGGTGGTGAATTCCTCGCAAGGCGGTGGCACGAAGGATACGTGGGTGGTGGAGGGTCAGGAATGAGGGACGAGGGGCGAGGGGTGAGGGATGACAGGCATGTTGCCGGCTGCTCGTTACCTCTATGCGCTGCTCGATTGATTTTTCCTCGTCCTGCGTCCCCCTCCCCGCGTCCCCCGCGAAGCACATGCTAAGCCGCACCGCTTCGAACCTGTACTGGATGGCGCGCTATGTCGAGCGCACGGAGAATATCGCGCGCATTCTCGACGTCGCCTATCGCATGTCGCTGATGCCGCAAGAGTCGGAGATGCTGGTATCGGAATGGCTGGCGCCCCTGACCATCTCCGGCACGCTTTATCCTTTTGCGGGGCGCTACAGCACGGTGACGGCCAAGGACGTCATGATGTTCATGGCACTCGATCCCGACAATCCCGGTTCCATCATTTCGTGCGCCAAGGCCGCCCGCGAAAACGCGCGCGCCGTGCGCGGAAGCGTGACCTCGGAGATGTGGGAAGTCCTGAACGGGACATGGCTCGAGTTGCAGCATCTGACCGAGGATCGGCTGGGTGGCGACGGGGTGCTGACGTTCCTCGACTGGGTCAAGGAGCGTTCCCATCTGTTTCGCGGCGTGACCCTCGGCACGGCGCTCAAGGACGGCGCCTTCCATTTCAATCGTCTGGGCACGTTCCTGGAGCGCGCCGACAATACCGCTCGCATTCTCGACGTCAAGTATCACGTGTTGCTACCCAAGGTGGAGGACGTGGGCGGCGCAGTCGATTACTACCAGTGGGCCGCAGTGCTGCGCTCGGTGTCGGCGTTCGAGTCCTATCGCAAGGTCTATCGTGATGTGATTACGCCGCTACGGGTGGCGGAGCTCTTGATCCTGCGCCGCGATATGCCGCGCTCCCTGCATTTGTGCATGGAAGAATCCTATGAAATCTTCCAGACCATCACCACGCCTTATTCGGGGGAGGCGCTGCGGCGCGCCGGAGAACTGCATGCGGGATTGCGCTTCGGGCGCATCGACGCGATTTTCAGCAGCGGCTTGCACGAATATCTGACCGGGTTCCTGAGCCGGCTGAGGGAGCTCGGCGAGGAAGTAGACCGCAGTTTCTTCAACGTCGCCTACGCGTGAACGGGCCGGCAGCGCGGCTGGGTTATGATGCGCTTCCACGATTAATGGAACCTTCATGACTTATTGCGTAGCCATCAAGCTCGATTCGGGCATGCTGTTCGCCGCGGATTCACGCACGAATGCCGGCGTGGATCACATCGCGACATTCAGCAAAATGAGAATCTTCGAACAGAAGGACGAGCGCATGTTCGTCATTCTTTCCTCCGGCAACCTGGCGGTCACGCAAGGCGTGATGAACTTGCTCGATCGCCACAAGGGCTACGAACCGGAAAAGCAGTCTATCTGGAATGTCGGCAGCCTGTTCGACGTTGCCACGCTGGTCGGCGATGCCCTGCGCGACATCCAGCGGCGCGACGGACCGTATCTCGCGCAGAACAACATCGATTTCAGCGCGACTTTGCTGCTCGGCGGGCAGATCAAGGGCGAAGAGCCAAGGCTGTTCAATATCTATGCGCAAGGCAATTTCATCGAAGCGTTGTCGGATACCATTTATTTCCAGGTGGGCGAGAGCAAGTATGGCAAGCCGATTCTCGACCGCGTGCTGAGCAGCGCGACGCCTTACCGGGAAGCCGCCAAGTGCGCGCTCATTTCATTCGACTCGACCATTCGAAGCAATATTTCCGTGGGCCTGCCGATCGACCTCGCGTGGTATCCGCGCGATGCTTTGCGCATGGGCGTGCAAAAGCGCATCGGTGAAGGCGATGCGTATTTTTCCATGATCCGGCAAAGCTGGGGCAGCGGCATGCGCCAGTTGTTCAGCGAACTGCCCAACCCGGACTGGCTGTCGTGAAAGCGGGGGCGGGGGGCAAGGGATGAGGGACGAGGGGCGAGGAACGAGGGGAATCACTTTCATGCCGCAATCCTCAAGTGCGGATCAAAATTTCGTTCACCGTCCACTCACCGTTTGCCGATCACCGTTCACTGTTCACCGTTCACCGCCTTCCATGACCATTCGCGTTGCGCTGATCCACGAGACGACCTACAGCTTCGATCGTCCGGTCCAGCTCTCGCCGCATGAGATCCGGCTGCGCCCTGCTCCGCATTGCCGCACGCCGATCAACAGCTATTCGCTGACGGTCACGCCGA
>CBDDRM010000095.1:0-2784 GCA_965233135.1 uncultured bacterium | reverse complement strand
CGCTGCGCCGGTCGCGGACCAGCGGATACAGCAGGCGCGCGGGATTGCCGATAACCTCGCGCGATGCCTGTCCGCGGATACAGAGAAAGCCCTGGCTGTCGGGGTTGGCCGGGTCTCCCTTGACGCTTATGAGCCGGCCTTCGCGCACTTCGGCGAGCATGCCGCAAAGAGTGGGATGACAGTTCATCGGGCACATCGTGCGCAGCACCGTGGAAGGCGCTTCGCTCACGCTCGCGGGCCCGTCCTGTGGTGCGCTGTAAAGCCCTTCGCTCGATTCCATGCCGCTCCTCACGCAGGCCAGGTCGACCGCACAACGTGCCCGGGCCGACGTATGCATACTAATGGATATTGCCGTGGTCAGCAGGGCCCGCACGAGTGCTGCCGGTTCAGCCGGCGCCGCCGCTTTTGCGTTCCGGCAGCGCTGGCGTCAGAATAACGCTCCCCGAACCGTCGCGATAAGTCCTGCCCGGAGCCCGAAGAATGCCCAGCAAAGCAACCATCGAATTCGTCCAGCAATCCAAGATCGGCACCGAGCTCACCCCGGAGCAGAGTGTCGTGCTGGCCGGACTGGTGGACGTCGTGGAATACAAGGACGGCGATGTGGTCATCGAAGAAGGCGCCGCGGATGATAAGTTGCGTGTGGTGCTGTCCGGCGCGCTCGCGGTGGCAAAACGCGACGATGAAGACTGGATGCGGCTGAATGTACTCACGGCGGGCGACCTCGCCGGAGAACTGGCTTTCCTCGATTCGCGGCCGCGCTACGCGGCGCTGGTCGCGCTCGGCCCCACGAAGCTCTTCAGCCTGGAGCGCTCCCGCCTCGAAGGCTTGCTGGAAAGCCATCCGGTGATCGTCTATCGGGTCATGCGCGGCATCACGCGTTTTGCGCATCAGGTCCTGCACCGCTCGGGCGCGCAACTGACGGAGCTGACTTCTTACATCTACAAGACCAAGGCGAAATACTAGCGCTGCGGGGTTCGATCGCCGCATCCCAGGTCTCTCCATACAGAACAAGGACGAAAGTCAATATTCCATGGTCATTGCCAACATTGCGGATCTGCGCCGGCTGGCGCGGAAACGGTTGCCCCGCGCTCTGTTCGATTACATCGATGGCGGCGCTCAGGACGAGATCACCCTGCGCAGCAACCAGGCGGATTTCAGCCGCTATTCACTTGCCCAGCGCGTGCTGCGCGACGTGTCTGTCCGCGACCAGTCCGTCACGGTGATGGGACAGAAATTCCGGCTGCCACTCATTCTGTCTCCGACCGGCATGACCGGGTTGTTCTGGCCGAACGGTGCACTGGAAGCGGCGCGCGCGGCAGCCGGTGCCGGTGCCGGCTTTTGCCTGAGTTCGATGTCCACCTCTACCGTAGAGGAAATCCGCGGGGTCACCAAGGACCCGTTCTGGTTCCAGCTTTACGTGATGCGCGATCGCGTCATGTCGCGCGAACTCATCGAACGTGCCAAGGCGGCTGGATGTTCGGCGCTGGTGCTGACAGTGGACCTGGCGATGCAAGGCCAGCGCGACCGCGATGTGCACAACGGGCTGACGATTCCGCCCAGCTTGCGCATTTCAAACCTGATGAACTTTGCGCTGCGCCCGGGCTGGGTATGGCGTTATCTCACCGGCCCGAAGGTGCGCCCGGCGAGTCTGGTCAAGCCCGGACAGGAGACCCTGTTTACCATCGCGGGTTATGTGAATTCCCAGTTCGATCAAACCGTGACCTGGAAAGACATCGAGTGGGCGAAATCCATCTGGGGCGGGCCGCTGGCGCTCAAGGGAATTCTCGATCCACAGGACGCGAAGCTCGCCGTCGAGCATGGCGTCGATTGCGTGATCGTCTCGAATCACGGCGGGCGCCAGCTCGACGGCGTGCGCTCTGCCATTTCGGCATTGCCGGACGTGGTGGATGCCGTGGCGGGTCGCGCCGAAGTAGTGATCGATGGCGGCGTGCGCCGCGGCACCGATGTGCTTAAGGCCGTCGCGCTGGGCGCCAAGGCCTGCATGATCGGACGCCCGTACATGTATGGACTGGCCGCGAAGGGTCGTGCGGGGGTTACGCAAGCGCTGGAACTGCTGCGCAATGAGATCGATCTTGCGCTTGCGCTGACGGGCGACGGCAGCATGTCGGCGCTCGACCGGTCTGCAATCATGCGCATCGGATGAAGAGGCATCCTCTGACGAAACTGGATCCGGACGAACTCGAGAAGATCTCCGCGCAGACGCTGGAGCACTACAACCAGCGTGCCGAGGATTTTCGCGCCGGCACCTGGGACCATGACGTCAGCCAGAATATTGCAGCGCTGCTCAAGCATATCCAGGCGCAACCTCCGTTCACCATTCTGGATTTCGGCTGCGGCCCGGGGCGCGACCTGGAGACCTTGAGCAGCCTGGGCCATGTCGCGATCGGGCTGGAGGGCGCGACGCGGTTCGCCGAAATGGCGCGCGCGCAAACCGGCTGCGAAGTGTGGCAGCAGGATTTTCTACACCTCGATCTGCCCGCGGCATATTTCGACGGCGTATTCGCCAATGCGTCGCTGTTTCATGTTCCCTCGCAGGAGTTGCCGCGCGTGTTGCGCGAATTGCATGCGACGCTGAAACCCGGAGGCGTGCTGTTCAGTTCCAACCCGCGCGGGAGTAACGCAGAGGGCTGGAATCAAGGGCGCTACGGTGCCTATCACGATATGACTGCCTGGCGCTCGCGGCTGGTCGAAGCCGGCTTCACCGAACTCGAACACTATTACCGGCCGGCGGGATTGCCGCGAGACCAGCAACCCTGGCTGGCG
>CBDDRM010000094.1:0-14169 GCA_965233135.1 uncultured bacterium | reverse complement strand
GGATGCTGCGCAGCTGCTCGAGAACGCGTCAACCGTCGTGATCATTCCGGGTTACGGCATGGCCGTGTCGCAGGCGCAGGGTGTCGTGAGCGAGATCACCAAACGGCTGCGCGCCAAGAAGATCAATGTGCGTTTCGGCATTCATCCGGTTGCCGGCAGGCTGCCCGGGCACATGAACGTGCTGCTCGCGGAAGCCAAGGTGCCTTACGACATCGTGCTCGAGATGGACGAGATCAACGACGATCTGCCGCACGCCGACGCGGTGCTGGTGATCGGCGCCAACGACATCGTGAATCCCGGCGCGCTCGAAGATCCCAACAGCCCGATTGCCGGCATGCCGGTGCTCGAGGTCTGGAAAGCCAAGACCGTGGTGGTATTCAAGCGCAGCATGGCGACCGGTTATGCCGGCGTGGATAATCCGCTGTTCTACAAGGACAACACCCGCATGTTGTTCGGCGATGCGAAGAAGATGCTCGACGCGATCCTGCAGCACCTGCCGGCCTGAGCTGCGAAGGGCGGGCGCCAGGACACGTTGCGCCCGCAAGCGGGCTCACGGAATCCGCGGCCGGTAACCTGCTCCTCGGTTTGACGCGTGTTCAGCCGGCATCCTCGCGCGGGCGAATGAGCGCCAGGCCGGATGCCTCGTCGTGGCAGCGCTGCAGGTGGGCGGGCGTTTCCGTGATCATGATTTCGAGCGTGGGCCGCACATGGCCTTCCAGCAGATGGCCGCCCAGGGCGCGGCCGTCGGCCTCGCCGAGTACGGCATGCATGTGCAGGTGCGGTTCGTCGTCCTTGACGGCGATGTCGCCCAGCAACGAGACCACTTCCACCTGACGTTCGACGGGAATGCGCAGGTACTCCTTGCGCTCCCAATCGAAATAGCCCAGCACGGCGCGTCGGAACGCGCCAATGGCACTGAGCCGTGCCGCGCTCAGCGCCTGTGCGCGCGCGAACTCAAGCAGGGAGCGCGTGACCTCATCGCCAGTCTCCAGTACCACTGCCCAGGTCTTGGCACCATCGTCGTGCAGGAGCTGCATGCGCATCGATCGGAATCTCCGGCGTCGTCTTGGCGTGGATGTCTTACAGCCGCGCGAATCGGCGCGGCCGGCCGCTAAATCGACCATCAGATGGTTTCGTCATCGCCCTCGTTCGCATAGGCTCCCACCGATATACATTTACGAACAAAGGCCGCCTCGTGCTGCTCCGGCTTGAGCGGCGAGTCGAATACCTGAAGCACAGCATCGGTCAGCAATTTCTCGTCGCCGGCATCCTGAACGAACCAGCGCAGGGCGGGTGGAAAGGCCTGAATCAGGGCAAGGTCTTCCTCAAGTTTGCCGACGAAAAAATCGCGCGTGATGCCATTGTCGCGGGCGTGCGCCGCGTTGCGGATGAATTCGCCGCCTTCGCGGCATTCCGCGAGCGTCAGCGCATGCGCCGACGCCGGCGCAACCCACAGGTTGCCCAGAACACTACAAGCTAAGGCGCACGCCAGACGTTTATACATGCTGGTTACCCGTTGCCCGCGCAGAGACTGCCGATCGCAGCTCGACCGTAGTGTAGCCCGTGTGATGGCCTCTGCTACACTGATCGCTGCTTCGCGCTTACGCGGGTTGCCAGATTCAGAGGGATGGCATGATAAAAAGTTTCCTGATGATGTGTGCGTTACTCGTGCCGGCTGCCGCGCACGCCGACCGGATCAGCCGCATGAATCCGACCGAGCGGTGCACCTATACCGCCCAACTGAAGGTCGCGGCTTACTATTATTTCGAGCAGGGCAAGGCGCGCGATGAAATTCAGATCAAGTGGCACGGAGACGAAACGCCTTACGAAATGGATTTCGTGAACGCTACCATCGCGCAAGCGTATGAGTGGCTCGAACGATGGAAGCAAACCAGCAGTGAAATGTTGCCCGCGCACTCGTTCGGCGACATGGTGTATCAAACGTGCATGGGCGAAAGAAATTCCTGATAGCCGCGGCGATTGTTGCCGGCGCTGGTGTGCCTGCGGCCCTTGCGCAGAAAGATGCGGCAGAAAAGGCCCGCGAAGGCAGCATCGAGCATTGGATCGAGTATTACCAGGCCGAGCGGCGCAAGCCCCCGGTGCCTTCCGCGCAGCAGCAATCCGGTGAGCCTGCCCCGCCCAAGCGAAGCGAGCCGCAGGAACCGCCCCCTGCAAAGCCCGGGCACAAATAGCGAAGGCGCGCACCGCGCACCTTCGCGCAGAAAAATAGCCGGTCAGCTATTGCACACCGTTGAAAGCATACTGGTGAAGATCGGGTCCGTCGGGTCCTTATACAGCGCGGGTTGCTCGATCTGTCCGGCCCAGACGGTCGCACCCGTGCCGATTTCTCCGGCGGTCATGGTCCACTGTTCGAATCCCAGCGATCGGTCTTCGCAGCGCACCGCGTAGAGCATGATCTCCGACTTGTGCGGAAAGGCCGCATCGCCCACGGTCTGCACGCTGCTGAAGCTGCGCAGGACGCGTGCTTTCTTCAGGTCGCCGACGGTGAAGATGCTGGTTCGATCCACGAATACGATTTCATCCTTGCCCTGCGCCACCAGGCTCCAATCCTCCGCAAACGCGGATGAAGCCACCAACAAGACCGCAGCCAGGAACCATTGCAACGTTTTCATCATTTTCTCCGAGTCGGTGGCAACATATGTTGCATGGCATCAATATAGGCTTCGGCGAACGTTCCGCGCAGCCCCCTAACTCGCATATGATTCATGCCAGTGTGGCATGACGAAGGAAGACAATGGATCAATTGACCGCGATGCGACTGTTCGTGCGCATCGTCGAAACCGGCAGCTTCTCGGCCGTGGGGCGAGAGATGAACATGACGCAACCCACTGTCAGTAAACAATTGACTGCCTTGGAGCGACAACTCAAGACGCGCCTGCTTAATCGCAGTACGCGGCAGTTATCGCTGACCGAACCAGGCGCGTCGTACTATGAAAGCTGCAAGCGTATTCTTGCCAGCGTCAGTGAGGCGGAAGCCAATCTCGGGATGTTGCAGACGCAACTCACCGGTGTGCTGCGCATCAATTCGTCCATTGGCCTGGGCCAACTGTATCTTGGGCCACTGGTGTTGAAGTTTCAGGCGATGCATCCGGGATTGATCATCGACCTGGGGTATTCAGACCGTTTCGTGGATCTCGTGGAGGAGGGGATCGACGTTGCCATCCGCATCGGGAGACTGGCCGATTCGAGCCTGTCGGCCCGCCGCATAGGCACTTCAGAGCGTGGCGTCTTTGCAACGCCCGGCTACCTGAGCAAGTACGGAACGCCGAGGACACCGCAGGAACTCGTGAACCACAATTGCATCTTGTACGCTTATCTTTCTACCGGCAACGAATGGATTTTCGCCGGGAAGGACGGCGAGATTCGCGTAAAAGTCTCGGGAACGCTGCGCGCAAACAACGGAGAAGCCATTCGGCAGGCGGTCCTGGCCGATCTGGGCATCGCGGCGAGCCCGGTGTGGCTGTCGCAGGAAGATTTGCAGGCGGGCAGAGTGCAGGAAATCCTCAAAGACTTCGCGCCGCCTGCGACAGAAATCAATGCAGTGTATCCCTCGGCACGCCATGTTTCGGCGAAGGTGCGAGCCTTTACCGAGTTCATCAAATCCGAGTTCGACAAAATTCCCGCACTCCGAGTGCGCTAAGAGTGGTGATTAGCGCGGCGGGTGATTGGCGAATGAGGCGATTATGGAATCGTGTGCTGGAACGGCTCAACGATTGCCCTGCGGATCCCCCAATCGCCTGATCGCCAATCACCGATACGGCCTCAAGCCGGCGGCGGTTCAGTTGCGGCAAAATCGAGTTCGACCCGCGCGCCGCTCGGATCGAAGCAGAACAATTGCCAGACACCGGAATCAGGCTGCTTGCGCAAGTCGTATTTGATGCCCTTGGCGTTGAGCCTTGCAGCCGTATCGGCCAGTCCGGAAGCGGAAAATGCCATGTGATCCAGCACGCCGGCTGGCGGGTCGGGCAGCGGCCGGCCCGCCACCACGTGCAGTACCGGCTGCGTGCCGGCATACAGCCATGTGCCTGGGAACCCCAGCGGCGGACGGTACCCTTCCCTGAGGCCCAGAATGCCGATGTAGAAATCCCGGGTTGCGTCGAGATCCTTCGTCAGAACCGTGAAGTGATTCATTCCTTCGATGGCCATGGGAAAAACTCCGTGAGGGCGCGTGACGACGTGACGGTCGTGACGACGTGCTGTTAGGCGAACTCTATCATTGCCTGAACTTTCAGCGCACGACGGCCTGCGTGCGAACGACCGTCGGACGGATATCCGCCATGAATGCAGCAGGGGCGGTTTCGTTACGATCGTCACGACCGTCACGTCGTCACGCCGTCACGTCGTCACGTCGTCACGTCGTCACGGCCCTTAAGCTATTTTCCTCTTCGCTTCCTCCGATAAAATATGCTGGCGCTTGTCGAGCCACCACCCGTATTGCACCGGCCAGGATTCGTACTGGCCTTGCGCGCCAAGCGCTACTTGCGCATGCAGGGGCCAGTTCGGGTTGTACAGCGACTGGCGGCCGATGGCGATCAGGTCGGCGCGTTTCTCCTGCAGGATCTGTTCGGCCTGGTGGGCATCGAGGATCAGCCCGACGGCCATTGACTTGATATCGACCTCTTTTTTTACGCGCTCGGCGAACGAGACCTGAAAGCCGGGATCGCGCTTGATGCGCGCGGCGGTCGCCGAACCCATCAGGCCGCCGGAGGAACAGTCGATGACATCCACGCCGCGCGATGCGAGTTCCTTTGCGAGGGTCACGGTATCCTCGATGGTCCAACCGCCTTCGATGCCGTCGACGGAGGAGATGCGAACGAACAACGGCTTGTCCTGGGGCCAGGTGGCACGCAACACCTCGGCGAGTTCCAGCGTGTAGCGCATGCGCCCGCGCAAATCCCCGCCGTAGCCGTCGGTGCGCTTGTTGGAAAGCGGTGAAAGAAACTCGTGCCCGAGATAGCCGTGCGCCGAATGCATCTCGATGATCTCGAACCCGGCGGCAAGTGCGCGAAGCGCTGCATCGCGCCAATGTCCTTGAATCCGGCGAATCTCCTCCACGCTGAGCTCATGTGGCACCAGCCAGCCGTTATCAAGAGGAATTGCGCTCGGGGCCACGATTTGCCAGGCATCTTCGCCGCGTGCCCGATCCGTATCGTCGATGGGGCCGTTGCCATGCCAGGGTCGTTGCATCGAGGCTTTGCGCCCTGCGTGTGCAAGCTGGATGGCCGGCACCGCGCCGTTTGCCTTGATGAAACCGGCAATGCGCTTCAAGGGCGCGACATGTGCGTCGGACCAGATGCCCAGATCGCCATGGGTGATGCGGCCTTCCGGTACCACCGCTGCGGCTTCGGTGAAGACGAGCCCGGCTCCGCCGGTCGCCATTTTCCCAAGATGGACCAGATGCCAGTCGTCGGCCATGCCGTCGCGTGCGCTGTACTGGCACATGGGCGAAATGACGACGCGGTTCTTGAGGGTGATTCCGCGCAGAATCAACGGCGAAAACAGCAGGGGTTGCGATGTCATGAGATCCTCTTGACCTACGGATACGGGCGAAAAACGCCGGAAACGGAATTTAGGCAAGCCGCGGGATAATGTCCAGTGCCCGTGCGGCATAAGCCTTATGCGCTGGTTCGTTCAGGTGCGCGGCCGGGTGTGCACGTGATAGTGATGCGGGCGGTGACCGGGGTCTTCCAGGTCAACCGGCACGATATTGACCTTTCCGTGACGCACCCCCCGCACCGCCATGAGTTCGTTTGCGAACTTGCTGACCTCGGCCGTCGCGCCGCGCAGGATGACGGTCTCCAGGCAATTGTCGTGGTCAAGATGCACGTGCATGGAAGACAGGACGAGATGGTGGTGCTGATGCTGCAGATTGGTCAGCCGTTCGGACAGATCGTGCGCATGGTGGCTGTAAACATAGGACAGGGACGCCACACAGTAGAGCGCCTCCTGTCGTTGCAGGCGCGCTGACTCGAGTTCATTCCGAAGCATGTCGCGCACGGCTTCCGAGCGGCTCTGGTAACCCTTCTGGCCAATCAATTCATCGAACTGCTTTGCCAGATCTTCGTTCAATGAAATCGTAAATCGATCCATCCGGGGGATCCTTGATGTGTGCGCATGCGATGTTACCGAAAATCCCTGGGAAACAGGACTCGGTGTCATCGTCTGCCGACAGCAGGCGGCAGCAGGCTTGCGGGAAACGATATGCATCGCGCACGGCGCTATCGCTGTGCTGACTGCACGGCGCGCGACATCCGCTCCAGCGCCTGCTCGAGCAGGCTGCGCGGACATGCGAAATTCAATCGCAGGAATCCCGGCGTGCCGAACAGCGCTCCGTCGTAAAGACCCACTCCCGCCGCCTCGAAAAACTGCGTCACGCGCTCTGTCTGCAAGCCCCGCGCATCGATCCAGGAGAGATAAGTGGCTTCGGCGTGCCAGATACGCAGGCCGGGTATTTTCGCCACCTCGCGTTCGACCAGGTCGCGATTGGTGCGCAGGTACTCCAGCAGCGCAAGCTGCCAATCCCTGCCGTGGCGATAGGCCGCCTCCGTGGCGATGTAACCCATCAGCCCGACGTGGTGCACGATGCCGGCCATTGCCCGTTTGAGTTTCGCGCGCAGGTCCGCATTCGAGACGACTGCATAGGCACAGCCGAGCGCGGGCAGATTGAAAGTCTTGCTGGCCGACATCAGGGTCACGGTACGTTCCGCGATCTCGCGCGAGAGCGAGGCGATGGGAACGTGGCGCTTGTCGCGATCGAGCACCAGGCCGCTATGGATTTCGTCGGAACACAGCACCAGATCGTGTCGCGCGCACGCTTCGGCAATCAGGCGCAGTTCACTTTCGCCGAATACGCGGCCGACGGGATTGTGCGGATTGCACAGCAGCAGAAGGCGCGAACGCGGCGTCGCGACGTGCTCGAGCGCATGCATATCCCAGCGCCAGATGCCCCCGGTTTCGATCATCGGCACTTGCACGACATTGCGCGCGCCGTTGATCGGGGCCGACAGGAAGGGCGGATAAATCGGCACGGCCGTCAGGACGTCCGCCCCTTCCCGGCCGAACGCACGGCACACGACGTTGAGGCCCACCACCAGGCCTGGCAGCCAGACGATCCATTCCGGTTCGATGCTCCAGTCGTATTCGCGGGTCAGATGGGCGAGCGTCGCATCGACCAGGCTCGCGGGCGGATTGCTGTAGCCGTAGATGCCATGGTCGACGCGGCGGCGCAGGGCATCGACGATGGGCGGCGCACAAGCGAAATCCATGTCGGCCACCCACATGGGGATCACGTCGCGCGCGCCGTACTTGTCCCATTTCGCCGACGAAGTGGCGCGTCGATCGACCAGCGTATCGAAATCGAACAGGGGGGCTGTGCTCATGGTGGCGGTATTTAACCACGGCAGTGCGTAGCGCGCGGGGGCTTAAGCAACAAGCATGCTTCGGGCGACTGCGAGGTCATTCACCAGAGCCCGGTAGGCTGGTTCACGCGACTCGGGTGGCGCGCGCAATACAGACGAAGGATGCATGGTCAGCAACAGCGCCGGCGCACCGTCGCGCGTGAAGATGCGGCCGCGCATCTCGCTCAGTTTCACGGTGCGGCCGGTCACCGCGCGGGTTGCCGTCGCGCCAAGGCAGACGACCAGTGCGGGCCGGATAACGGCGATTTCGCGTTCCATCCATTGCCTGCAGGCTTCGATCTCCTGCTGGGCCGGAGTCTTGTGCAGCCGGCGCTTGCCGCGCGGCTCCCATTTGAAATGTTTGACTGCATTGGTGACGTATACCTCGGAGCGATCCAGTCCGGCAGCGGCCAATGCGCGGTCGAGCAGCGCGCCCGCCGGGCCCACGAAGGGGCGTCCCTGCACGTCTTCGGCGTCGCCGGGCTGCTCGCCGACCAGCATGATACGAGCGCGAGCGTTGCCTTCGCCAAAAACGGTCTGGGTGGCGTTGCGCCATAACGGGCAGGCTCGGCAGTTGCGCGCCTGCAATCGGAGTGCGGGCAAATCGTTGTGATCCATGAGCCAGATTGTGACGTCTGCGGACAAGACGCATCTCAGCAAGCGTTATGCCGGCACGGTACAACGAAGCACCGCAAGGCTGGAGGCCGACAGCGACGTCGCCGTTGCACCGCCGGCGGGAGAATTTACCGTCCCGCGGCAGGTTTTGCAGGAATAGCCCGAAAAGGCACGATCGCTTGCCGTAAGCTCAATGAAAGTCGCGCGAGCGGATGTCCAGATCGCCGATCAGCGCAGAGTAGTCGGTCAGTTGCCCCGCGATCACATGCGTGACTTCGCCTTCGCGCTCCAGTGTGCCATTGACGCCCAGCAGCCTTGAAGCCAGCAGCGGCCGGCGTTGTCTGCGCGACAGTCTTTCCCATATGACGATGTTGATCTGCCCGGTTTCGTCCTCCAGGGTCACGAAGATGACGCCTTTGGCGGTGCCCGGATGCTGGCGGCAGGTGACGAGGCCGGCGACCTTCACCCGTGTGCCGCTGGGGATTGCTTGCAATCCTTCGGCGGTGCTCACCCGGAGTTTTGTCAATCGCGGACGCAGCAACGCCAGCGGATGGCGACGCAAGGTCAAGCCGGTAGTGGCGTAATCGGCCAGAATGTCCTGGCCTTCGGTGGGCGCGGCCAGCGCAATGCTCGCTTCGAGAATGGCAGCGGGTGCGAGCAGCGCAGGACGCTTCTCGATGCCGGCCACCAGCCAGGCTGCATCGCGCCGGTGTCCGGCCAGGCAGGCGAGCGCGCCCGCCGCAGCCAGCGCATTCAGGTCCTTGCGCGAAAGTTTTGCCTGCAGTGCGAACGCTTCGAAATCGCGTGCATTGGCAAGTTTGCTGCGCAGTGCGATGCATCGTTGCGCGGCCTCCTTCGAGAGCCCTTTGACCATGCGCAATCCCAGGCGCAGGGCCGGCTGGGAATCAGGGGCGAGGGGCGAGGATCGGGGGGCGAGGGAAAGATCTTCTCGCGGCATGCGGGATGCAGTCATCAGGTTTTCTTCACTCGTCCCTCGCCCCTCGCCCCTCGCCTCTGATCTTTCCCCCCTCATCCCTCGCGCCGAGCCGCCGAGTGGCTCAAGCGTGCAGTCCCATTCGCTTTTGAGCACATCCGCGGGCCGCACTTCGACGCCATGGCGCTGCGCATCCTGCACCAGTTGCGCGGGCGCATAGAAACCCATCGGCTGGCTGTTGAGCAGCGCGCAGGTGAAAGCAGCCGGTTCATAGCATTTGAGCCAGGCCGAGACGTAGACCAGCAGGGCAAAACTTGCCGAATGCGATTCCGGGAAACCGTATTCGCCGAAACCCTTGATCTGCTCGAAGATCTGCAGCGCAAACGCATCGTCATAGCCATTCCTGCGCATGCCTTCGATGAGGTCATTACGGAACGGTTCGAGCCCGCCTTTTCGTTTCCAGGCGGCCATGGCGCGGCGCAACTGGTCCGCTTTGCCAGCTGAAAAATCGGCGGCCACCATGGCGATTTCCATGACCTGCTCCTGGAAAATAGGCACGCCCAGGGTGCGTCCCAGTACATGTTGCAGGGCAGGGGAGGGATAGGTCACGTTTTGCGCATGCTGGCGGCGCGCCAGATAGGGATGCACCATGCCGCCCTGGATGGGGCCGGGTCGCACGATCGCGACTTCGACCACCAGGTCGTAATAGCACTGGGGTTTCAGGCGCGGCAGCATGGACATCTGGGCGCGTGATTCGACCTGGAACACGCCAATGCTGTCCGCCTTGCAGAGCATGTCGTAGACCGGCCGGCCTTCCTCGCCATCTTCGTTGGCCAGAATAGAGGCCATGGTCAGGGCGCTTCGATGGCGCCGGTTGACCATGTCCAGCGCAAGCCGGATTGCGCTCAACATACCGAGCGCAAGCACATCGACCTTGAGCAGGCCGAGTTCCTCGAGATCGTCCTTGTCCCACTGGATGTTGGTGCGCAGCGGATCCGCGCAAGTAATGCCAGTGGCCGCCGCATCGATCATGCCCTCATCGGTGTAGCGGGCAGGATTGCCGGGCATGGCCGCATTCTCGGTTGGCACCAGTTGCGACAGCGGGCCGCGCGAGATCACGAATCCCCCCACGTGTTGCGACAAGTGGCGGGGAAACCCCGACAGCTCGGTAGTCAGCGCCATCAGCTTGCGGATCACCGGCGCATCGGGATCGAATCCGGCTTCGCGCAAACGCGTTGCCCTTTCTCCCGGATGGTCCCACCAGACGAAGCTGCCCGCGATGCGATCCAGTTGCACGGCATCCAGGCCGAGTGCCTTGCCGACGTCGCGAAAAGCGCTGCGCGTGCGGTAGCTGATGACCGTGGCAGCCAGTGCGGCGCGATGCCGGCCGTATTTGCGATAGATGTACTGGATGACTTCCTCGCGCCGCTGATGCTCGAAATCGACATCGATGTCCGGCGGTTCGTTGCGCTCCCGCGACAGGAAGCGCCCGAACAGCAGATTGGTGCGGTTCGGGTCCACCGCGGTGATTTCCAGCGCATAGCAGACCACCGAATTGGCCGCCGAGCCGCGGCCCTGACACAGGATCTGTTGCTGCCGGGCGTACTGGACGATGTCGTTGACGGTCAGGAAGAAAGCTTCGTAACGCAGTTCGGCGATGAGCGCGAGTTCCTCCTCGACTTTCTCGCGCACTTTGCCCGGAATGCCTTGCGGGTAGCGCCTGCGCAATCCCGCCTCGGTCAGCGCGCGCAGATGCTGCGTGGGCGTTGTGCCCGCGGGCACGATTTCCTCCGGATATTCGTAACGCAGTTCATCCAGGGAAAAATTGCACAAGTCGGCAATGCGCACGGTTTCTTCGAGCAGTGCTCGCGGATAGATGCGTTCGAGTTTGTCGCGCGGACGCAAATGGCGTTCGCCGCTCGCCTGCAAATCCAGCCCCGCGCCCATGAGCGGCACGCCAAGCCGGATGGCCGTGAGCGTGTCCTGCAGCGCGCGGCGGCCGCGTGCATGCATGTGCACATCACCGCTGGCGACACAAGCCAGGCCGGTGCGTGCGCCGATGTCCTGCAACACCTCGAGCCTTTGCCGGTCGCTGGCGCGGGCCAGCAATTCCACGGCGATCCATGCGCGGCCGGCAAACTGCTGCGCGAGCCACAACGCCTCTTCGACTTGCGGTTCGGCCGCGGGCAACCACAGCGCGAGGCAATGCTGCATGTCCGTTTCAAGATCGCCGCGGCAAAGCCGGTAAGCGCCTTTGCGCGCATTTCTTCTGCCCCGCGTGATCAACGCGCAAAGGTTGCCGTAGCCGGCGCGGTTTTGCGCAAGCAGCACGCAGCGCAGCCCGTCGTCGAGCCTGAATTCGGCGCCGATGATCAGTTTGAATCGATCGGTATGTGCCCGGGCCGCGACATGGGCGCGCACCACCCCGGCGAGTGAACACTCGTCGGTGATCGCCAGTGCCTTGTAACCGCGTCTGAGCGCAGTCTCGACCAGCTCATGCGCATGGGATGCGCCGCGCAGAAAAGTGAAATTGGTCAGGCAGTGCAGCTCGGCATAATCCATGGCGGGATGCGCGCTTCATGCAAAAATGCCATGCAGGAACCACTCCTTGCGCCCGGTGCGTTCCCGGAACAGCCAGACCCGGGTGCCCGATGCATCGCGCGCCACGAAGTAATCGCGCTTCACGTCAAAATCGTCCCACCATCCGGTTTCGAGGCGCTCGGGTCCGTCGAGCAGCGTGAGCGGTGCATCCATTGGCGGCAGGGAGGCGCCCGCGCGAAGCGGCAAGGGCTGGGGCAGCAGCCACAGCGGGCGCTGCAGCGCGCAGCGGCCTTCCGCCGCGCGGCCGGGGAGGGTCTTGCGAAAGGCGCGTTCCGGACGATGATCGGGAAACATCTCCAGTCCATGCACCGCTGCCACGCCGAGGCGGGCGCGCAAGTGTTCGACGATGCGCCAGCGTTCCTCGCGCGACGGGCGGCCATCCGCGAACAAGGCCTGGGTGTGGGAACCCAGCGGCCGCGTCTCCTCGGCAATCAGGCCCAGGTTCTCCACGGCTTCGGGCAATTCGACGGTGGCAAGTTTTTCGCGCAGCAAGGTCACCAGGTGTGGTGCATCACGGCTGGGTGCCGCCAAGCCAAGCACGACCGACGTGGCAGGGTGATGAGCGTGTTCGAGTTGCAGTCTCAGACGCATGACGCCGATCTGCCTCAAAGCCAGATGACCCGCCAGTTCCAGGATCAGGCGCTTGGCCGCGAACAGCAGTGGTTCGGTTTCCTGCACCGGAGCAGGCAATTCGAGCGAGGCGCTATAGCGGCTCGGCGCCGTAAAAGGCGGGCGCGGGTCCGGCAGCAGGCCGAGGGCGCGATCGACTTCATCGAGAAACCCCTGACCGAAGCGGCGCGCCAGCCCGTCGCGCGGCAGTGCGAGCCAATCCTTGATGGTATGCACGCCCATATTCGCCAGCAGCGCGATGGTTTGCGCAGGCTGATCGAGCAGCGACAGCCGCAGCCGCGCCAGGACCGGACGCAACTGATGGCGATCGCCGATGGAGGTGTCGACGCCGTCGCGCGCCAGCAACAATGCAGCAGTGGGCGTGGGCGCGACGACGACGACTGCGCGATAACCCAGATCCCCCAGCCCAGCCCGAATGCGCCCGCTCAACGCGCGCAGTCCGCCGAACAGGCGCAGGCAGCCGCTTATTTCGATCAGGATCTCATTCGTCCCGGCGAGACTCACCGTGGGCGTGAACTGCATGGCCCAGGCCGCGATGCCGGCCAGCGCCTTGGCCTCTTTCGCGGGATTGCGCAGGCGCACGCTCAGCTGAGACGTCAGTGCGTAAGCCGCGGACACCGGCATGCCGGGTCGAATGCCGGCTTTGGCCGCCGCTTCATTGCACGACAAGACGCGGGGGCGGTTGCCTGCTTCCTGCACGATGATCGGGCCGCAGGACGCTGCGCCGCGCTGGTGCAATTGCAGCGACAAGTCCGGAAAACGCAGTGCAGCCCACAGCATGGAAGAGGTGCTCGCTGATAATGTTGTTTGGGCCGGATCGCGCGTTAGGCAACCGTGCGCACGGTTTCGCGAATCTCAGGCGCGGGCGTCCGGGCGCTCAGGCTGTACTGGTCCGCATCCAGCCACAGGGTTGGCGTCAGGCCGTTGCCGCGGCGCTTGAGAATTTTTACCGCCAGCTTGTCGTGGCGCACACCGAGCCGAAGACGCAGCGGAGCCGGGGAGGAAAATGCCGCGCGCACGGCTTCGCCGAACACCACGCCGAAACTGCCGCCTGCTTCCGCGGCCAGTTGCAGGCGCCGCAGGCCCTGTTCATTGATGGCGCGCGGCCATAGCAACACCGCGGAGCAATTGCCGGCGCGCAGGCTCTGCTCCGCCGCCCACACCGTGTCCTTGTCCGCCGTGGTGTTGGCGACGATGATCTTCGAGAGCCGTATGCCGCGCGCTGCCAGTGCCGGCGCATAAGGCATCCACGGCGGAGCAATCAGCATGAGCCAGCCGTCGTGGTGCGAAAGCCGGGCCAGCGCGGGCATCAGCAAGGACAACTCGCCGATGCCGTTGCGCTCGGTGAGCAGTTCGCTGATCACGCCGCGGGGCCACCCTCGGCCGGGCAGTTCCCGATCGAGTTCGGAAAACCCGGTCGGAATGCTCGGCAGCGCGACCCGCGCCTGTTCGTCGCCGCGCCAGATGGCGGGGTTTTGCAATAGAGCGTGAAGAGACATGAGGAACCGTGAATGTCGTAAAGGCCGTGACGGTCGTGACGACGTGACGTCGTGACGATCGGAAAACCTGTGAATGTCGTGAATATCGTGAATGCCGTGAATATCGTGAATGTCGTGAATGTCGTGAATGTCGTGAATGTCGTGAATGCGGACTGCTTGACTAGTGTGACTGCTGTTACATCCGTGAATGCGTGAATGCGTGATGCGTGAATAGTGACGCTGCTGCCTTGGGGGTTACCTCACTGCTTTTAGATAGGAGCGAAGCCCGTATCCAGCAACTCAGACACGACATTCACGACATTCACGACATTCACGATATTCACGGCCTTTCCGGGCGAAGCCCAGAAGACTCCTTCTCACGCCGTTGCTGCATTTGCTCCGGTGTTACGCGCGGGGAAGCGCGTCGGCGGTTCGGGGATCTTGCCGAGCCGCGCGAGCCGGGCTTCGATCGCCCACTTGCTGCGTTTGTGGG
>CBDDRM010000093.1:0-15923 GCA_965233135.1 uncultured bacterium | reverse complement strand
ATGCCGACTCATGCACGATGTCGAACTGGCCATCCGCGCGCGCACGCCCGATGCGGGCATGTTTCCACGTATGGTGATTCGACGCATGCAGTTTGATGTCGCCTTCAGGCGCCGCAAACGGCAGATTGGACGAGGCCGCGACCACTTTTTCAACGTCGAAGCTCTTCGCCTTTTCCACCGCCAGCTTCCAGAAATACACCGCGGTGTAGCCGCATTCCATCGGATCGCCGACGACCCGATCTTTCCCGTATTTCGCCTTGATTGCCTTGACGAACTTTTCGTTTGCCGCATTCTTCTGGCTCTGGAAATAGCCCATGCAGGCGTAATAGCCTACGGCGTTTTCCTTGCCGATGCCGTCGATCTCGTTTTCGGAAACCACGGTCGTGAGCAAGGTCTGCTTGTCGCCCGAGAGCCCCGCAGCTTTCAGTTGCTTGAAGAACGCAACGTTGCTGCCGCCGACGACGGTGCTATAGATGCAGTCGGGCTTGGCCGCCTTGATCTTGTTGATGATGGATGAAAACTCGGTATGTCCGAGCGGCGCATACTCCTCGCCGAGCGTCTTGCCGCCGACCCGCGTAATAGTCGGCTTGGCGATCTTGTTGCAGGTACGCGGGTAGATGTAGTCGGATCCGACGAGAAAGAACGTCTTTCCCTTGTTTTTTGCAAGCCACTCGACCGCGGCAATCACGGATTGAGTTGCTTCCTGCGCCGTGTAGATGACATTCTTCGATTGCTCCTGGCCTTCGTAGTAAGTCGGGTAGTAGAGCAACCCGTTATTCTGTTCGAATACAGGCAGCACGGCCTTGCGGGAAGCAGAGGTGTAGCAACCAAAAACGGCCGCCACTTTGTCCTTCTGGATGAGCTTGCGCGCCTTCTCGGCGAACGTCGGCCAGTCACTCGCGCCGTCTTCCAGAATCGGCTCGATCTTGCGACCCATCACGCCGCCGGCCGCGTTGATTTCGTCGATGGCCATTCGCTCGGCATCGACGATTGCCGCTTCGGCTATCGCAATCGTGCCGCTCAGCGAATGCAGAATACCGACCTTGATTGGATCGGCCGCCTGTGCGCCTTTCGGCCAAATGAACGGTGCCGGCAAGGCTCCCGCCGCCGCCGTTGCAGCGCCCGCTTTCAGAAAATTACGCCTGTCGAACTTGCTCATCAGTAACTCCTCTCCCGTGGAAAAACGCTACCGCAAGACGCGGCGACCAAAAAAAAGCCCATGGCCGGATATTTCGGCCTATGGGCTCCTCTGCCATGCTCGGCCACGACGCCTTTGTCGCTGCCGAAAAATTCTTACGCTCGCGTTCGCTTCGAGCGGCGCGATCCAGCCTGCATCATCGCATCGCAAAATCCAGGCCAAGCGGGAGAGCCCTGCGCGCAGCGTGCGACCGGCGATCATCGTGGCTCAAATTCGCATTGAAAACAGTGAACAGCGGAACGGCATGACACCTTTTTCCGCAATGCAACTTCCACCACAGCGCACCGCATCAATCGCGATGCCGGCACCGGATTCGTGCACTCTTTTGCCGGCACGCTCCGGTTTGGATCAGGCACTCCGGCGATGTCACACCGGGCCCGATTTATTGCGCCGCGTCTCCCGTGCGGTCTTTATAAACCTTACTTGCACCATATTCAAGCACCGTGATCGCGTCAAAGGCATGTCATACTTTTCTGGACTTCTGCATCCGCTGAGGCAAGAATCCGCTGTCGTGCTGAAGGCAATGATGCAGTCATGCAAACCAGCGAGGGCCGCTTTCCAGTGGCAGGTAGAACAAGCAGATGAATGCCCGATCAGATCAGCCGATCCGCATTGGCATGCTGTTTTCGGAAACCGGCGTCACATCCGTGATCGAGCGCTCCGAACGCCTTGGCACATTGCTCGCGGTTGAAGAAATCAATGATGCCGGCGGCATTCACGGCCGTGAACTGGAGTTGATCTCCTACGATCCGCAATCGCGTCCGGAAACCTATGCAGCACTTGCCAAGAAGCTTTTGCTCGAAGACCGGGTAGGCGTGATTCTCGGATGTTATATGTCCAGCACGCGCAAGGCCGTGATACCGATCGTGGAGCGTTGGGGCGGCCTGTTGCTGTATCCGACGCTGTACGAGGGATTCGAGTACTCGCGCAACGTCATCTATACCGGTGCCGCACCCAACCAGAACAGCATGCAGTTGGCCGAGTTCATGCTGCGCAAATACGGTTCGAGAGTGTTCATGGTCGGTTCCGACTACGTTTATCCATACGAATCGAACCGCGTCATGAGCGACCTCATCTGCGAACTGGGCGGGGAGAAGATCGCAGAGGTTTATTTGCCGCTCGATGCATCATGGGAGTCTTACATCACCGTCGCCAGGAGAATAAAGGCCACGGCACCCGATTTCATTTTCTCGACCGTGGTGGGCAGCGGTACCGGCCTGCTGCATCGCGCGTTCGCACAGGTAAAACTCGATCCGGCCGTGTCGCCCATTGCCAGCTTGACCACCTGTGAGGCGGAGATACGCGAGATGGGCGCGGATATCGCCGAGGGACATATTACTTCCGCCCCCTATTTCCAGTCGGTGGCCAGTGAAACCAACCGGCGCTGCGTGGCGAATTTCAGGAAGCGCTTCGGCCCCGATGAGGTGACAAACATGTGCTGGGAAGCGGCCTATTTCCAGACACATCTGCTGGCCGACGCCATGCGCAGGGCGGGCGGCGATAACGTCGCGGACCTGCTGCATATCCTGCCTGGTTCTGAGTTCGACGCACCCCAGGGACCGGTGAAAATCGACGAGATCAATCACCATACCTATTTGCGCCCGCGCATAGGACGCGTCAACGCGGCCGGCCAGTTCGACATCCTGAAAGAAGCGGAACGCTGGGTGCGGCCCGATCCCTACCTCGTCTCGCACACGCTTCGTGACTGGTCGAGCATGCAGTTCCCGGCCGACCACCACGAGGCGCAGGTAAAAGAGAATGACTAAGCACACCGGCACATCGCGGTTGCTGCGCGAACTGCGTTCCCTGCGGGTGGTGGTGTTTCATCCCGACGATCTGGATGGACAGGAACTTCTCGGCCAGTTGCAGCGCATCGGGTGCCATGCCCAGGCCTTCTGGCCGCCGCTGAAACGCCTGCCCGCAGATACCGAACTGATCTTCATCGCCATACGCCCGGAGGTGCTGTCGATGGATCTGCCGTGGCTGGCGCGTGAGGACAATCCGCCGGTCGTACCGGTCGTCAATTACGAGAATCCAGTCACCATCGAAGCGGTGCTCAAGTTGAATGCTTTCTCGGTCATCGCGTCACCCGTAAAATCATTCGGACTGCTGACTTCGATCGTGGTGGCGGTCAGCCAGTTCGAAAAAGCGCGAGCGCGCGAGAAATACATACAGCGCATAGAACAGCGAATCGCGGGAATGCGCAAACTCACCAAGGCCAAGGCCATTCTGATGAAGACTCGCGGCCTTTCAGAGGACGATGCTTACAAGATCATTCGAGACCAGGCGATGAGCAAGCGGGTGACCGCGGAAGAAATTGCCGATGCGGTGATCAATGCCAACGACATTCTCGGCATCGATCTGAAAGCCTAGCCCGCGTCGGCCCGGTTCCGCTTGGTTTTTGCGCCCCGTTCGCTCATTGCGGTCCAGGCAATGGACCCGCGGCCTGCGCATTACTTGCCTGGATGAACCGTAGAATTTCCTCGCGCCTTGCCATCGTATCCTTGTAGCCCAGTGCGATCAGCGCGCGGCAGTACGCGGGTTCGAACAGCAGATAGCTGGTCAATGTCGATCCGCCGGTGCGCGCCGCACCGAGTCCGCGCAGCAGGTAGCGGATGGAGCGCGGCAGTTCGTGGGCGTACTGCGCTGCGATGCGGTCGATATCCTCGCTCGGAGTAATCACCAGTACATCGACTTCGCGCAATTGCATGTTGTATTTGCTGCGGTCCTCGCGCGGAATCAGCTTGATGGTACTGTTGATGCGCTGCAGGCGCTCTATGTCGACTTCCAGACTGTCGAGAAAAATGCTGTTCAATGCGTGCCCGGCGATCTGCGCGAGTGACGGATATCCGGCCATCTTGACGCGTGGGGGCTGTGCCTGCATCTGACGGCCTACGCCAATGACGACGACGCGATCCGCGCCAAGGTGCAGCGCCGGACTGATCGGGGCAATCTGACGCATGCTGCCGTCGCCGAAGAACTCGCGCCGTAGCGGCACGGCGGGAAAAATGAAAGGCAGCGCACTGGACGCCAGCAGGTGTTCGTAGTCGATGATCTCCGGAATGCCGATGCGACGCGCCCGCTGCCATCCTTCCACGCCGGGAATGCTCTGGAAAAAGCTGACGGATTGTCCGGACGTATAACCGGATACCGTGACCGACAAGGCATAGAGGGAACCGGCGTTGATACTGCGGCGGATTCCGGACAGGTCCAGGCGCTCGCGCAGCAATTGCGCCAGTGGGGAATTATCCAGAAGAGAACTCGGATTGTTTTTACCGAGCCCGCCGAGCAGCAGGGCTATGAACCAGCGCAAGCCGGTACCGAACACACCGAGGACATCGGAGCGGTAGACCTGGTCGGCATGAAAATACTTCCAGATGAGGGTGAGCTTGCGCACCGCGCCGTGAAAATCCGTCGCGTTGGCGGCAATCGCTGCCGCATTGATCGCGCCTGCGGAGGTGCCGCACAGAATGGTAAACGGATTCGGCGTGCCGCGCGGCAACATGTGCGAAACAGCGCGCAGGAACCCGACCTGGTAAGCCGCGCGCGCTCCGCCACCTGTCAAGACCAGGCCCAGCTTGACCGCGGCGGAAGGAGGATTGGTCAAACGATCACCCGCGCGGGGAAACCGCCCTGCGTGCGGGCTCTACTGCTCTTTGGGCGCCGTGCGCGTGGATTCAATGGCGGGCTGCACCAGCTCGAGCGCATCGCGCAGCGTATCTTCGGTAAGATCGTTCAGCGCATGGGCGAGTATGTCGGCGACGGCGTAGGTGTCTTCGGGCAAGGATTCGCTATCGAGATTGGCCACAAAAACTGCTGCTGCGCCGGTTGCGCGAAGCAGCGCCTGGCGCTCGCTCATAAGCATTTCAATTTCCGCGCGCAGCATCGATATTTCCTGCGCGTGCAATTCATTACTCATAGCCCACCTATGCCTGCGTGATTGAATTCATGATGCCACAAGGCCATGCGCAGGGCCAGTATGCCGTGAGCACGCAGCGCTCGGCGAGCCGACACGCGTGCAGTTATACTCGCACCAACGTAGCGGAGACCGTATGCTGAGTATTCTGGGAATTCCTCTTTTCGCCGTACTTCTTGCCTTGCTGATGTTTGCCAGCTTCAGGATGGCGGGAACGCGTCTGGCGCTGATTACCAGCGTACTGTGGCTCTTCTACGCGGTGTACGAATTTCTGATGCAGACCCGCGTGCTGTGCAGCGGTGATTGCAACATTCGCGCGGATTTGCTGCTGATCTATCCCGTTCTGCTGATCTACACGCTTGCATCGGCGTTTCGCACCGGCAAAGTGCTTTGGCAACGAAGGAGCCGGAACTGACGCCACGGTTGCCATGCCAGGATCGCTTTCCGGTGTGCGATCGCTAGTGCAGGCGAACGACATTCGTGGGCGGCGGCGCAATGACAGGAAGATACAGCGCGAGCATCTGCCGGCCGAGTACGGTAATGGAGCCGCCGATGCGATTATTGCCGGTATCGCTGAATTCGAACTCATAGGTGCGCTGAAAACCCCGCCTGCCTTCGTCATCGCGACCGAGCCGGATGCGCTTCATTGCCACTGTCCAGTCGAGCAGTTGCACGCCTTCGGCCTCGCAGGCCTTGCGCGCGCCGTCGAGTGCGGCCTCGCGCGCACGCAGGCTGTCGAGCCAGAACCAGCCGCCGGCGACAAAGATCAGGAGCGTGAGGAGTTCAAGCATCAGAAGGCCGTAACGGCATGACGGTCGTGACGACGTGACGACGCGAAGTCAAAATACAAAGGCAAAAAACGAATGGTGTCATATGCATTTCCTGGCATTAGTACGTCGTCACGCCGTCACGATCCTCACGACCGTCACGCGTCCTGGACTCCCACGGCGACCAGTTCCGGCGCCAGAACCCGGACCACTTCCTGCGGCGCAATGCCGACCAGATAGCCGCGCCGGCCGCCGTTGATGTAGATCCTGGGCAGATCGAGAATGGTTCGTTCCATATACACGGGCATTTTCTTGCGCGTGCCGAAAGGCGACGTGCCGCCCACCACGTAACCCGAGTGTCGGTTTGCCGTTTCCGGATTGCAAGGGGAAATGGTCTTGACGCCGATCGTTCGGGCAAGTTCCTTGGTGGAAACTTTCAGGTCTCCGTGCATGAGCACGATCAGGGGGTTCTTGTCCTCGTCTTGCATAACCAGCGTCTTGATCACAGCGTGCTCGGGCACGCCGAGCTCGCGCGCCGACACGGCCGTTCCGCCCTTGTCTTCGTACTCGTATGGGTGGTGGGTGAACTCCACTTTTGCCGCGCGAAGTTCGCGTATGGCAGCCGTTACCGGCGACTTGTCTTTGCTCAACGCCCGGGATCCGTCGTCAGAATTTGATACAGGCTGTAAAGCATTCCGGCCGTGGCGCCCCAGATATGGCGCTCGCCATAGGGCATCGAATAATAGTGGCGCGTACGCCCATTGCGCACGTCGCTGTGACGCTGATGGTTGGCGGGGTCGAGGAAAAAATCGAGCGGTACTTCGAATACGTCCGCTACCTCGAAGGTGTCGGGCTTCAGTTCAAACGGCGGCTCCACCCAGCCGACCACGGGGGCGACGCGAAATCCCGTGGGAATGTCGTATTCGGGCAACTGGCCTATGATCTGTATGCACGAGGGACTCAGTCCCGTTTCTTCTTCCGTCTCGCGCAAGGCCGTGGCAACGCGGTCGGCGTCGCCCGGATCGACGCGCCCGCCCGGAAAGCTGATCTGGCCGGCATGATCGTGAAGATGGCCGGTGCGCTGGGTGAACATGAGCGTCAAGCCGCCGGGTCGATTGACAAGCGGCACCAGAACGGCCGCGTGTACGGGGACATGCCCGGGAGGATGCATGTAGAGCGGACAACCTGCATCGGCCACCGGCTCGTGTTTCATGCCAAGCCGGTTCATGAACCAGTTGCGGTTATAGTGAATGTCCTTGAGAGTGGCTGATCCAGGCACTTGGCAGAATAGTATCTTTAGGTTCCCATATTTTAACTCCAGCGATATGAAATGGATCGGCTCCGGTTCCGCTGCTCCGAGAACTTCCCTGCGGCGCCCGACGCTCGTGGCAATGAGCATTGCGGGATTGATGGTACTCACCGACGCGGCACGCGCGGATTGCCAGCAGCAGTTGCAGCAACTGGGCGAGGACTTGCGCGGAGTGACCCTTACCGATACCCAGAAGCAGACGATAGGCGGTCTGGTGGAAGACGCACGGCGCTATTGCTGGGTCCATCAGGAAGGCCCGGCATTGCACTACCTCGCCAAGGCGCGGCTGGCGGCGGGCCTCAGGCCAGTGGTCGATGAATTTGACTGGGAGTCGGTGCCGCTCGAGTCGCTGGAGAAGCGCTAGGGCTAGGGGCTAGGGGCGAGTGGCTAGGGGGCCAGGGGCTAGGGGCCAGGGGCTAGGGGTGGGTAGGGGGGGCTAGGGGCTAGGGGCTAGGGGCTAGGGCAGAGGAAAATCGCAACTTCTTGCATCCACAATCCCTTCTCTTTCTCGCCCCTCGTCCCTCGCCCCTCGCCCCTTTTATTTCGCCCGCCCTGCTCAGACCGGCTGCAGAAGATCGCCCACATTCAGTTCCCCGCCTTCGAGAATGCGCGCCGTGATACCGCCATGACCGCGCATGGCGTTGTAGCCACCAACGCCAAGCACTTCCTCCATGCGCGAACACGGATCGCAGGGCCCGCTGCCTTCGAGCAGCACCGCACCGATCCGGAACGTGCGGTTGCGCAGCGCATGGAGATTGACGCCGGAGACCAGAAGGTTGCGCCGCAGATCTTCGGGGCGCACTTCTGCACGGCCAAGCATTCTGGCTACGACGCCAAGATGCTCCGCCTGGATCAGCGTCAACTGTCGCTTGCCGTTGGTCCTCGATGCGTAATGATCCCCCGCCAGACCGTAACCTGCCGTTGCCTGCGCCTTCGCCACCGGCAGGACGGGCGCGCGCCGTTGCGCGCGGATGCCTATCCATTCCAGTTTGCCCGCGCGCGGGAACTGCGCCATCAGCTTCGCCAGTTCACTGTCAGGATTCATGATTCAGACTTGTTTTGCCACAGAGGGCACAGAGGACTCGGAGAATCTCTCCAGTCATGTATCGTTGCGCCCATTGATATTTCCGGACGATGAGCGAAGCATTGCACCCTCTCGTTCAACAGTTCAGATTATTCTCTGCGTTCTCTGTGGCTAACTGCCTTTGGGTTTTCCAACCATGTCTTCGGGCCGCACCCACTGATCGAATTGCTCGGACGTGACGTAGCCCAGCGCCAGCGCAGCGTCCTTCAATGTCGATCCTTCCCTGAAAGCCTTCTTCGCTATTTCCGCGGCCTTGTCATAACCGATGTGTGGATTGAGCGCGGTCACCAACATCAGCGATTGGCCCAGCATTTGCGCAATGCGTGGCTCATCCGCTTCGACGCCCACGGCGCAGTGATCGTTGAAACTGGCCACGCCATCGGACAGCAGGCGTACGCTCTGGAGGAAATTGTGGATGATCAGCGGCTTGAATACATTCAGCTCGAAGTTGCCCATTGCACCACCGACGTTGATGGCAACGTCGTTGCCGAGCACCTGGCAGCACAGCATGGTCATGGCCTCGGACTGCGTCGGGTTTACCTTGCCGGGCATGATGGAACTGCCCGGTTCATTCTCCGGAATGCGCAATTCGCCGATGCCGCTGCGCGGGCCCGAAGCCAGCCAGCGAATGTCGTTGGCGATTTTCATCAACGACACAGCGAGCGTCTTCAGCGCGCCGTGCGCATGCACCAGCGCATCATTGGCCGCTAGCGCCTCGAACTTGTTGGGCGCGCTTACGAACAAGTACCCGGTCGTCCGGGCCAGCACATCGGCTACGCGGCTGCCGAACTGCGGATGCGTGTTAAGTCCGGTGCCCACCGCCGTGCCTCCCAGCGCCAATTCGAGCAGATGACCAAGAGAGGCCTGCACGTGCGCGATGCCATGATCCATTTGCGAGACATAGCCGGAAAACTCCTGGCCCAGCGTGAGCGGCGTCGCATCCTGCAGATGGGTACGCCCGATTTTCACGATATCGTCGAATTCGCGCGCTTTCCCACGCAAGGTTGCTCGAAACTTGTTGAGCGACGGAAGCAGTTTTTCATTGAGGGCGCTGACGGCCGCGACATGCATCCCCGTTGGAAAAACGTCGTTGGACGACTGGGCCTTGTTGACATCGTCATTCGGGTGCACAAGGCGGGATTCACCGCGTGCGCCGCCGAGGAGTTCCGAAGCGCGATTTGCCAGCACCTCGTTCAGGTTCATGTTGGTCTGCGTGCCCGACCCGGTTTGCCAGACCGCGAGGGGGAAGTGCTCGTCCAGACGGCCGGCGAGGATTTCGTCCGCCGCTGAAATAATGGCGCCGGCCTTGGCTTTGTCCAACTGGCCAAGTTCCGCATTGACCTGTGCACAGGCGCGCTTGACGCGCGCCAGCGCATGGATCAGGTCCAGGGGCATACGCTCGCTGGAGATTCGAAAATTCTGCAGACTGCGCTGGGTCTGCGCACCCCACAGCCGGTCGGCACGGACTTCGATTTCGCCCAGAGTGTCTCGTTCGATTCTGGTATCCATGGCTGTCGCAGGGGCTAGGGGCTAGGGGCTAGGAAAAAGTTTAATTCCGCTCACCGTTGCTGCGTCACCAGGCAATGCGCTTCTTGTCGCGGAAGAAGCCCCCGGTGGGTCCGCCCGCTGGCAGCATCGCGAGCCAGACTGCAGTTTCCGCGCCCTTTTCTACACTGCGGCTTGCACCGGAACCGCCCATATCGGTTCGCACCCAGCCGGGACACATCGAGTTGTCCAGGATACGGTCGTCAGCCGTCGCCGCCGCCACCATCCGTGTCAGCGCGTTCAAGGCCGTCTTCGAGGCCCGGTAAGCGGCATTGCCATCGCCCATCTTGTCGAGCTGGCCCATGCCACTGGACAAGTTGACCACTCTCCCATAGCCGCCTTTTCGCATCAAGGGCACGAGCGCCTGGCACATACGCAGGGCACCGAAAAAGTTGGTCTCCAGCGTGTCCTTGAATGTTTCCTCGCTCTCGTCGAGGATGCCGGTCCCGTATCGGTCAATCATGATACCGGCGTTATTGATCAGCACATCGACCCTGCCTTGATCGCGCGCCAGATGCCGGGCGAACGTGGTCACGCTCCGGCGCCGGGTGACGTCGAGTTCGTGCCACAGGACTTCAATCCCCTGCCTGGCAAGCTTCCGCTGCGCCTGCAAGCCGCGCTCTTGTGCGCGGCTGGTCAGGATCACCCGCAACCCCTTCTCGGCGAGTTGCCTGGCTACTTCAAGGCCGATGCCCCGGTTTGCTCCCGTCACAACCGCCACCCGCTGATCCTTCGTCACCATAAGTTCTCCGTGCGTTCATGAGCTAGCGGCCGAGATCCGCAAGCGGGTGCTTTTCGGGTTTCCACGGGCTCGCGAAAAACCCCTCGGTCCATTCCGGTGTGACCTGGGCAACCGTCGGCGGTTGCCACTTCGGCCGCTGGTCCTTGTCGATCAACAGGGCGCGGATGCCCTCGGCGAAGTCCGGCCGCCTTGCGCAATGCAGCGCCGCCACGAATTCCATGCGGAAAACATCCGCGAGCGACAGGTGCTTGACTCGCCGCTGCAATTCGTAGCTCAGCGCTGCGCTACTGGGAGAACCCGCAGCGAGCGTTGCTCCGGCGCGAATCAGCCACGCATCCTGGGTTTTCAGCCCGGTGATCGCCGCCGCGATCTCTCCCAGTTCCCCGGTCCCGCAAAGGGCGTTGATCAGATCGAAATGCAGGCGAAGCGGACCGTGCGGCAATCCTGCGCTGCTGAAACCTTCGAGCAAAGCCGATAGCCGGCGACGATTGTCGTCAGCATCATGCGTCCACGACTGGGCAAGCATGGCCTCCAACACGGCGTGCTTGCGGGCATGATCGATGCAGTAGTCCGCGAGTTTGACGAACAGCGCATCCGAGGCTTGCAACCTCGCGCCGGTCAAAGCGAGAAACAGCCCGGTCGCACCGGGCATGCGACCGAGCAGCCAACTGCCCCCGACATCGGGAAACAGTCCGATGGTAATTTCCGGCATGGCCACGCGCGACTCGTTGGTGACGACGCGGTGGCTCGCGCCGGACATGAGACCCACGCCTCCGCCCATGACAATGCCATGGCCCCAGCACAGGATCGGCTTCGGATAAGTATGGATGAGGTAATCGAGCCGGTACTCGTGGCCGAAAAAAGCCGCGGCATAGGCATTGCCGCAAATATCGTCCCGTTGCGCGGAGGCATGGTGCGCGAGCATGGTCGCGTGCATCTTGTGCAAATCCGCACCCGCGGAAAATGCCTTCTCGCCGGCGCCTTCCAGTACGACCAGCGCAATCTCTGTGTCAGCCGCCCACTGCACCAGGCGTTCAGCGAGCAGGTCGATCATTTCCAGCGACAACGCGTTCAGCGTCTTTTCGGCATTGAGGCGGGCAAGGCCGATACGCGCGCCGGTCGCGGCGGCGTGTTCTTCGAATACGACGGGCATTGCCATACAAATCTCCTGGCACCGAATCACGCGCGGCCGCCAAGCCGGCGGCACTCGCGCCAATCAGCGGCCGTAGGACGCGTCGACCGAGGCCAGCGCGGTCATGTTGACGAGCCGGCGCACCGTAGCAGTCGGCGTCAGGATATGCACCGTCTTGGCCGCGCCCAGCAAGATCGGTCCGACGGTGATGCCATCGCCCGAAATGGTCTTGATCAGGTTGAAGGTAATGTTGGCGGCGTCCAGAGTCGGCATGATCAGCAGGTTGGCTTCGCCCTTGAGCCGCGAGTTCGGAAAAATCTTCGAACGGATTTCCTCGCTGAGCGCCGCATCACCATGCATTTCGCCTTCAACTTCGAGTTGCGGGGCTCGCTGTTCGAGAATCTCGCGCGCCTTGCTCATTTTCTGCGCCGAGGCATTACGCGAGCTGCCGAAGTTGGAGTGCGACAGCAGCGCGATTTTCGGAGTTATGCCGAAGCGCAATACTTCGTCCGCGGCCATCATCGTGATCTCGGCAATTTGCTCCGGGGTCGGATCAGGGTTGACGTAAGTGTCGCAGATGAACAGGTTTCGGTTCGGCAGGATGAGCATGTTCATCGCCGCAAACTGGTTGACGCCGCGTCGCAAACCGATAACCGTGGCAATGTAATCCACATGCAGCGAGAACTGCGCGATGGTCCCGCATAACATCGCGTCCGCATCGCCGCGGCGAACCATCAGCGCACCGATCAGCGTGGTGCGCCGCGTTACTTCGCGCTTGGCGTACTCGACGGAAATACCCCGACGCTGGACCAGCCCGTAGTATTCCTGCCAGTAGTCCCGAAAACGCGGATCCGAGTTCGGATTGACGATCTCGAAATCCTTTCCCGCACGCATGCGCAATCCGAACTTCTCGATGCGCGGCTCGAGCACTTCGGGCCGGGCAATCAGTATCGGTTTGGCCAGACCCTCGTCCACGACGATCTGCACGGCGCGCAATACGCGTTCGTCTTCGCCCTCGCAGAACACCACGCGCGTCGGGTTTTTCTTTGCCGCGCTGAAAACGGGCTTCATGATCAGCCCGGAGTGATAAACGAATTGCGACAACTGTTCGTGATAAGCGACAAAATCGCTGATGGGACGGGTCGCCACGCCACTTTGCATCGCGGCCAGCGCCACGGCCGGCGCAATCTTTTCGATCAGGCGCGGGTCGAAGGGCTTGGGGATGAGGTACTCGGGCCCGAAGCTCAGTTCCTGCTCCCCGTAGGCGAGCGCCACAATGTCCGATTGTTCCGCCTGGGCGAGTTCGGCGATCGCCCGTACCGCGGCGAGTTTCATGGGTTCGTTGATGATGGTCGCCCCCACATCCAGCGCACCGCGGAAGATGAACGGAAAGCAAAGCACGTTGTTGACCTGGTTCGGAAAGTCCGATCTCCCCGTGGCGATCACCGCGTCCGGCCGCACCGCCTTTGCTTGCGTGGGAAGAATCTCGGGCTCGGGATTGGCCAGAGCAAGGATCAATGGCTTGGGCCCCATCTGCTTGAGCATGTCCGGTTTCAGCACGCGCGCAGCCGAAAGACCGAGGAAAATATCAGCCTGGGGCAAAATCTCGGCGAGCGTGCGAGCGGCAGTGGCTTTGGCATATCGGGCCTTGTTGTCATCCATTTCTTCGGTGCGTCCGGCATAGACCACGCCCTTGATGTCGGAGACCCAGATGTTTTCCATCGGCAGGCCCAGGCTCACCAGCAGATCGAGGCATGCGAGCGCTGCGGCGCCCGCGCCCGAGCAAACCAGTTTTACCTTGCCGATGTCCTTGCCGACCACCTTCAGACCATTCAGCACGGCGGCCCCGACGATGATCGCCGTGCCATGCTGGTCGTCGTGGAAAACCGGAATATTCATGCGGCTGCGCAACTGCTTCTCTATATAGAAGCATTCGGGCGCCTTGATGTCTTCGAGATTGATGCCGCCAAAAGTGGGCTCCAGGCTGGCGATGATCTCCACCAGCTTGTCCGGGTCGCGTTCGTTGATCTCGATGTCGAACACATCGATGCCCGCGAATTTCTTGAACAGCACCCCCTTGCCTTCCATGACCGGCTTGCTGGCGAGCGGCCCTATCGGACCCAGCCCCAACACAGCGGTGCCATTGGTGATCACGCCAATAAGGTTTCCACGCGCCGTATAGGCGCGAGCGGTGGCGGGGTCACGAACGATCTCTTCGCAAGCGGCCGCCACGCCTGGCGAATAGGCCAGGGCGAGATCGCGCTGATTGATCAGGGCCTTGGTCGGGACCACCGAGATCTTCCCCGGTGTGGGCAGGCGGTGATAATCGAGCGCGCTCTTGCGCAATAGATCGTCCATGATCGCTCCGTTCTGATGATTGCGCGATTATACGTGGACGCTGTGCCGGGACTTCTCTGCGGCGCAGCATCGGAGTTTGTCGCGAGCCTGCGTTTTTGCTATGGTTCCGATCGTCGTTTGCTCGCGCGCCAAACCGAAATCAGCCTAGCCAATATTCCTGTTCTTCATGGACTTCGCCACTCCTGTCATTCGCACTGAGCTCTATCCGGAAATTGAACCATTGCGCTGCGGTCACCTGCGGATGGACGGGCGGCATGAAATATACTGGGAAGAATCCGGAAATCCACGCGGCATGCCGGTGGTTTTTCTGCACGGTGGACCCGGCGCCGGTGCGAGCCCGATGCACCGGCGCTTCTTTGATCCCAGGCACTACCGCATAGTCATTTTCGACCAGCGCGGAGCCGGACGCTCGCGACCGCATGGCGACCTGACGGACAACACCACGCCGCATCTCATCAGCGACATGGAGAAGCTGCGCGTGCATCTGGGCATCGAAAAATGGATCATTTTTGGCGGCTCCTGGGGAAGCACGCTTGCGCTGGCCTATGCGCAGACCCATGCGCAACGCTGTGCAGCCCTGGTGCTGCGCGGCATTTTCCTGTGCCGTGCGCTCGAGATCGACTGGTTCCTGAACCGCATGCGCTTCGTGTTTCCGGAAGCCTGGCGGCGCTTCGCCGAGTACATTCCCGAGCACGAGCGCGGCGATCTGCTTGCCGCCTACTCCGAGCGCCTCAACAACCCCGATCCTCGCACGCACATGCCCGCAGCCCATCAATGGAGCATCTACGAAGGGGCATGCTCGACGTTGCTGCCGAGCGCATCCACCGTGGCGCACTTTTCCGAGCAGGCTGTCGCGCTCGGCCTGGCGCGTATCGAGGCGCACTACTTCACGCACAATATTTTCCTGCCGCCGAACGCGCTGCTCGAGAACGCTTACAAGTTGCGCTCGATCCCGGGTACGATCGTGCAAGGCCGTTATGACATGGTTTGTCCGATCATTTCCGCCAACGATTTGCACAATGCGTGGCCCGAAGCGGAATACATCGTGGTTGCGGACGCTGGGCATTCTGCATGGGAACCGGGCATCAGCGCGCAGCTCGTTGCGGCCATGGAGCGATTGAAAACCAGCGCGGGTCGCTAGCGCCCCGCCGTCAGCAGGCCCAGGGAATTCTGCAGACCTCTTAAGCCGTGGAAATGCGCGCGTGAGAAGCGGCTGTCATAATCGGGCATGATGAGCCGGTAAGCCGGCAAAGCCTCTGCGAGAAAAAAGTCCGCGCTCGACCAGAATGTTGCGCCGATGGACCAGACGCAGCGGGCATATGCATTGGGTGCAGACCCGGAGCCCTTGGTTGATCGCAGCGTAATGCGATATGCCCGGCGGGCCCCGGAACCAGGGGTGAAAAAAAAGCCCGGGGGCGCCGGGCTCGGATGAGCGAGGTTGCGTCAGCCGGTGATTTGGACCAGATGACGCGTATTCTCGACGGAGCGACTGCCATTGGCCCACTCGACATATGCTTCATCGCCAACGACTGCCTCAACCACACCATCGCTACGTTCCAGCACACCAAAACTGCCGATCAGATTGACTTTGGCGCGAGCAGCAATGCGCGGTTGGCGCGTATCGAACAAACGGCGCAAGGCGGAGATCATGGGCCCTCCTCAGAAAAGCGAGGGAGTGTTCTTCGAATCGAGCAAGCGCAGCCGATACTCGAGTTCGCCCAGGTTCTGAGCTTTCGCGAGGTACGCCTCGATCTGACGGTGTTCCTGCCTGGCCAGATAACCGTCGATGGAATCCAGAACTTTCGTAAGAATATTCATTGCGGCCTCCTATGAGCCATCGCAACGCATTGTTGCACTGCGCCATTATCGGTC
>CBDDRM010000092.1:0-2867 GCA_965233135.1 uncultured bacterium | reverse complement strand
GATAAGGCTCATCGGGCTGGCTGCCGGTTTGTTTGCAACCGGGCTCTCATTGGCCCAGGACCGTCAGCCCACCGCAGAAGAGATGTGGGGCATCATCCAGCAACAGCAGCGCCAGATCGAAGAACTGAAAGCCCGTCAGTCAGAATCTGATGAAAAAGTCGAAGCGACGGCCAACCGCGTCGAAGAGGTGTCCGTCGACAAAGGTGCGGGCGGAATGGTCGAGGGTTGGTGGAACAAGACATCGTTCGGCGGTTATGGCGAGATGCATTACAACGGCGGCAATCAGGACCAGATCGACTTCCACCGCTTCGTGCTCTTTTTCGGTCATCAATTCTCCGAGCGCATTCGCTTCATGTCGGAGCTCGAGATCGAGCATTCGCTCGTCGGCGAGGGGAAGCCCGGCGAGGTCGAACTGGAACAGGCATACATCGAGTTCAGCCTCACTGACCGCATACTCAGCAAGGTCGGATTATTCCTTCTTCCCGTCGGCATTCTGAACGAAACGCACGAACCGCCGACTTTCTTTGGCGTGGAGCGCAACATCGTCGAAACCAACGTCATACCGACGACCTGGTGGGAAGGCGGTGCAAGCACGCGTGTTGACCTCGGTGGCGGCTTCAGTACGGATATAGCCGTTCATTCCGGGCTCAAAGTCGCCACCACCGGAAGCAGTGCATTCCTGACCCGCGGCGGGCGCCAGAAGGTCGCCAACGCGGCAGCCGAAGATCCCGCAGTGACCGGTCGAATCAAGTGGACTCGAATCCCGGGCGTGGAATTGGCGGCTTCGGCGCAGTACCAGGATGATCTCACCCAGGGAGAAGGCATCGACGCCGTACTGCTCGAGACGCACGCCAGCGTTCGCCGCGGACCCTGGTCGCTGCGGGCGCTCTACGCGCGCTGGGAACTCGGCGGAGATCTGCCCAAGGCAGTTGGCCGCGACGAGCAGTATGGGTGGTACGTCGAGCCGGGTTATATTTTCGGCACCGGCAAGGGCGAGGTCGGCGTTTTTGTACGTTATTCCGTAGTCGATAACACGGCCGGCGATACGGCCGACTCGAAGATCAAGCAGACTGACGTGGGCCTGAACTATTGGCCGCATCCCCAGGTCGTGCTCAAGGCGGACTACCAGTTCGTGGATGCCCCCGCCGGCCAGGTCGGCGACGACCGCGTCAATCTTGGCGTGGGCTTCATGTTCTGAGGATCGGGACAGAAGTGCAAAGCAGGCAAGAGCCGCATGCAACCAGAATGATGGATCGTATGAGATCCAGGGTGCGGCTCGCGGCGCTGGCTCTGGCTATGGTTTCGCCGCTTGCGTTGGGCGCCGAAGTCTACCTCGCGCCGGAGAAGTTCCTGGGCGAGAGCTTCGGCGGAACTGCGCCGAAGCCATCGCTCCTCTGGATAACCGGCGATACGCGTGATGCGGTTGAGGAGATTCTTGGCCATAGCGCAGGCGCGATGCGCGTGCGCTACTGGTCGCAGGGAGAGCGCACGGCCTGGATTCTCGAAGAGATCGGCAAAACCGAGCCGATCACAACAGGGATCGTGGTAGACAAGGGCGCCATCGCGCGCATCAACGTTCTCATCTATCGCGAGAGCCGGGGGCGCGAAGTGCGCTACGCCTACTTTACTGATCAGTTCAAGGGCGCCACGTTGAACGATATGCGTCAGCTAGACCGTGACATCAATGGCATATCGGGAGCGACCCTGTCCGTGCGCGCGCTGACGCGCCTGGCGCGTGTCGCGCTTCTCCTTGATGCAAAGGTCAGGCAGGGAAAGCCATCCGGATGAACGAAGTGCGTTTCGCGCCCACGCAAGAACAGGATATTGCACAGCGCAGCGCCGCGGGCCACGGCAGACCCCTCCGCGGTGCCCGGCGTGATTCTGGCAGATATCGGTGGACGCGACGCGCGCCCCTGCCGGTGTCGGCGAAGCCTGACGGCGACAGGAGGAAGAAAGAGTGATCGAGCGAGCCTGCATTCCGAGGAAGATCAATCGCCGGCGGTTTCTGCAAATTTTCGCAACTGCTGCAGCCGGTGCAGTGCTTCCTGCGCTGGCTGCCGTACCGGGCCCGCAATTGCATGTCCGACGAGGGATTCTGCTGGGTGCCGAAACCGAGCTTCAGCTCTATCACTCCAGTGAGCAGACGGCACGCACAGCAATCGATGCGTGTTTTTCCGAGGTGCGCAGGCTGGAAGGCATCTTCAGCCTGCAATGGCCGAACTCGGCGCTTTCGCGCCTGAACCGCGCCGGCAGTCTTCGTAATCCACCCATAGAGCTGGTCGCGCTGCTCGATACTGCCGCCGGTTTCAGTCGCGCCACCGATGGCGCGTTCGACGTGACGGTGCAACCATTGTGGGAACTCTACGCGCGCCACTTCGCGGCCGCAGTCGCGGACCCGAACGGGCCGGCCCGGGCCGAAATCCAACGCGCGCTCAACTGCGTCGATTACCGTCAAGTAGACGTGAGCCAAAAGCTCATCGCCTTCAAGCAACCCGGAATGGCCGTCACTCTCAATGGCATCGCGCAGGGCTTCATCACGGATCGTGTGACCGAAATGCTGCGCGATCGAGGCTTCGAGCATGTGCTGGTGAATATGGGAGAGATGCGCGCGTTGCGCGGCCATGCCGATGGATCGCCCTGGCGTGTCGGGATCGCAGATCCGGAACAACCCTGGCGCAGCCTGCATGCGCTGTCGCTGGTCGATCGCGCGATCGCGACCTCGGGCGGCTACGGCGCGCTATTCGATGCCAAGGGTCGCCACCATCATCTGTTCGACCCACGCACGGGCACCAGTCCTCTTCATTACCGCAGCGTGACAGTGATCGCGCCCGATGCCACGACTGCCGACGCGCTATCGACCGGGCTTT
>CBDDRM010000091.1:0-8277 GCA_965233135.1 uncultured bacterium | reverse complement strand
CAAATAACCATGCGGATGTCAGCCGTTTGGCGGCTATGCCCGGCGCTATGGAACGAACTCTTGGCGCCCGGAAAATCCGAGCGCCCGTTTGGCCGGGCTGTTTGTGAGCGCTTGAATGCCTGTGGCGTCCAGCCGCCATTTATCCATGTACTGACCGGGTTTGAGCAGTTTCACGCCCGCCTCGGCCACGTATGCTTCAGTGGCCGGATCCGTATAAGGCCAGGGCAGGCCAGCTTCGAATGGTTGCCACAAGCCGTCCCAGTGGACGGGTAGATAGGCTTTGGGCCTGAGCACAGGCAACACCAGTTGGGCAATGGGCAGGCCGCCGGTGCCGATCCACAGATCCACCGAGCCCAGGCCGGCGTCCCGCATCGCCTTTTTGAGATTGTCGATAGGCGCGCCGTAATCCACCCCGTTGAGCACGATCGGTACATGCAGGTCCACGGGACTTGCAGAATTCTGATAGAACCAGCTGTACCGCCCGCGCGGGCCATCAACGGTAAACAGGAAGCCGCGGTTGCCGCCCCCATTGGGGAAGTCCTCCGCCACGCCGGCTCTGAGCCCTCCGGTTGCCGGGTCCGCGCGCGGAATGGCATCGAGTTCGACCGGGTCGTGCTGCTCCCAGTTTTTTGCTGGATCGCCGCTGTGGTTCCAGCGCACCACGCGCAGGGTGACCCCTTCCGCGAGCGCAATGGATTCCAGGCCGTACACGGGCCGGCAACGCTCTTCCGGCAGGTTTTCCGCCATCACTTCGTAGCACGTGGTCTGCGAGCCGATGATAGGCGCGCCCGTCAACTTCGACCACGTCGCAGTATCGAACGAATGATCCCAGTGGCTGTGCCCGGTGAGCAGCAGATCGACATTGTCGCGCCCTCCGATGGCGTCGAGCACACGTGTGATGGCTGCAACATCAGGTTTCCAGGGCGTGCGCGTGTAGGCATAGCCCCCGCCGCCGCCATGAAACTGCTCTTCGGGAATGCGCGTGATGTAGCCATCGGTCAGCACGCCCAGCGCGCCTATTTGATAGTGCATGTTCGTGATCGACATCCAGGTGATGTCGACGTGTTGCGGCCCGGCAGCGATGCTCGAGATCGAAGCGGCGGCAATGACCGCGCCGGTTAAAAACTTCATCATCCCGCCCGCGCACCCCGCAAGCAATGCCGCAAGGGCGGCCCACGCCGCTGTCCATGCACGCGTCATGGCGCTTTCTCCGTACCGCACCAGCGTGCCATGAACAGCGCCAGCACTTGCGCCACGCGCAGCGTGCTCGCGAGCGAGACCGATTCGTCGATGCCGTGGATGTTCTGCGCCTCGGGCCCGTAGCAGGTTGCCGGAATGCTGCCGTAAAGGTTGAAAACGCGCGCGTCCGTGGTGGCTGCACTGGCGAACCATTCGGCGTCGCGTTGCGTTACCTGAGAATGTGCCGCGGCCAGTCCGGTCAGCAGCGGCGTTGCGCGATCCAGCACGAAACCTTCGGCCTGGAAGCCCGCGTAACGCAGGCGATAATTGATGGTTGCAAGTGATGCATCCGTCTTCTTCGTATCCGCCAGGCATGCTTCGATGGCGGCGCGCGCATGCGCGGCGGGTACGCCGGGATAAAAACCGCAGCGCAGTTCCATGACACAGCGCGTGGCAACCGACGACGCCCATTCGCCACCATGAATTTTTCCAAGGTTGAATCGGACGGGATGTTCGAGATGTGCGAAGGCCGCGTGCCGGCTGGCCGATTCGTTCCACTGTGCTTCCAGCGTCTGCAATCCGCGCCACAGGCTGATTGCCGCTTCAATGGCATTGATACCTTGTCCGGCGTTGAGCACATGCGCCGGTTTGCCGAAAACTTCCACCGACAGCCACATCACGCCTACCTGGGCGTCGAGGATGGTATGACCGAACGGTTCCGGAATGATGGCCGCGTCGGCGGTGTAGCCCTGCTTCAGGCACGCCAGCGCGCCATTGCCGGTGCATTCTTCTTCGACGACCGACTGCATGATCACTGCTGAGGCCGGCTGCAGGCCCATCGCCTTCAATGCGCGAAACGCGGTGACATAAGCGGCAATGCCCGCCTTCATGTCGCCGCTGCCGCGCCCGTAAAGCCGGCCATTGCGCACGACCGGATCGAACGGCGGGCGCGACCACAATTCCTCTGCGCCGACGGGCACGACGTCCATATGCCCGTTCAGGATCAGCGATTGTCCGCCCACGCTGCGGGACCGATGCATGCCGACAACGTTGTCGTGTCGCTCCCACTGCCCAACCGATGGCGAATAACCCGGCAGATCTCTCAGGTCCGTGTCGCGCACCTCGAAGCGCGCGGTCGCCAGACCCATGCCGCGGAACAGTGCCTCCATGTAATCCTGGGCGCCGGCCTCGGCGCCGTTCAGCGACGGAAAACGCACCAGCGTCGTGGCGAGATCGACCAGGTCGCCCTGCAACGTTTCTACTGCAGAGAGCAACTCGGATTCGAAAGTGGAATCCCGATTTACGGGAGCATTCATTCCTGAAGGATAGCAGAAGCATGTGGATGGTGACGGTGGGTAACTCAGTACCACGAGCGCGGAACTCCGAGGGGCAGCGCGGGATCCTCGAGCTTTGGCGCCACGCGGAGAAGGCCTCGTCCAGCCAGGTGCGATCCGGGTTCGCGCTCATTGTCCCGGACGCCAAGGTCCGCAACGCCTCCCGTTCCTGCCGGGTTAACACCACGGCATGCGCCTGCCTCCAGATGTCCACCGTGATCCCGCGCGCATACCTTAGCGGTAGATCTTGCCTGCGTGCCTGAGCCAGCCGCCCTGATGCCGGCCGCCCGGGTCGTGGTGCGTCCAATGAATGACGCCGCCTTTGGGGTTCCATTCGTATACGCCGTTGAACTCGACGGAGTCTCCGGACCGTAGCGAGTCGAGTCGAGGCGCCAGATCGATGTTGTGTGCGACCAGCAGCGTTTGCCCCGAGGCCAGCGTCAGAATGAAACGCTGGTGGCGGCTGCCATCGGAGTCGTCTGCGAGCAGTTTTGTGACGGTGCCTTCGCCTGTAACCTGAACGCCGCTTCGCTGTTCGGCAATGGCGCTGTGCAGCGCATCGGTCTGGTGCGCCGGCACCGACTGGGAAGGCGGTGCGCCGGAAAACTGGCGCAGGGCAACGGTCTGGCTCAGGCCGAAGTAAGCCGCTGCGACGACGGCGATTGCAAGAACGAGTTTACCCATTTGGCTTCAGTACGCCGAAGACCGGCGTCGCGATGGTTCCGTGGTCAAGAGCGAATAAATTCAGGGCTTCGGTTTCTTCGGAGATTTCGACTTCCCGGAACGGTTGAGTGTGACCGCCTCGCGAATGAGCGCCTTGAAAGCGGACGCATCAACTTCTTCGCTTTGGTGGATGTCGATGGCGCGGCGAACGTTTCCATCGAGACTCGAATTGAACAGGCGGGCCGGATCCTTCAGCGAGGCGCCCCTCGCAAAAGTAAGCTTCACGACGCTCGCGTAAGTCTCGCCGGTACAAAGGATGCCGTCGTGCGACCAGACCGGCGTGCCTCGCCACTTCAATTCTTCGACGACGTCGGGATCTGCTTCCTTGATGAGCTTGCGCATTCGGCCGAGGGTCTCCCCTCGCCAATCTCCGAGCTCGGCAATTCTTTGCGAGATGTGCTCGGAGACCGCCTTGCCTTGGGTTCCAGGTGTCGTCACGAATCGACGCTGATTACGAGCCGTCGCGCAGTTGCGCCTGCGCCTCGCCGTTCGCGTCAGAGGCGTGGAAATGCCGCGATTGCCGCGGAAGGACCAGCCGAAATACTGTCCTGCCGCTTGCACAGTCGACTTCGAGACCGCCGCCATGGGCTCGCGCGATCGCGTTAGCGATGAAAAGTCCCAAGCCAAGGCCATCACCGCGCTTCGCGTGCTGGCGCACCGAGCGGAAGGGCTCGAAAAGATGGGGCAACAGTTCACCCGGGATGCTGCCTTCGTTGTGGACTTCAACCGCGACCTGCCGTTCGTCGCCGTTCAGGCGTATCCGGATCGGGCAGCCGGGTGTGCCGTGCTGCATGGCGTTTGAAGCCAGGTTCGAGATAGCTTGCATGATGCGCCCCTCGTCCCACGTGCCCGTGGTGTTGCCCTCACCCTCCAGGCTGATCCTGCAATCCGGCCCAAGGGACTCGAGCTCGTCGATGACCTCCCGGCATATGGCGCGAAGATCCGTGTGTTTCGACTTGATGTGAAGGCCCGAGCCTTGTCGCTCCCGCGACAGATCGAGCAGATCCTCAACCATATGCTGAATGCGATGCGCCGCGCGCCCGATCATTCCTGCATTTCGCTTTACGGCATCGGTAGCATCGGGAATGCTATGCAGCACCCGCACGGCGAGCTGGATCGTGCCGAGAGGATTGCGGATGTCGTGACTGACGATGGCGAGAACCCATTTTTCGAAGTCGCGAGCAAGTTCCAGCTGATCCTCGTTATGCTGCCGCTGTGCTTCCTGAGCCTTGCGCCGCTCGTCAACGTCCACGCAGCTGCCTATGAAACCGGCGAATTCCCCCGATTCGTTCGTGAATGGTACGCCGCGGTCGAATATCCAACGGTAGACTCCGTCATGACGACGCAGGCGATACTCCATCTCGAAAGGCTCGCGCCGCTTGAAATGGTCGAGGTAATACGCGACGCAGCGCTCGAGGTCGTCTGCGTGGACGCCTTCGGCCCAGCCGTCTCCCAGTTCCTGCTCGACCGTGCGCCCGGTGTAGGCAAGCCACCGCTCGTTGAAGTAATCGCACTTCGCGTCCGTGCCCGCCCGCCAGATCATGACTGGCGAATGCTCGACGAGAAGGCGGTATTCCGTTGGGGTGAGCGCGCGATCCATATGCCGCTAAATATGCCATAACGGCAGCCGGAGCGTCATCCGTGACTCGAATGGTCCGCCCCGCTGGGCTAACAGGCGCGAGGCTGCGACCCGGTGAGCAGGCCGCAGCGCATTGGTGAACAGCGGGTCTTGCCAGGCGTGGTCCACTCGCGCGGGCCCGTCGCAATGCGATGACTGCCGCGCAAGGAACCCGGGTCAACTCAACCTCTCACCCGGCTTGCCCGTTCGACACGCAGGCGAAGCTAAGCGGCTGCACGGTGAGGCACGGCACCGACCACTGGTGGCGACCCGCGCGTCCCGGCGGCGCGAGCGAAAAGCCATTGGTTGAGCGCGCTCTGGGGTTTGCGCGCGGTGCGTTCCGCCGCGAGGGCTTCGGCGAGGCGTGTACGACGGCTGCGCAGCGCCGCTTCTACGAACGTCAGATGGATCAGGTCGCATTGGGCGACGCTGCCGCCGCAGCGATGGGCAATGGCGCGCACCACGCTGATTTTCTCCACAGCGCGCGCGTAGTCGCCGCGACCGAACGCCTGCAGAGCTTCCGCCAGCGGCACGGCAAGGGCGAGATCAGCCGCCAGGTTCACCGCCCGCGTGGTGGAGTCGTAGCGCAACAGTGCCGAAACACGGCGTGCCGCTTGCATTCTGCTGGCGGCAGTGAAGGCGATGACGGCATGTACCAGATTGAATGCGCGCCTACCCACGAGCCGCCTGTCTGTCCAGCAATCGGCGAGCGCGCGCCAGCGACCGCTGACATCCATTCCGCGAATTTCAAGTCGCCATAGCAGAGCGGAGGCATCTACAAGCGCGGCGATCGAACTCGATGCCGTCGGCGCGAGCGTTCGATCGTAGACCGCCAGCGCCGCTTCAGGCTCATCCAGATCGAGCTGGAACAAGGCGAGGTGCCAGGCGATATGGATGGCGAATCCGGGGTTGCGCGTCCAGATATTCCGCGTCGATTCGAGCCAATGTATCCCCTCGTGAGTGCGCCCTTGCATTTCCATCACGTGAGCGACGACGTGAATCGCGGCGGCATGCTCGGGATCGAGATCGAGCGCGCGCCGGGCGGTAGCCTCCGCGCGCGCGTAATCGCCGGTCTCCTCGAGCCCGAAGGCGTAAAGGCCCAGTACGAAGCTGAAGCCCGGGACCGATTCGTCCCAGTGCGGCAGGACCTGCGCCACGCGGTCGCGCAGCATCTCGCGCTGTGAAAGACGGAAATCGAAGGCATGCGCGACCTGCAAAGCAAGACTGTCGCGCGGATAGTCGATCACGAGTTCGCCGTACCGATGTGCCGCGAGCCTTGCATCGCCTTCCAGCCACGCCCTCGCTGCCGCGGCATGCCGGCGCTCACGATCATTGGCACGCTCGTGGCGTCGCTCGATCGCGCGGATCGCGGCCTCCAGAGCCGGTTCGTGCGGCGTCTCGCTGCCCAGCACCAGAGCGGCCGCACGCAGGCAATGGCCGGCGACGAATTCTGGATCGCGCGCGAGTGCGGCTTCGATGAAGCTTTGTGCGTCACCCTGAGCGCCGTGCAGGCTGGCGAGCGCCGCTTCGAGCCGATCGAGCGACGCAGCATCGGCTGTCGAAACGGCAAGCCCACGGGCGTCCAGTAGCGTCGTCATGACCGTGCAAAAGGGTTATTGACGCTGGCAAGTGTGCAGCGCGCAGGTCCTGGCGCCCATACCCGGATTTCCGCCTTTCTTGCCCGCGCGTCTGCGCTCGAGCCGCAAGCGCCTTACTCAAGCCAGCGTGTTCACGGCCGCTGCGGTAGCGCCGCCGGCATGAGGCTGTGCCTCGCCCGGAGTGCCGGTGTGCTGACGCCGCCAGGCGGCGGGCGGCATGCCCACCAGGCGTTTGAAGGCGCGGCTGAATGCCGCTTCCGACTCGTAACCTGTTTCCAGTGCAATCGAGGCGACATTGAGTGTCGACTGAAGCAGGAGCTGCGAGGCGACTTGCATGCGCCACTGCGCGAGATAGTGCATGGGCGGCTGCCCGACAAGCTGTACGAAGCGCTCGTACAGAGCGGAACGCGATAAACCTACGGCCTCGCCGAGTTCATCGATGCTCCAGCGATGCGACGGCCGCTCGTGCAGCAGCGCCAGTGCGCGCCCCACGAAACGGTCGCGCAATCCGGCAAGCCAGCCCGTCTGATCGGGCGGAAGACTTTCGAGATGGCGGCGCACGACATCCACGAACATCATCTCGGAAAGGCGCTCGAGCATCGCTTCGCCGCCCGGGCGCCTCTCGGTTGTTTCCCGAACCGCGACGTCGATGAACTGGCCGATCCATTCGCTCTTCCTTGCGGCGCTTGGAATGTGCAGCCGCCGAGGCAGCGCCGCAAGCAGAGGGTTGAACGGACGCGCATCGCAGCCGAGGAAGCCGCAGACCACGGTGGTGCCGCCCGCAGCCGTTTCGCCGAGACGTTCGGTCATGCTCACGTCCTCGCCTCGAACGGTGAGCACATAGGGGAGCTGAGGCGGCTGCGGGGAAAAATGCCTGTCCTTGTTGATACGGCTGGCCCGCAGGCCGGGCGCACTGGACATGACGTGCGCGTCGCCGTGCGGAAACATGATCACGTCGCCCGCATGCACCTGCACCGCCTCTTCTCCGGCCACCGCACCCCAGCAACTGCCGCGCGTGACGACGTGGTACTCGATGACATGGCCGGCGCCGGGAAAAACCTGCGAAGCAAAATCGCGGGCGTGCGGCGTTTCCGCCACCCAGGGCGACACGCCGTCCACGTAATAGAAAATCGCGCCGCGCAGGCGCACGGCGCGCAGAAGCTCGGAAAGGGTGTCCTTGCTCATCAGACGATACCGCGTGCAAAGATCGGATCTGGAACTCGCATTCGGCGCGCAGCATCGGATCTGGGCCACCGAGCCGCTTTCCAGCGCTTCTGACCGTCGAATGCCATCGCATAGACGCAGCTTATTTTATCTGATCGTCTCGCGCGCGAGCGTAAATTCGACGATGCATCTCGAACGCCCGCGCTACTGCCTGCTACTCGTGCTGCAGAATGTTGACGAGTTTGCCGAAAGGATCGCGCACGTAGAATCTGCGCACGCCCCAAGGCTCGGTCGCAGGGCCATATTCGATCGGGATACCCGCTTTTCGGACTCGCGTCAGAGCTTCCTCGACATCGTCCACTTCAATCGATAGCTCCGGCACGGCCGTTCCAGACCCTCCCGCGGACATCACACTGACCTGAATTGTCATGCTTTCATTGGAGCCGTAGGTTCGTATCCAGCCAAGGTCCATGAGGACTTCGAGGCCGAGGATCTCTTCATAGAAGGCGCTCGCCTTATTTATGTCCGGCGTAGCGACATTAGAGACGATGCGCTTGACCTTCATGCCCTAACGCGAATCAGCCGAGCGAATCCCAGTACTGAACTATTTTCTTCCGCATCGCCGCGTCCGGAAGCGCGCCGCGGGCCGCGTCGAGGTTGT
>CBDDRM010000090.1:0-10993 GCA_965233135.1 uncultured bacterium | reverse complement strand
ACGTTGGGCAGGTCGAGCAGGGGGTTGTCGGGCGCGGGGGGCTCGCGGTCGAATACGTCCAGTCCGGCGCCCGCGATGATGCCGCGGGTCAATGCGTCGTGCAGCGCCGCTTCATCGACGATGCCGCCGCGTGCAGTGTTGACCAGAAACGCCGAGGGTTTCATGCGCGCCAGACGGGGTGCGGCAAACAGACCCGTGGTTTCGTCGTTCTTCGGGCAGTGGATGGTTACGAAGTCGGCGCGGGGCAGGGCGGCGTCGAGGCTGGCCATGTACTCGCAACCGGTCGCCTCGATCCGGGCGGCGTCCACATAGGGGTCATAGACCAGCACGAGCATGCCCAGGGCGAGACAGGCTTTGGCGGTGCGCGAGCCGATGCGGCCGAAGCCGACCACCAGCACGGTCTTGCCGAACAGGTCGGCAGGCAGTTCGCGCATTCGATCCGCCCAGCGATGTTCGCGTACGATCGCATGCAAAGCCGCGCCGCGCTTGGCCAGCGCGAACATGAAGAACAACGCCTGCTCCGCAACGGAGGGCGAGTTGGCGATGCCGGTCACCATCAGCGGGATGTTGTGCCGGGTCAGCGCGGCGACGTCGACCGTGTCGTAACCCACGCCGATGCGGGCGACTGCGCGCAGCAGCGGCGCGGCGCGCAGTTCGGGTTCGGCGAACGGCGTCAGGCCGAGTGCTACGCCGTGCACATCGGCGAGCAGCGCGTGAAACGCCGGCGTGGGCAGGTTAAATTCGAAGCCTACGGCTTCGATGTCGGCGCGGCCTTTGATAACGTCCCAACCGGCACGCGCCATGGCCGCGGGCATCAGCAGCTTCTTTTTTGCGTCTGGCATCCGAGTTTTATCTGTACAGGGCCGGCGTTCAGGCGGCGGCGGGACTGAGCCCGAGGGAGCGGGCGGTTTCAAGCAGCAATGTCCAGGTCTGCTCCGCCAGCGGAACGCCTGCCGCGAGCCGCTGCGCGCGGGTGCGTGCTTCGGGCTCGCCGGGCAACAGGGTCTCCGTGCCCGGCTCGGAAGGCTTGGCGGCCTTGACGTAACTCACGTAACGCGTGACGTCCGCGGGAAACAGGCCCTCCGGATCGATGCGCGCGGGATCGACATACAGCGAGAACATGCCATTGGCAAAACGCCGCCCCGGCGCCGTGCAGCCGGTGCCGGACAATGCGCCGCCGAGAATTTCGCACATCAGCGCGAGCCCCGATCCCTTGTGGTCGCCGAAGGTGCGCAGCGCCCCGGGGCCGTTGCGGATGTCGCGCTTGCCGAGCTTCGCATAGTCGCCGTACAGCAATTGCGGATCGTTGCTGGTGCGCCCATCCGGGCCGATCAGCGCGTCCGCGGGCACCGCCTTGCCGCCCTGGCTTGCCACCAGCACCTTGCCCTCGGCGACTACCGAGGTTGCGAAATCCAGGATCAGCGGTGCTCTGTCTGCCATCGGGACGCCCACACAATAAGGCGCGGTGGAGAAGCGCCGCTCCACACTGCCAAACGGGGCAACCAGCACGCTGCCCGACGCATTGACGAAGTGAATGGAGACCAGGCCTTGCGCCGCAGCCATTTCCGCCCAGTCCGCGACGCGGCCGATATGGCCGGCGTTGCGCAGCGCGACCGCGGCAAGACCCATGGCCTTGCACTTGGCAATGCCGACTTCGACGGCCTGCGGCGCGACGGTCTGTCCATAGCCGTACTTGCCATCGACCACCGCCATGACCGGCGTGTCGACCAGCAAATCGACTTTCTGGTCCGCGAGAATGAGGCCATCGTTTTTCATCTGCACGTAGCGCGGCACGCGCACCACGCCGTGACTGTCGTGTCCGGCGAGATTGGCGCTCACCAGATGCCGGGCAATACGCTGTGCTTCCGCGTGCGAACTGCCGGCAGCGTCGAAAATATCGGTCACCAGGCGCTCGAGGTCTTGATAGGGGATCGAAATCATGGCCGCGATCATACCTTGAGATGGGGCATGCGCAATTGCGCCACGTAGCCGCGGTTCCACACCGGGCTCAGCAGCACCTCGTTGATGCAGATATGCGATGGCAACGTGGCGATGTAGCGGATCAGGTCCGCCAGGTCTTCGGGTTGGAGCATGCGCGCGCGCTCCTCCTTGCTCACCGGCACCGGTCGTTGATCCAGGATCGGCGTCGCCACTTCGCCGGGGCACAACACGCAGGAGCGAATGCCGTTGACGCATTCCTCGACATTGATGCTGTGGCTCATGGCCACCACGCCGTGCTTCGCGGCAACATAGGACGGGCCGGCGGTGGGCCCGACGAAGCGTCCGGCCCAGGAGGCGGTATGAATCAGCAAGCCTTCGCCCTGCGCGCGCATGATGGGCAGTGCGGCGAGCACGCAGTAAAACGCGCTGGAAAGATTGCCTTGCAGCACATTGGCCGCGTCCGCGGCAGCGAGTTGCCGCCAGCTGCGCTTGAGCACGTTCACGCCGGCGTTGTTGACCAGAATATCGAGCCGGCCGAAGCGCTTTTGTACGGCAGTCGCCACGCGCGCCGCGCTGGCCGGGCGCGTGAGGTCGGCAGCCTGCACCAGCGCCGCGCCGCCGCCGGCTTTAATGTCGCGAGCGGTTTCCTGCAGTGCCTGCTTGCGCCGGCCGGTCAGCACGACCATTGCGCCTTCGCGCGCCAATGCGAGCGCAGCCGCCTTGCCGATGCCGGAACCGGCGCCGGTGACCCAGGCTATTTTCCCTTTCAGCGTTTGCAAACGGATCGCTCCTGAATGACGGACGGTTGAGATGTTCGTGCCGAGGCTGCGAACGGGCTAGAGCACGAGGCCGGTTTCGTCATCGATCAGATGCATGTTGTTCAGATCGGCGGCGAGTTTCATGACCGCACCTGAACGCGCGCCTGCATTGGGATTGACCCGGCCACAGACTTCGACGCCGTTGACCAGAAAGTACACCAGCGTCTCCATGCCCATCGGCTCGGTGACTTCAAGCATGATCTCGAAGACGTGCTGGTCCGGCTCCAGATGCGGGCGCTGTTCGATGATGTGTTCGGGGCGCAGGCCAAACAGCAGCCGCGTGCTGTTCACGTGCGGCCGGTAGCGCGCCGCGCGGTGCTGCGGAACCGGCAGCGTGAGCTGGTCGTTGAGCCGCACCTGCAAGCCTGCGCCCGTGTCCTGCAGCCGGCAGGGCACGAGGTTCATGGCGGGCGAGCCGATGAAACCGGCCACGAACCGGGTCGCCGGCCGGTGATACAGATCGTCGGGTGTGCCGACCTGCTCGATCAGGCCGTCGTGCATGACCACCACGCGGTCGGCCAGCGTCATCGCCTCGACCTGGTCGTGCGTGACATACAGCGTCGTGGTGCGCACTTTCTGATGCACGCGCTTGATCTCGGTTCGCATTTGCACGCGCAGCTTGGCGTCGAGGTTTGACAGGGGCTCGTCGAACAGGAACACCTTGGGATTGCGCACGATGGCGCGGCCCATGGCCACGCGCTGGCGCTGGCCGCCCGACAACTGACGGGGCTTGCGCTCCAGCAGCTCGGTGATGTCGAGGATGCGCGCCGCATGCTCTACACGTGTTTTGATTTCCGCCTTCGGCGCGCGCTTCAGGCGCAGGCCGAAGGACATGTTCTCGAACACCGTCATGTGCGGGTACAGCGCATAGTTCTGGAACACCATGGCGATGTCGCGATCCTTGGGCGGCACGTCGTTGACCACTTCGCCGCCGATCAGGATGTCGCCGCCGGTGATGTCTTCGAGCCCGGCGACCATGCGCAAGGTCGTGCTCTTGCCGCACCCCGAGGGGCCCACCAGCACCACGAACTCCTTGTCCGCGATGGTCAGATCGATGCCCCGGACCGCCACGGTATCATCGTACTTCTTGCTTACATTGCGTAGTTGCACGTCAGCCATGATCGACGGATCAGCCCTTGGTGGCGCCCGCGGTGAGGCCGGCGATGTAATAGTCCATCAGAAACGCGTAGATGATGAGCGGCGGTGCGGCGCCCAGCAGCGCGCCGGTCATGATCTGGCCCCAGTTGAAGACATCGCCCTTGATGAGCGTGGTGACGATGCCCACCGGCAGCACGAGCTGGTCGGTGGAGGTGGTGAATGCCATCGGATACAGGAACTGTGCCCAGGAAACGGTGAAGGCGAAAATGGTGGCGGCAATGATGCCGGGCAGTGCCACCGGAATGAAGATCTTGGTCAGCAACTGCAGGTAGCCCGCGCCGTCGATCAGCGCCGCCTCGTCGAGTTCGCGCGGGATGCTGCTGAAATAGCCGATCATGATCCAGGTGCAGAACGGCACGGTCAGCGTCGGATAGACGATGACCAGCAGCCACCAGTGATTGATGAATTCGATGCCGGTCAGCTGGTGCAGCCACGCGAAGATCTTGAACAGTGGAATGAACAGCAGCGTCTCCGGAATCAGGTAGGTCAGGAAGATGCCGGTGGCGAGCGTGGCGGAGCCCCAGAATTTCATGCGCGACAGCGCAAAGGCGGCCGGGATGCTGACCAGCATGGTGATCGCAACCACCAGAACGGAGACCATCGCGGAGTTGCGAAAGAACGTCAGGTACGCAGGCGAAAGCAGGATGGCGGCGTAGTTCTCGAGCGTCGGATTGAACACCCACCACGGCGAGCTCGCCGCCGAGATCTCCGCACTGGTCTTGAGCGAGGTGATCAGCATGTACACCGGCGGGGTCAGGAAGAAAATGACGAAGATCACCAGAAACACGTACGACCAGAACAGCGCGCGGCGCCGGTCGCGCATCATGCTGCGCGCGGGCGGGCGCGCGGCGGGTAACGCACTGGATGCGGCTGGCGTTGTCATGTTTCGTCGGATCGACGGTTGATGTCGCGCAGGATGAACACGGCGGCAATGGCGAGCAGCGGAAACATGAACAGCGAGACGCACGCACCCAGCGGAATATCGTTGCTCTCGATCCCCACGCGGAATGCCCAGGTCGCGAACACGTGGGTCTGATCCACCGGGCCGCCGTTGGTCAGGATGCGCACGATGTCGAAATTGGCGAATGTCACGATCAGCGAGAACAACATGGTGATGGCGATGATGTTGCGCATCATGGGCAAGGTGATGAACCACATGCGCTGCCACCAGTTGGCGCCGTCGATCGCTGCGGCCTCATAGAGTTGCTCGGGCACGGATTTCAGCGCGGCGAGATACATGATCATGAAAAAGGGCGCACCGACCCAGACATTGACCAGGATGACGGCAAGGCGCGCCCAGTAAGGATCGCCCAGCCAGGGCACGGGTCCCGTCCCGAGCCCTTCGAGCAGCCAGTTGAATGCGCTGTATGACGGATCGAACAACCAGAGCCAGGCGAGCGTGCTCATCGCCGGCGGTATCACCCAGGGCACGAGCAGCATGCCGCGCCATTTGCGCTGTCCCTTGAGCGGGACGTTGTGCACGAAATGCGCGACCATGAAACCGATCAGTGCCTTGAAGAACACGGCACTGACGGCGAAGATGATGGACTGCCTGACCACCATCCAGAAGGTCTCGCGCGTGAACAGGAACGTGAAATTGGCCAGGCCGACGAAACGTTCCATCGATCTATTGAGCATCGACAGATAGAAAGCGTAAAAAGCCGGATAGATCACCAGCGAAGCGATGATGAGCATCAGGGGCAGGGTCATCGCGAACGCAATGGTCGATCTGCGCCGCACGAATTGCCGCAGGGCCGGCTTGCGCCGGCCGGGTATCACGCCACTCGCCATCGATCGGGCTCCGCGATGCGTTGTCCTGCGCACTAGGTGCGCATGAACCCCTCGAGTTCGGAGCTGGCCCAGCCGATGACCCGGTCCATCGACTCCTTGCCTTGCGTGTATTTGGCAATCATCTTCGGAATCGTGGCCTGCGCGTACATTTGCATGGCGATAGGCGCCGGCGCCGGCGCGCCCGACATCGACACGATCTGATCGCTGCCCGGCGGGTAGTGGTAGAGCGTGCCTTTGGGCGGACCGACTTCGCGCCAGATCCGGAAATCGCGCATGCTCGGAAATGGCGGAATGTCATAGCCGCCGCTGGCAGTGACCAGCCGTTCCACGGACTCGCGCTGCGACAAGTGCGTGAGCAAGCTGCGCGCGGCGGATTTGTTGCGGGCGAACTTCCAGATGCCCCAGAAAAACGGCAGGCCGGGCTGGTAGCGCCCGCTGGGTCCCTTCGGCGCGGGGAATGTCCACAACTGCTGCGCAACTTTGGGATTGTCGCGCTTGGCTACCGCGTAGGCGCTGGGCGGATTCATGATCAATGCGCCCTTGCCCGAGATCAGCCACTTGTTGTTCGACGCGTCATCCCAGGCGAAGACCTCAGCGGGCAGAAACTGCGCGAGGCGTTTCGTGAAGTCCAGCACGCGGCGGGTGCCTTCGGAGTTCACGGTGACGTTGCCGCGTGCATCGACCATATGTCCGCCGAGGGCGGCGAACATTGCGCCGGTCCAGTCGACGGAGTCGGCGGTCTGCCCGAGTCCAAGACCGAACGGAACGCCGGCCTTGAAGCATTTTTCCGCAGCCGCCAGGAAGGCGTCCCAGGTCCATTGATCGGCCAGGGCCTTGTCGGGGGGCGCGCCAGGCGGATACATTTTCATCAGATCGATGCCCGCGTGCTTGCGGAACAGATCGATGCGCCCGCACGGCCCTTTCATCTGGCTGCCGGGTGTTGCCGGCACGGCGATCCAGTGGCCGTCCTGCTTGCCCAGATATTCCACGACCTTGGCAGGCTCGCCGTACTGGCGGCTGAGTGCCTGGACGAGATCGTCGACGGGTTCCAGGTGCGGGGCCTGGCCGGCGGCCAGCCAGATGCCCATCGCCAGGATGTCGTGACCGGATCGGGCCTGCGATTCGGACGCGATGGTCAGTTGCAGCTTGCTGCCCTGCGAGGTGATGTAGTCGATTTTCAGATCGACTTTCTCCCTGGCTGCCCACTCGTTGCACAGTTTGGTCAGCGTGTCGTTCGCGCCCGGCACCCAGTGATCCCAGAAACCCACGTTCAGCGAACCGGCCGCACGCGAGGTGCGCACGAAAGGCGCCACGGCAACAGCGGCGGATGTAGCCAGAAAGCGGCGGCGGCCCTTCTCGTGCGTCATGGATGATTCCTCCCGCGGATGTGACGCCGTGGCGTTGTATTTGTCTTATGATGCGGCTTCGCTGGATCCTCGAAGCTGCCGGATTCTGGAGGCTATCGTAGACCGGATCGTGCGCCGGGTAAACGCCGGCACCTGCTGCCATGCAGCGCGAACATGCTTCCGTCGGGTATGCCGTCATTCACCAATCACATGGACGAAAAAACGTGAGAGAAAATAAAGTCAGGTCGATCTGGAAGCAGGGTGGAGCGGTCATCAATGGCTGGCTGGGCATTCCCAGTGCGATCGCAGCGGAGAACATGGCGCAGGCCGGGTGGGACGCGCTCACCGTGGATTTGCAGCATGGCCATGTGGATTACCAGGTCGGCGTGAGCATGCTGCAGGCGGTGAGCACGACGGGCACGACGCCGCTTGCGCGCGTGCCCTGGATGGAGCCCGGCATCATCATGAAAATGCTCGACGCAGGCGCCTACGGCATCATCTGCCCGATGATCAACACGCGCGCGGAGTGCGAGGCGTTCGTGGGCGCATGCCGTTACGCCCCCGCGGGATATCGCAGTTTCGGCCCGGTGCGCGCGACCTGGTACGGTGGCGCGGATTACTTCAAGCATGCCAACGAAACGATCATCGCGATGGCCATGATCGAAACCAGGCAGGCGGTCGATAACCTGGACGACATCCTCAGCGTGAAGGGGCTCGATGCGCTTTACGTCGGCCCCAACGACCTGGCTATTTCCCTGGGCTACGCGCCTTCCGGCGTGCCTACCGATGCGGTCGTCATCGATGCCATCAAGACCATCGCGGCGGGCGCCAAACGCCATGGCATTTACGCCGGCATTCACTGCGGCTCGACGGCGATGGCGAAACAGATGATCGGGCTGGGGTTCCAGTTCGTCACGCTGCTCGCGGACAATGCGTTCCTGGCCGCCGCGGCGAAAGGCGCTGTGGCGGAGATGCGCGCAGGGGCCGGCGCGGCCGTCAAGGCGACCGGAACTTACTAGTTTCGTCGGAATCGCGCCGTGGCGCGGCAGCTCATCCCGCCCGGCGCGTACTCATGTATTCGGCGAGCCGCGTCACCGTGCGCGAAGAGCAGTGCAACCCGAGTTTCGAGCGTCGCCAGAGGATGTCTTCGGGCGTCTGCGCCCATTCCTGGCGCATCAGATAATCGACTTCCGCGGCGTAGAGTCCAGCGCCAAAATCTTCACCAAGATCGTTCAGGCTGCGCGCGCTGGTCAGCAGTCCGTCCACCCGGTTGCCGTAGGCGCGCGCGTAGCGATGCGCGAGCGCATCGGGCAGCCAGGGCGCGGCGCGGCGCAACTCGCCAAGAAATGCGCTGAAGTCCGCGTGCGGAAAATCGCCGCCTGGCAAAGGCGCCTGCGCGGTCCATGCGGGTTTCATGTGCGCGAAGCTCGGCGAGAGCAATGCCATGGCTTCCTCGGCGAGGCGCCGGCAGGTGGTGATCTTGCCCCCCAGGACCGAAAGCAGTGGCGCGCTTTGCGACGTCGCATCGCACTCCAGCAGATAGTCGCGGGTGACTTCGGAAAGATTCTGCGAATCGTCGGCCAGCAGCGGGCGCACGCCCGAATAACTCGCGATCACATCGGCCGGCGCGATGGCTGTTGCGAAGTACCGGTTGGTCATTTCGCACAGGTAATCGATCTCCGCCCGGGAGATCGCTGCCTGCGCCGGATCGCCCTCGAACGCCACGTCGGTGGTGCCGATCAGGGTGAACTCGCCTTCGTAGGGGATGGCGAACAGGATGCGCTTGTCCGGGTTCTGCAACAGATACGCATGATCGTGTTCGAACAACCTGCGCACGATGATGTGGCTGCCTTTGACCAGGCGCAGTTGGGGGCGCGCAACCATGCCGAGCGCATCGCGCAGCACGTTCGTGACCCACGGCCCCGCGGCGTTGACCAGGGCGCGGCAGCGTACGATCCGGGTGGGTCCGCCTGCAGCCGATTGCAGGCCCACATCCCACAGGTCGGCGAAGCGCCGCGCGCTCACGCAGCGCGTGCGCGGCAGAATGCGTCCGCCGCGCTCGTACGCGTCGAGCGCGTTGAGCACCACCAGGCGCGCGTCATCGACCCAGGCATCGGCGTAAGTGAATCCCGCGGTGAATTCCGGTTTGAGCGCCTGGCCGGCCGCATGGGTGCGCAGGTCTATGCTGTGCGACGCGGGCAAGCGTTCGCGCCTGCCCAGGTGATCGTAGATGAACAGGCCCGCGCGAATCAGCCATGCCGGGCGCAACTCGGGGCTGTGCGGCATCACGAAGGACAGCGGCCAGATGATATGCGGAGCGGCGCGCAGCAGTACTTCGCGCTCCTGCAGGGCCTTGCGCACCAGGCCGAATTCGTAATGCTCGAGATAGCGCAGGCCACCGTGGATGAGCTTGGTGCTGGCCGACGAAGTATGGGCGCCCAGGTCGTCCTGCTCGCACACCAAAACGGACAGTCCGCGCCCGGCTGCATCGCGCGCGATGCAAGCGCCGTTGATGCCGCCGCCTATGACCAACAGATCGTAAACGGGTCCGCTGCCTGCAAGGTCGGTCAAACCATTCTCCTTCTGGCGGCGCATTTCGCAGCGCCGATGCCTGTGCGTATGCCAGCATCGTAGCAAATCGGTATTTGTCCGGCGCATGCCGTGGTGCTATAAACCGCGCACGCCCTCATGGACTTGCACCCGTGGCCTACATTCTGGCTCTTGATCAAGGTACGACCAGCTCGCGCGCCCTCGTGTTCGATCACGATGGCGGCGTTTGCGGCAGCGCGCAGAAGGAATTCCGGCAGATCTACCCGCATGCCGGCTGGGTCGAGCACGACCCACGCGAGATCCTGGCTACACAGACCGGGGTGGCGGCCGAGGCGCTGAGCCAGGCCGGAGTATCCGCGCGCGAGATCGCCGCCATCGGCATCACCAACCAGCGCGAGACGACGATCGTCTGGGATCGCGCCACCGGGTTGCCCATCCATAACGCGATCGTCTGGCAGGACCGCCGCACGGCCGGACACTGCGATGAGCTCAAGGCCGCGGGCGCGGAGCCACTGTTCGCGCGCAAGACGGGGCTCGTGCTCGATGCCTATTTTTCAGGAACCAAGCTGCACTGGATCCTCGGCAACGTGCCGGGTGCGCGCGCAAGAGCGCGCGCCGGCGAGCTTGCGTTCGGCACCGTGGACAGCTGGCTCATCTGGCATTTGTCCGGCGGCAAGACGCACGTCACGGATGTAAGCAATGCGTCGCGTACTTTGCTCTACAACATCCACGAAGGTTGCTGGGACGACGAATTGCTCGAAATGCTGGACATTCCGCGCGCGGTGCTGCCCGCAGTCGGCCCCTCGAGCGGCAGGATCGCGCAGACCGCGGGGGATCTGTTCGCCGCCAGCATCCCGATCACGGGCGTGGCCGGCGACCAGCAGGCGGCACTTTTCGGCCAGTGCTGCTTCACCCCGGGCATGGTCAAGAACACGTATGGCACCGGTTGCTTCATGTTGATGAACATCGGCGAGCAGGCCCGCGCGTCGCGCAACCGTCTGATCACGACCGCGGCATGCACGCGCAGCCGAAACAGGGCGTATGCCCTCGAAGGCAGTGTGTTCGTTGGCGGCGCCGTGGTGCAGTGGCTGCGCGACGGGCTGGGAATATTGCAGAAATCCGCGGATGTCGAGCCGCTCGCGGCGAGTGTGCCGGACAGCGATGGCGTGTATTTCGTGCCGGCGTTCACCGGGCTCGGTGCCCCGCATTGGGACCCGTACGCGCGCGGCACGTTGACCGGCCTGACCCGCGGCACCACGCGCGCCCATATTGCCCGCGCCGCGCTCGACGGCATCGCCTACCAGGTGGCGGACATGCTCGTCGCCATGCAGGCCGATGCCAACGTGCCGGTAACCGAATTGCGCGTGGACGGCGGCGCGGCCGCCAATG
>CBDDRM010000089.1:0-4020 GCA_965233135.1 uncultured bacterium | reverse complement strand
GGCCTCTTGCAATTGCGCTTCGGCACGCCAGTCGATATCCGCGGCAACCACTCCGCGGACTTCCCCCTCGAGCCGGATGGGGTACGCCATCTGGTAGCGTGGCCCGGCCGCATCGGCATCCCCGGTCTGTTCCCTGGGTTGCACCACCCCGCGCCCTTCCTTGAGGGCGCGCTCGCCGACTTCGGCAAGGCGCGTGCGGTCATGGGGCGTGTTTTCGGGATAGAAGGCAACGGGCGCAAATGCCTTGGTGCCGGGCTTCTGAAGCACGACCACGCCATCGGCCACGCCGCCGATGATCTGGCATTGAATCACCAGCCAGCTGCCGCAGAACTCCTCTGGGGTCTGCGCGCTGGCGAAATGCTTCCAGGCGTTCTCATGGGCGCGCCGCCCCGCCAGGTCGGTGACCTGCAGGACCGCGCGCTCATGCACTTCGGGTTTTACCGCACTCATTGCCGTAGGGCCTTATAGCCCCGCGACTACCTTATTTGGCGGGAGGCGTGCCCGCTTCGATATTAAGCGTCCCGAAGCGGTTTTCGTATTCCTTGATGACCCCGTCGAGCAGCATGGCGAGGCGCTTGGCTGCATACGGGCTGACGACAATGCGGTCGGTCAACTGGATGGTGACTTCCTTCTGCCCCCGGTTCCACGCCTGGTTCATGCCGAACAGCATGACCACTTCTTCGCGCGTGCTGGTCACGTTGCACACGTTGGCATAGGAACTTCTCATGCCCGAGTCGTCCCACTTGATGCGAGTGCCTTCGGCGGCTTCTTGCTTGTTTTGCGCTGGCTGATTTGCCATGTTTCGAGCTCCCTTTATTTCCCTGAACCTGCGGTTGAAGTGCGTCCAAGGCGACGCACGTCCCCCATCTTATACCAGCGAATCCCGTTATTCGAAAGCCTTAGGCGGGTGGACTCTTACCGGGAGGGCTCGAAATAGATCGAATGAACGCTCCGACCACGCAAATGAATGATGCGGGCGCCTCTATTGACTGTGGCTGTTGACTGTGGCTATCCAAATCTGTGCTCAGGCGTCGCTGTTGCGTAGAAAATGCACTGCGCACGCGGAGTCACCAAGCTTGTGTGCGAAGACCGGCTTGATTGCGCGCCCGGACGCCTCTGTCGCTCAGCGCGAATCAGCGTCAATGGGTCTGCTCGATCTCCTTCGCTTTGCTACGCGCAATATTGTTGTTGAATTCCGCGAGGTTCGGGCCGACCCTGGATTTTCCGGTTCCAAAGAGCATATAAGGCGAACCGTAGCTTCCGAAAGCATCTTCCCATTCAACTTTCATATCTTCTAATTTCGCAGAGTCGAATTGTTTTAGTTTGCCCTGCGTCTGATCCGCTCCCGATGCGTCGTTACCAGCGATGACCCAGTCGTGCTGCCTGTTGATGGAGGCGTGGTCGCGGCCTTCGCCGTGGCCGCGGCTTGAATCCAACAGTCCGCGGTCAAACGCGGCGGGATCGATTGCAGGCACAGGCCCGTCTGAACGTCCGGAACCCCAACCCAGCGTCTTTCCAAACAGCGATTGAACAGTCTTGTACAAAGATTCCCACCATCTGTGGTCCCCGTCTCCCGGGCGACCTGCCCCATCCACCACTGCGGCGAGCGTTGCGCTCATTTCGCTGGCCACGCGAGCCGGCGTGATGGTAACGCTTCCCGACACGCTTGCAAGGTTCGGGATGCTTACCAGCGCACCACTCGTGAACATGACCTTCTCGATACTTATTGTTTTGGCGGGGTCCAGGATTTCAACGTCTTCCGGCGCGATGATGCCCACCGCCCCACGCACGCGCGATTGACCGATCTGGTCGACGGTCAACGCGGTCCCGAAGAACGCCACTTCATCGATGTAGCCATCGAACGGGTTGGTAATCTTGAGCTTGGACAGATTTCCGGAGTCGTCCTTGTTGGCACTGTTACTGCCGCCGATCACAATGGGTTGCCTGTTGCTGCCAAGTCCCCCCGTATAGCTGTTCGAGCCTACGAGACTGCCGTCGACATACAGCTTCATGCCGCCCTGCCCGAAAGTCAGGGTCAACTGATACCACTTATTCGAGGCGATAAGATTGTTGAACGCAGTGCCATCGGTATCGATGACATATTCGCCGCTGGCGCTTTCCAAGCGCACTTCAAGGTCGCGATTGTCTACGTTGATGGACAACTGTCCCGCGCCGCGCCCGTAATGATCCTTTGCGATCAGAGTCTGATTGTCATTGGCATCGCGCGTGTTGAACCATAGCTGGATGCTGCCACTTGCCACATGGAGATCTGCATGATCGGCGATGGCGATGTATTCTCTGTTCGTATCATGGAAGTCGGCCCCGGTCTTTGCGCCGAATGGTGCCAGCGATATAGGCGGTCCGGCATCGTCGAGGTCCGGATTAATGCCGTAGAAAGTGCCGTTCTGAGCCGTGCCCGCTGAATCCTTGACGGTCGAACCGCTGGTCTCATTGAGGTTCCAGTAAGCAATCGGTGTCACGCCCGCGATCACGGCCGTATCGGTGCCGTCGCCACCGCTCAGAGTATCGATTCCGGATCCGCCTGCGAGGACATCATCCTCGCTACCACCGCGCAAGATGTCGTTGCCCCCATTGCCGGTCAGCCTGTCGGCCCCGCTGCCGCCTTCAATCACATCGTTGGCCGAGCCGCCAAACAGCACGTCATCGCCAGTACCGCCCATCAACCAGAGGTTGCCGGTCGCATTTTCGCCATTTACATTGTCGTTGCCGGCGCCGGCGTCCACGACCATCGGGATCGTATCGGCAGTCAGCGTCACGGTATCGTTGCCGCCCAGCGCGTTTATGATGGCCTTTTGCACGCCGGTAACGCTGCCGCTAGCACCGTTGATGCTGTAGATGAGTTTGCCGTTGCTATCGCCGGCAGCAATCGTGTCCGCGGCTTGGGTCCCGTTGATCAGGGCGCTCACCGAGTCACTGCCCGCTACGCTGTTGTTTCCCGCACCACCGTCCACCAATAGTTGATAGCCTGGTGTGCCCGTCACAGTGATGGCGTCGTCGCCCGCGCCACCACGAATGACAACCGAGCCGGTACCTGTCGGATTGATGAAATTCACGGACTCGCTAGCCGGGCTGGACACTGTAGTAGAAGAGCCGGCGACTGCGACCGTGATGGTGTCGTTCCTGCCGCCGAACACGAATTCCCGGTTTGCCGCCGTCGTGGTGTCGATTATCGGCTCAAGGCCGGCATAGGAAATAAGCGACCCGTCCACCAGTACCGTGCCGGAATGCGCGTCCGTGGCAGTGTAGAGTATCGAGGACACAGACCCGGTTAAGGCAAGCGTATCCTGGCCGATCTGCCCGCCTCCGTCATAGCTCAAGCCGAACGGCGGAATCGGGCTGCCATTTGTGAAGTCGACCGTCAGTGTGTCGTCGTCACCAGATCCGGTTACGGTAAGCGGGAAATCGGAAAGCGAACTGAGTGACCGCTTGAACACCAAAGTTCCATTCAGATAGCCCTCGACATTGCCGCCGCTGCGCACCAGGCGGAAATTATCCGGGCTACCGTCGTTCGCCTGCGGACCAGCGTCGAGGCGGGCGTCTTCTTCAACCGTGAGGGTGACAATTTCGAAGTCCTCGGCCTGGCCGTCGCTCACCCGGAAGATCAGTTCGTAGGTGGCTGGGCCCTGCGCCTCGGCCGCCATCCAGCTAAACGTGGTTCCGTCGAAGGCGGCGCCGACCGGCAGGTTTTCGGCCGTGAAGACCAAGTTGTTAGCCGGCAGATCGACGTCGCTCGCCTGCAGGACGATACTGAGAAGCTCCCCCTCGCTCACAGTCCGCGCACCGATGGTGGCCAGCACCGGCGCGAGGTTCACCTCGCTCACCGTGACGGTGATCTGCTCCTCGTCGAAGAGGCCGCCGGCGTCGGTGACGCGCACCGTGAAGGCGTACTCGCCCGCGCCTTGCGCCTCGGTCGGCGTCCAGCTGAAGCTGCCGTCCTCGCCGATGATCGCGCCGGAAGGTGCGCCGACCAGGCTGAAGCTCAGCTCGTTCGCCGGCAGG
>CBDDRM010000088.1:0-2553 GCA_965233135.1 uncultured bacterium | reverse complement strand
GGCCAACCGCAGCATCACGATGGAATCCTTGCCGCCCGAGAACAGCAGCGCCGGATTGCTGCATTCAGCGGCCACTTCGCGCAGGATGTGAATCGATTCCGATTCAAGCCAGTCCAGATGGTTGATGCGCGTCGCATCGATTTGCAATACCGCACTCACGTCTGTTTTCCCCTGTTCGATTCCACTGAAGGCGAAACATGAATTCCGCATTCCTTGCTGTCCTTCGACTCCCACCACCAGCGACCGGCCCGGACGTCCTCTCCGGGGCGGATCGCGCGCGTGCAAGGATCGCAACCGATGGACGGATAGCCCCTGTCATGCAGGCTGTTGTAAGGTACATCGCGACTCCGGATGTAGGTCCAGACATCCTCTTCGCTCCAGTCGGCCAGCGGATTGAATTTGACCAACCCATGCGTGGAATCGAATTCGCGGAGCGGCAGTTCATTGCGCGTGATCGACTGCGCACGGCGCAGCCCCGTCACCCACGCATCCCGCCCAGCCAGTGCGCGCGCCAGCGGTGCCACCTTGCGGATGCCGCAGCATTTTTTGCGCAGCTCGACACTTTCATAGAACGCGTTGAGTCCATGCGCGGAAACATATTGTTTGATGTCTTGTTCGTCAGGCCGGAATATTTCCGGCATACGGGCGTAGCGAGTTCGCATGCGATCCAGCAGATCCAGCGTCTCGCGTGGGAGCCGTCCGGTATCGAGCGTGAAGACGGCGATCGGCAGTTGCGCCCCATAGATTGCGTCCGCCACGACCATGTCTTCCGCGCCGAGGCTGCTGGCAAATGCGACGCTGCGAAACTCACCGACCACGTCTTTCAGTCGCGCGGTCAGAAGGCTGATGCGAGAATCTGTCGTGGCCGGCACGGTCCGGGCGTGCGGCTGCGCGGCGGTGTTCATGATTTTCCGGTCGCAGCCGGCCAGGCACGCTGGTGGCGCCGGAAGGCCGGGGCCGCATTGTCCCAGGAACCTTGATAAGCGTCCGTAAACGGCTGCAGACTGCGCAAGGCCTTGCGGATGTCTTTGTCCGCGCGCACCGCAAAGGCGTCGAAGCCCACGCGTTTCATGTAGAAAAGCTGATCCGGAAGCACATCGCCGATGGCGCGGAGCTGACCTGTGTAGCCGAATCGCGAACGCAACAGGTAGGCAATCGAATAGCCGCGTCCGTCGGTGAACTTCGGAAAATCGACCGCCACCATCGAAAGCGATGCCAGCCACGGCACTAGCGCCGCCGGGTCCTCGTCGCCGGTCAACCACACGCCGATATTTCCCCGCGCGTTCAGGGCCTGCGCTTCGGCCAGCCACACGCGCAGCGGCACGATGAGGCGTCCCGGTGGCAACGAAAGCGCGTCATCCGCGCCTGGGCGCAAGATTTGCCAGTCGTCGACCACGACCGTATCACGTACGATGATTTCAGACATCAGCGGCGACTCCTTCGACAGCGCGCGCGCCAGCCCGAAGTGGCGAACCGTACACGCCGGTCTTGAATGGAGCGATGCCGAGGCGCCCGACCGTATCGATGAAGCGCTCGTCGTCCTGGCGCTGCTCGAGGTAAATGTCGATCAAGCGTGAAATCACGTCAGGCATGTCGTCCGCCTTGAAAGACGGGCCGATGACTTTGCCGATGGCGCTGCGCCCGCGCCCGGCCTGTGAGCCGTCGGCACCCCCGACCGAAATTTGATACCACTCCTCGCCATCCTTATCGACCCCCAATATGCCGATGTGGCCGGCGTGGTGGTGGCCGCAGGAATTCATGCAGCCCGATATATTGATATTGAGTTCACCGATGTCATGCAGAAAATCCAGATCTTCAAAGCGGCGCTGGATGGCTTCCGCGATCGGTATGGACTTGGCATTGGCAAGCGAGCAGAAATCGCCACCGGGGCAGGCGATGATATCCGTCAGCAAGCCCAGGTTGGGAGTCGCCAGGCCAGCTTTGCGAGCTTCCTGCCAGAGCGTAAACAAGTCATCAGCCCGCACGTCGGGCAGAATCAGGTTTTGCTCGTGCGAGACGCGCACCTCACCAAAGCCGAAGCGCTCGGACCAATCGGCCACCAACTCCATCTGTTCCGCGGTCGCATCGCCCGGAGGAATGCCGGTTTTCTTAAGCGACACTACGACGGAGCGGTAGCCAGCTATGCGGTGCGTCTTGACGGCGCGTCCGGCCCAGCGGGCGAATCCGGCGCTTTCCATCACGTCGCGATTGAACCTCACGTCGGTCGGTGGGAAAGCCGCGTAGTCCGGTGCCGCGAAGTACGCGGATACGCGCGCGAGTTCCTGATCGGTAAGCGTGTCCGGTCCGTCCTTGATGAGCGCCCATTCCTGCTCCACCTGGCGCGCAAATTCCTCGGTACCCAGCGCCTTGACCAGGATCTTGATGCGGGCCTTGTAGAGATTATCGCGGCGACCGTAGCGGTTATAGACGCGCAATATGGCTTCGACATAGGTATTCATATGCTGCCATGGCAAGAATTCGCGTATTACGGGCCCGACGATTGGCGTGCGGCCCATACCGCCGCCGACCAGGACACGCAACCCGATGTCGCCG
>CBDDRM010000087.1:0-39136 GCA_965233135.1 uncultured bacterium | reverse complement strand
GCGCGCAGTGGCATCCGGTGTTCCCAATGACCCACGCCCGCGATCATTGCCGTCATGCGCCGGCTGCCGAACGGATCATGCTGGATATCCCCTCCCCGATTGGATCGGTTAGGCGGAATTGATGTCAAATAAATCCAGTTCGTAGAATACGTCTTACGCCGCTTGTGAACGTGGACAGTGGCGCGACATTTTCGCTTGGCAGGCGCAGTTTCAAATTCGGCGAGGCAATCATGGCAGCGCGATCCATAGCATCCCTTACCATTTCCTTCGGCTTGGTCTCGATTCCGGTCAAGCTGTATTCGGCCACGCAGGCGCGGGCCGGAATATCATTCAATCTGATCCACGAGAAATGTGGATCGCGGCTGCGGCAGCAGTATATTTGCATCAAGGAGGACGTCGTGGTCGAGCGCGATGAAATGGTCAAGGGGTATGAATTCGCCAAGGACCAATACGTCACCTTCACCACCGAGGAACTTAAGGCCCTGGAAGAGGAAGCAACGGGCACGGTCGAAATTACCGAATTCGTGCCCGATGAAAAAATCGATCCCATTTATTACGACAAGGCGTATTTCCTGGCACCTGACAAGGGCGGCGCCAAACCTTACGCACTGATAAGCGAGGGCATGCGCAAGACCGGCCGCTGCGCGCTGGCCCGCTGGGCTGCGCGCGGAAAGCAGTATCTCGTGCAGATACGGCCAGTTGCCGATGGTCTGATGATGCAACAGTTGCTGTACGCGGACGAGGTGCGGCCGATGTCCGAGATCGACATCCAGCTCTCACCGGTGAAAGACGCCGAACTCAAGCTTGCTGTTCAGTTGATCGAGCAGATCTCCGCTGACGAATTCAATCCCAAGGCATACGAAGACGACGTCAAGAAGCGCATCGAGACGGCAGTCGAGAAGAAAATTTCCGGCAAGGAGATTTCTGTTTCGCCAGCTGCCCCTGCGGGAAAAGGAGGCGCTCAGGTGATCGATCTCATGGAAGCCCTGAGGGCGAGCCTGGGCAAGGGGGCGCCCAAACGGCCACCCGCCGAGCGCAAGCCTCCGAAAAAAGCTGCGGCGGCCTCCAAGCCTGCGAAAGCAAAGGCAGCGAAAGGTTAACGGCCCGTTCTGCATGCAAGCGACCTACACGGTTCAGCAGGCGCAGAAGATTCTGGGCATTCCCGCTTCGTCCATAAGGCGGCTCATCGGGGCCGGATTTGTGGCGCCCTCGCGTGGCGCACGACGCGAGTATCTATTCAGTTTTCGCGATCTGGTGGTCCTGCGCATGGCTAAGGTTCTCTCAGACGCCGGCGTCACATCGAGGCGAATGAGCGCCGCGCTGCGCCAGTTGCGCCAGCAGCTGCCCGAATCGCTTCCCATCACCGGCTTGCGCATCCGCGCGGTGGGCCATGATGTGATCGTCGAGGAGCGAGGATCCCAGTGGCGCGCCGAGGACGGTCAGTACCTGCTCGCGCTGGACGTAACGGATTCGGGAGGCGCTCTGTCTTTCGACTTGCCCCGCGACGATCACACGCCGGTCGACTGGTTCGCGCACGCCTTTTCCCTGGAAGACGTCGATGCCGAGGCGGCTATCGTGTCTTATCGAAAGGCCATTGAGCACGATCCGGGGCACGCCGGCGCTTACGCGAATCTTGGTCGCTTGCTACACGAGGCCGGACGCATCGGCGATGCGCAGGCGGTCTATCGGGCGGGCGACGAGGCTTGCGCGGAAGATCCGATCCTGCTCTACAACTTCGCATTGTTCAAAGAGGATCAGGGTCTCACGAACGATGCGATCGAGCTCTATCACAGGGCGCTCGCAGCCGATCCCACTTTGGGCGACGCCCACTACAACCTCGGGCTGCTCTATCAATCCCTGCGACGCGAGCGTGAGGCGCTGCGCCACTTCAGCGCCTATCGCAAGCTCGCCGATTCCTGACCGGGCGGCGTGATGCCACTGGAAGCCTATCGTCAGAAACGCAACTTCGCGACGACGCCGGAACCGAAAGGACGCAAGCCCAGGCAGCGCAAACGCGGCCTGACTTTCGTCGTGCAGAAGCATGCGGCCACGCGCCTGCATTACGACTTCAGGCTTGAGCTAAACGGAGTACTGCTAAGTTGGGCTGTGCCGAAGGGGCCGAGCCTGAACCCCGACGACAAACGCCTGGCGATGCACGTCGAAGACCATCCCATGGAGTACGGCGGTTTCGAGGGCATCATTCCGGCAAAACAATACGGCGCCGGCACCGTGCTGCTCTGGGACAAAGGGGTCTGGCTGCCGAAAGAGGACCCGGTGGAAGGCTACAAGAAAGGCAAACTCAAGTTTGACCTGCGCGGGCAGAAGCTACAGGGCGGCTGGACCCTGGTGCGCAGCCGCAGCGGCAAGTACGGCGCAGACAATGCCTGGCTGTTGATCAAAGAAGATGACGAAACGGCCAAACGCGGACCGGATGCCCTCGTGGTGGTTGACAAACCCAACAGCGTCGAGTCCGGCCGCAGCATCGAGGAAATCGCTGCCGAACGGGATCGAGTGTGGCATTCGAACCAGTCGGTGAAAGCGAATGTACGCAATGCGAAGCGCAAACCCAGAACGCGCCCCGTGGATCCATCGCATGTTGCGGGTGCAGTGCGCCTGTCGATCCCGGCATTTATCGAGCCCCAACTCGCGACGCTAGTCAAGGCGGCGCCCGATGGGGACCACTGGATCGAGGAAATCAAGTTCGACGGCTACCGCATGCTCTGCCGCATCGACAGTGGAAAAGCGCGTCTTTACTCGCGCAACCGCAAGGACTGGACGGCGAACTTCGAGACTATTGCGCGCGCAGCGGCGCGGTTGCCGGTGCAAAACGCGTGGCTCGACGGTGAAATCGTTCAACTGGACGAGCAGGGCCGCAGCAGCTTCCAGCGGTTGCAAAATGCCTTGTCCGCACAGGATGCGAGCAACCTCTTCTATTACGTTTTTGACATTCCCTATCTGGATGGATTCGATTTGCGGCAGGTTCCATTACTGGAGCGCAAGCGTCTGCTCGAAGCCGTCATGGCTTCTCCGCCGGGGGCGCTGCGATTGAGTTTTTACCAGCCAGGCAACGGAGCAGCATTCTTCGCCAAGGCCTGCGAACTGCGACTGGAGGGCATGATCGCCAAGCTCGCGTCATCCCCCTATTCGGCTGGACGAACGCGCAGTTGGGTCAAGGTGAAGTGCGGGATGCGCCAGGAAATGGTCATCGGCGGCTTTACCGATCCGGCCGGTTCGCGCCAGGGCTTCGGGGCGCTGCTGCTCGGGGTCTACGAAGATGATGGCAAATTGCGCTATTCCGGAAAGGTTGGCACCGGGTTCGACGATAAACTCCTGCGCGATCTCCGGGCGAAACTGGATGCCCTGGTCCAGGACAAGCCGGCGTTCGCGAATCCGCCACGCGGTGCCGAGGCCCGCCGCTCGCACTGGGTCAAACCCACGCTCGTGGCGGAGATCGGTTTTACCGAATGGACCGCGGAGGGCACCTTGCGCCATCCGTCGTTTCAGGGCTTGCGTCTCGACAAGAAGGCAAGGGACGTCATTCGGGAGGACGCCGAGGTCGCGCCTGCGCAGGACGAGACGCCCAAGCCGAAGCCTCGCGCTGGGAATAACCGCATACGCGCTTCCGCCGACGAACAAGTCATTGCCGGAATACGTCTGAGCAATCCGGCCAAGCAGCTGTATCCGGAAGCCGGCATCACCAAGCAGGATCTCGCCCGATATTACGAAGTGGCAGCGCGCTGGATGTTGCCGCATCTGAAGAACCGGCCGCTTAGCCTGCTGCGCTGTCCGAACGGCTGGGAACGAGACTGTTTTTATCAGAAGAATGTGGACCGCAGCGCCGATGATGCGATCGAGCGCGTGAACGTATCGACCAGCGACGGACCTGCGACCTACATGATGGCTAACTCCACCAGCGCTCTGGTGGCGTTGGTGCAAATGGGGGTGCTGGAAATCCATCCCTGGGGGTCGACGGCGGAGCATCTGGGCTCGCCGGATCGCATCGTGTTCGACTTCGACCCGGACGATGATCTGCCGTGGGAGACGTTGGTGGAGGCGGTATTGCTGATCAAGACTCTGCTCGAGGAACTCGGACTGCAGGGATTTCTGAAAACGACGGGAGGAAAAGGTTTGCACGTGGTCGTTCCCATCAAACCGACCCAATCATGGGAAGTCGTCAAAGGGTTCAGCAAGGCCATCGCCGACCTGTTCGTCATGACCTTTCCCGACCGCTTCACGGCGAAGGTCGCCAAAGCGGCGCGCCGCGGCAAAATTTTCCTGGATTATCTGCGCAACGACGAAGGCTCGACCGCCATTGCCCCGTATTCCACACGGGCGCGCCCGCACGCTCCGATTGCCTTACCCATTGGCTGGAACGATTTGACCACGGATATCCGTTTTGATCATTTCAACGTGCAGACGGTCAGCACGCGTCTGAAGCGCCTCAAATCGGATCCGTGGGAAGGGTTCTTCAACACCAGGCAGTCGATCAGCGCCCGGATGTTGAGCAAGGTCGGGTTCGGCTGAACCAGTGGGTTATCGCGATTCCAGCGGTAGATCCCGATCGTCGATCAATTGCTTGGCGAATTCCAGCGAAAGCGTCTGCGCTTCCTCAGCGGTCTGCACGAATTTAGGAAGATCGAACGTCTGGACAACGCTCGACCCGATTCGGGACAGCATTGCGCGCAACCCATACCAACCGCGAATATCGCGGGGCAGATCGGCGGAGGGGATCCGGTGAATAAGGAAATCCTGATAGCGGAAGGTTTTCGAATTCTCGGACAGATATGCTCTTTGAAACCGGAACATGCAAGCCTCCCTCAATGCGCGACGCGCTGAGATTAATGGCTTTGACGGGGACATGAAGTCGGCGGCCACTGATGTGATTGTAGGCGTTTTCCTACATCCGGCACCGCGCTCCTAGCGGATTGACTTTGGCCGGCGTGCTAGTCCGATCGGCATGGACCCCGGGATTGGCGTGACAGCACTTCAGCGTCAACCATGGCACCGTGGTTCTCACACATCGAGGCTTGTACCCATGCTCACGAGCAACGTCATAAGACATCTTGGGGTGCATCTAGCGCGCGTCATGAGCCGGCCGCTTGGTCACGCTTGCATTTCCGGCTCTGCCGAAACCGGGCCCGTCAACATTTCCTGTCGCTTCATAGACGAACGGGAACTCATTGCTTATTGTGTCGATCCGGGACTTGAACTTCACCCAACGTTCGCAAGTTCGGCCTTCGATCGCGGCGACCGGTGCGTGGCCGCGTTCGATGGCGGCAGGCTCATCGGCTATGAATGGGTGGCATTCGGCCCGACCCCGCATATCGACGGCGTCTGGGTTGCTTTCGACTTCCGCGCGCGCTACTCCTATAAGAAATTTGTCCTTCCGCAGTATCGTGGCCGGCACATCGCCGGCGCGCTCTCTGTTCACGCTGATCGGTGGTGTGCGCGGCAAGGGTACACGTCAACGGTCTCCTTCATTGACATCGACAACCAGGCGTCCTGGCGCGCGGCGTCGCATGCCGGCTCGCGCACCATGGGTTATGCGGGCTATTTCAGTCCGCTGGGCCACTTCAGCAGTTTCACATCTCCCGGTGCGCGCAAGCTGCACTTTCGCTTTTACGTTCCCCGCTCACTGCATACTGTCGGCCGCCGCGAAGCTTCGCGGCAAGGGCACCGGTAGTCCGATCGGCCTCATGAGAAAACGACATGGCAGGCGCGGCGTGCGCGCGCCCGCTTAGTGGTTTACCAGGCTGGATTCCGGTCTACGCCGCCGCCATAAGGTGATACCATTTCCGCCGGAAACACCACATTAGATCAAGAACGAGAGGAGAAGTGGGATGGAAGTTTCAATCAAGAAGCTCACGCTGGTCACCGGGTTGTCGCTGGGCTTGCTGGGGCTGCCCGTTGCACATGGCGAGGGGGAAAACGAAGGCATGACGGTGCTGATGAACGGCAATTTCGTGACTGCCGATCCGGAAGCTATCAAATGGGTACCCAACAAATCGGCGCCCTACGGTATGTTCATCGTGATGCTGTACGGCAATCCATCGCAACCGGGACCGTATATTTTTCGCGCCAAAATGCCCTCCGGATACAAACTGCCGCCGCACAAACATCCCGATGACCGTACCGTGACCGTCCTGAAGGGCACCTACTGGTCCGGAGTCGGCGAGCGCTACAATCCCATGGTCATGAAGGAATTCCAGGCCGGGGCGTTTTACACGACCAAGGCGAACGTCCCGCATTACGCATGGGCGCGCACGGAAGTATTCATCCAGGAATCCGGCACAGGACCGGTGGACAAGGCGATCGAGTACATCAACCCCGACGACGATCCGCGCACGCACTGAGCGGCGCCGCTTAGTTCCCGACGGGGCGACGGTGACCGTTCCGTCGGTGGCATGCGCTTTTATCGATGCGCCGGCAAAACGGCGCGAATCTGCTCAAGCGCGCCAGGATCTTCCAGAGTGGTCAGGTCGCCCGGATCGCGTCCTTCCGCTAGTGCCTGGATGCTGCGGCGAAGCATCTTTCCGGAACGCGTTTTCGGCAGCATGGACACGAAATGCACGCGCGAAGGGCGCGCGATCGCACCCAGCTGACTGTCGACGGTCGCCATGACCTCCTTTTCGTGCGCGGCACGCTGCTCGGGGGTAGCAATCTTTGCCGTATCCTTGACGATCGCAAACGCAAGAGGCACCTGCCCTTTCAGCGCATCCTGCACGCCGACCACGGCCACCTCCGCAATATTGCTATGCGCCTGCACGGCCTCCTCGATCTCGCGAGTGCCAAGCCGATGGCCAGCCACGTTGATAACGTCGTCGGTACGCCCCAGAATGAAGTAGTAACCGTCCTTGTCGCGAATGCCCCAGTCGAACGTTGAATAGACCATCTTCTTCGTGAAGGTGGAAAAATAGGTCTTCACAAAACGCTCGTCGTCGCCCCAGATGGTGGTCATGAATCCGGGAGGCAACGGCGGCTGAATCACCACGACGGCTTTTTCATCGGCATCCGCCTCGCTCGCATCGGCTTCGCGCAGCAGCTTCAGATCGTAACCATAAGCCGGAAACGACGGACTGCCGAATTTGATCGGGGTTTTCTCTACGCCATGCATTGCGGTCAGCACCGGCCATCCGGTCTCGGTCTGCCAGTAATGATCGATCACCGGCTTGCCGAGACCTTCCGAAATCCAGGCATGGGTCGACTCGTCCAGCGGCTCGCCCGCCAGAAACAGATGCTTGAGCGATGACAAGTCGTATCGATGCAAAAATGCCACGTCATGCTTCTTCAGGACGCGGATGGCGGTCGGCGCAGAAAACATGACGTCTACCTGGTAATCCTGCACAATTTTCCACCATACCCCTGCGTCCGGTCGCACCGGCACGCCCTCGTACAGGATCGAGGTCAGACCCGTGATCAGTGGCGCATAAATGATGTAGGAATGGCCGACTGCCCAACCTATATCGGAGGTCGTGAAAATGGTGTCGCCGGCCGCGCCACAGTAGATATGCTGCATGGATGCGGCCATGGCGACCGCGTGTCCGCCGACATCGCGTTGCACGCCCTTCGGCTTTCCGGTCGTGCCGGACGTATACAGGATGTAAGAAGGTTCGGACGACTCGAGCCAGGTACACGCGACTTCGCTGCCCTCGTGTTTAGCGGCGAGCATTTCCCAGTCAACGTCGCGTTCCGCCACGCTCCGCATCGCCGGATCGAGCCCGCGATGATAGATCAGCACCTTCGCGGGCGGGTGGCGGGACAACCTGATCGATTCATCCACGAGCGGCTTGTAGGGAATGACTTTACCCATGCGACTGCCGCCGTCGGCCGTGACCATCAAGACGGGCTGCGCATCGTCGATGCGAGCCGCCAGGCTCGCCGCGGCGAAGCCTCCGAATACTACCGAATGCACTGCGCCCAGCCGGGCACAAGCGAGCACGGCGAATACTGCTTCGGGCATGTTGGGCATGTAAATGATCACCCGGTCGCCGCGACGCACGCCCAGCGACTGCATCATGGCGGCCACACGATTGACTTCGACATGCAGTTGCCGGTAGGTAAACGTCTGGGTTCTGTCGACCTCGGTCGAGATCCAGACCAGTGCATTCTGGTCCGCGCGTCGTGCCAGATGGCGATCCACCGCGTTGTGGCAAAGATTGGTCTTCCCGCCTGGAAACCAGCGCGCAAACGGCGGCCGGCTGTAATCGAGAACCTGGTCAAAAGGATGCTGCCAATCGATCAAGCGCGCCTGCTCTGACCAGAAGGCGTCGCGGTCTTCGATCGAGCGGCGATGAAACTCGTTTAGCGTTTCCCGCATGGCCCCTCCTCTGCTCCAGCCGGTCAGCCGATCTTCACAACCGTCCGGCCGCGTATTTGTTTGTCCAGAATTTTCTTGAATACGCCAGGCAGCTCGGTGAAATTCACCGTAGTCACGATGCAGCGTAACTGCCTCGGTTTCAGATCGCTCGCCAGGCGCTTCCAGACTTTCTCTCGCAAGGGCATGGGCGCGTTGACCGAGTCGATGCCCAAAAGCGAAACGCCGCGCAGGATAAAAGGCATGACCGTGGTGTTGAAATTATGGCTGGCTGCGAGGCCGATGCTCGCGAGCGTGCCGCCAACCTGCATGGTGCTGGCGAGCCACGACAGCACCTCGCCGCCCAGATTATCGACGGCCCCCGCCCACGTCGCCTTGTCCAGCGGCTTGATCTTGCCGAGGTCCAGAGCGCTACGGAGCATGACCTCGCGCGCGCCCAGGCCGCGCAAGTAATCCTCCTCGTGTTCCTTGCCGGTCAGTGCGACCACCTCATAGCCCGCGCCGGCGAGAATGTCGATCGCAATGCTGCCCACCCCGCCCGTCGCACCCGTTACCATGACCGGGCCGCTGGAAGGCGTGAGTCCGTCGTGTTCCATCCGCTCGACGGCCAGGCCGGCAGTGAATCCCGCCGTGCCCAGCGCCATCGCTTCGAAGGGATCCAGCCCTCCGGGCATCGGCACAACCCAATCGGCCGGAATACGCGCGTACTGGGCATAACCGCCATCGTGCGCCACGCCGATGTCGTAGCTGGTGGCTATGACCGGATCGCCCTTGCGAAAGCGGGCATCAGCTGACTCGACCACCGTTCCGGCCAAGTCGATGCCACCCACGCACGGGAACCGGCGAATGATCTTGCCAGCGCCGGTTCCGGCGAGTGCGTCCTTGAAATTGACGCTCGAATAGTCAACCTTGATCACCACATCGCCGGCATCGAGTTCTTCGAGTTTCATGTCGACATAGCGTCCGGCCACTTTGCCGTCCTCGCTGAAAATCCGGTATGCGTCCATGGTTGCACTGCCCTCCCTGATGTTTGATCTTAAGCCAGATGCGGCTCGCTGAGATACTGGCGGGTTTGCATCTCGACCAGGCGACTGGTCGCGCGCTCCATTTCCGTGTCGCCACTTGCAGCCTTCACCAGCTCGGGCAGCCGTACCTGTGCCGAGAGAATAAGCTTTACGCGACGATCGTAAAACTCGTCTATCAACCAGGTAAAGCGCCGTCGGCGATCGGAATCGACCGCGCCCAGATGCGGCACATCGGAGATCAGGACCGTGTGGAAGCGCCGCGCGAGCTCGATGTAATCCGCCTGGCCGCGTGGCCCTGCGCACAGTTCGTCGAAGTGCATCCAGGCAACGCCGGGTCCGGTGCGAAGGGCATGCACGATACGTCCCTCGATCTCAAGCTGCTCTTTGCGTTGCCCCGCTCCGCCGGCGATCGCCTCGAAGGTTTGCCCCATTGCTGCATCAGCCGCTTCACCGGGAGGAAAATGATAGACGCCGCCTTTTTCAAGCAGGCGCAAACGGTAATCGGCTCCCCCATCCATGCGGACAACCTGCAGATGCTGCTTGATCAGCTCGATTGCCGGCAGGAACTGCGCGCGTTGCAAGCCGCCGCGATACAGGTCGTCGGGCTGCTGGTTCGATGTCGTCACCAGCACCACGCCGTGCTCGAACAAGCCCTCGAGCAAATTGCGCATGAGCATGGCATCGCCGATGTCGGTGACCTGAAACTCGTCCAGGCAGAGCAGCCGGGTAGCGCGGGCCATGTCGCGCGCGATGCGCAACAGGGGATTCTCTTCCCCCTGCCGCTCGCGCAACCGCCGATGGATATCCTGCATGAAACGATGGAAATGCACCCGCAGCTTGCGATCGATAGGCACCGCATCGAAAAATGCGTCCATCAGGAAGCTCTTGCCGCGGCCAACGCCTCCCCACAGGTACAAGCCCCTCACCGGTTGCTGGCGCAAGAACACGCGCAGCAGGGAGCGGCCCGACTGCTCCGACTCGATCAGCTCATCGTGCAGACGCCGAAAATGCTCGAGAGCTTCGAGTTGTGCGGCATCAAGTGTTACCCCGTGGTCTCGCGCGATCTGGCGGATCTGGCCCGAGAAGGCCGGCCAATCGCCCTTCGCCGGCTGGCCCACCGCAGACATCAGAGGTTGATCGTGCGCTTGTCCACGCCGAGCGCGGCTTCGTGCAGCGCCTCGGCCAGGGTGGGATGCGCGTGCACGATGCGCGCGATATCCTCCGACGCCGCGCCGAATTCCATCGCCACCACCGCCTCGGAGATGAGCTCCGATGCATAGGGCCCGATCATGTGGACGCCCAGGATGCGATCGGTTTGCGCGTCCGCCAGCATTTTGACGAATCCGGCCGTCTCGCCAATAGCGCGGGCGCGGCCATTGACGACGAAGGGGAACTGTCCGACGCGATAGGCGATACCCTTTGCCTTGAGATCCTGCTCCGTCTTGCCGACCCAGGCAATCTCGGGCGAGGTGTAAATGACCCACGGCACCGTGTCGAGACTGACGTGTCCGGACTGGCCCGCGATCATCTCGGCCACTGCAACACCTTCTTCCGATGATTTGTGAGCCAGCATCGGGCCGCGCACCACGTCTCCGATCGCAAACACATCGGCAAGATTGGTACGACAGTGGTCATCGACTTCGACGAAGCCGCGCGCATCGATCTTGAGTCCAACGGCTTCCGCACCGAGATAGGCCGAATTCGGCACTCGCCCCACCGCGACAATCAACTTGTCGAACTCGGCGGTCTGCTCGCCGGCGGCATCTGCAAATTCGACGCTGACCGATTTTCTGCCTGTTTTCACGCCACTGATCTTCACACCCAGGCGGATATCAAGACCGACTATCTTGTTGAAAACGCGCAGGGCCTCCTTGGCCACTTGCTCGTCGGCCGCGGGAAGGAATGTCGGCATTGCTTCGAGAATCGTAACCTCCGATCCCAGCCGCTTCCACACGCTGCCCATTTCCAGGCCGATCACTCCGGCACCAATGACGCCCAGGCGTTTCGGAATGCCCGGCAGCGACAACGCGCCGACATTGTCCACGATGCGTTCGTTATCCACGGCTGCAAACGGCAGCTGGCGCGCAATGGAACCGGTCGCGATGATCACGTGCCGGGCTTCGATCGTTTCGGCGCTCTGACCGTCCGTGACTTCGATCTGGTAGCCATTGGACTTACCGGTAAAGCGTCCGCGGCCATGCATCGAGGCGACCTTGTTCTTGCGAAATAGCAGTCCGATCCCTCCGGTGAAGGTATCGACAATCTTGTCCTTGCGCGCCAGCATCTTTGCCACGTCGATGGCGACATCACTCACCGTGATGCCGTGGTCGCCGAACTTGTGCATGGCCCGCTCGTAATTCTCGGACGATTCAAGCAACGCCTTGGACGGAATGCACCCGACATTCAGACAGGTGCCGCCAAGGCTTGGCTTGCCTTTGGCATTTTTCCAGTCGTCGATGCATACCGTGTTCAGACCCAGCTGCGCTGCGCGGATGGCGGCCGTATAGCCGCCTGGGCCTGCTCCGATCACTGCGACATCAAATGTTTTGGCCATGGCGCCTGGTCTGGATACAGGATCCTACAGATCCAGCAACAGTCTGGATGGATCTTCGAGCGCGTCCTTGATGGACACCAGGAACAACACTGCCTCGCGTCCGTCAATAATGCGATGATCGTAGGACAGCGCCAGATAATTCATCGGGCGAATGACGATCTGTCCATCCTCCACCACGGGACGCTCTTTGGTCGCGTGCACTCCCAGGATCGCACTTTGCGGCGGGTTGATGATCGGCGTCGACAACATCGAACCGAACACACCGCCATTGGAAATCGAGAAAGTGCCGCCCGTGAGCTCTTCGATGGACAGCTTGCCGTCCTGTGCGCGCTTGCCGAAATCGCTTATCTGCTTCTCGATATCGGCAAAGGATAGCTGGTCGCAGTTGCGCAGAATGGGCACGACCAGGCCGCGCGGGCTCCCGACCGCGATGCCGATGTCGAAGTAGCCGTGATAGACGATGTCCGTGCCGTCAACCGAGGCATTCACGACCGGAAACTTCTTGAGGGCATGCACGGCGGCCTTCACGAAAAAGGACATGAACCCGAGCTTGACGCCGTACTCCTTTTCGAACTTGTCCTTGTAGCGATTGCGCAGGTCCATGACCGGCTGCATGTTGACCTCGTTGAACGTGGTCAGGATCGCCGCGGTGGACTGTGATTCGAGTAACCGCTGCGCCACGCGCTGGCGCAACCGCGACATGGCGACGCGTTGCTCGGGACGATCGCCCAACACCTGATCGATGTTGACCGCGGGCTGAGGCAGCCCCGGCTTCGCCTCGGCGGGGGCTTTCACCGCGCCGGCCACATCTTCCTTGGTGACCCGGCCGCCGCGTCCGGTACCGCTGAGTTGCGACACGTCGAGGTTGTTATCCGCCGCAATTTTTCTTGCCGACGGCATGACCACCGGCGATTCCCCTTTCCCGCCCCGCGCTTCGCTTTTTGCCGCCGGCGCCTCGCCTTTTGCTGCGGGCGTGGCGCTCGGCGCCTGCTGCTTCGCGGCGGGCGCCACCGGTGCTGCAACGGTCGCGCTGGCCGCCCCTGCAGGCGCCTTCGCGTCCGTATCGATGGTCGCAATGACCTCGTTGCTGGCAACCGTGCCGCCGTCGCCCTTGATGATCTTCGACAGCACGCCGGATTCCGGTGCGGGCAGTTCCAGCACTACCTTGTCGGTTTCGATATCGATGAGATTCTCGTCGCGTTTGACGAACTCTCCGGCTTTCTTGTGCCACGACAGCAGCGTGGCCTCCGCCACCGATTCAGACAGGGCCGGAACCTTTACCTCGACTAGCATGGCTCATTCCTTTGTGCGGCGAAAACCACCACCGGGATTGCGTTCATACGCCGTGCGACAGGGCAGCGTCCACTACCGCTTTCTGCCGCTGGTTGTGCAGGGCCAGATATCCGCCCGCAGGGGTGGACGAAGACGGCCGCAGTGCATAGGACAGTTTTTGATGCGGCAACAGATGACGCTGCAAGTAATGCTGGATACGATGCCATGCGCCCTGGTTGCCCGGCTCTTCCTGACACCACACGATCTCCTTGGCGTCCTTGTAGCGCTCGATCTGTTGCTTGAACTGTTCATGCGGAAACGGGTAAAGCTGCTCCAGGCGCACAATGCCGATATCGTCGATGGCGCGCTCGCGCCTGGCTGCCACCACGTCGAAATAAACCTTGCCGCTGCAGAACACCACGCGCCTGACCTTTGCGATGTTTTGCAGTTCCGCATCGGGAATCACTACCTGATACTCGCCATTTGCCAGGTCCTCCATCGAGGAGACCGATTCCTTGTGGCGCAGCAGGCTCTTCGGGCTGATGATGATCAGCGGCTTGCGAAACGGGCGGATCATCTGACGGCGCAGAAGGTGAAACATCTGCGCCGGCGTCGAGGGAATGCAGATCTGCATGTTGTAATCGGCGCACAGTTGCAAGTAACGCTCCAGACGCGCCGATGAATGCTCGGGCCCCTGACCCTCGTAGCCGTGCGGCAACATGAGCGCTAGCCCGCAGATTCGTCCCCATTTGACTTCGCCGGAGGCGATGAACTGATCGATCACGACTTGCGCGCCATTGGCGAAGTCGCCGAATTGCGCCTCCCAGACCACCAACTCGTTCGGCTCGGCAGTGGCATAGCCGTACTCGAATCCCAATACCGCTTCTTCGGACAGCACCGAGTCGATTACGACGAAATCCGGCTGGTTGTCGCTGATGTGCTGCAGGGGGATGTAGGTGCCGGCATCCCAGCGTTCGCGGTTCTGGTCGTGCCAGACTGCATGGCGATGGAAAAACGTGCCGCGGCCGGTATCCTGACCTGACAGGCGCACCGCAAAGCCGTTTTTCAGCAACGATGCATAAGCCAGGTTCTCCGCCATGCCCCAGTCGAGCGGCAGCGTGCCCGCGGCCATGGCACGGCGGTCGGCGACGATTTTCTCGACGCGCGAGTGCAATTTGAAATGCTGCGGCACCGTCGTGAGCTTCGCCGCAAGTTGCCTGAGCACGTCCATGGGCACGCCCGTATCCGCCTTGAAGGTCCACGGAATGTTCTTGAAGGGCGCCCAGTTCACCTGGAAAGGTGGCTTGTAATTCGAAAGAATGGTCTTGTTGGTGTGGAAGCCCGCATCCAGCGCATCGCGGTAGGTCTTGATCATTTCGTCCGGTTGCGCGGGGTCGATCATCCCTTGCGCGGCGAGTTTTTCTGCATAGAGCTTGCGCGTACCCGGATGCTGGCTGATCAGCTTGTACATCAGCGGCTGTGTCACCATCGGCTCGTCCTGCTCGTTATGGCCGAGGCGGCGGAAGCACACCAGGTCTATGACGACGTCCTTGTGAAACTCCATCCGGAAATCCAGGGCGATTTCGGTCACAAGCGCCACGGCCTCCGGATCATCACCGTTGACGTGAAATATCGGCGCCTCGACCATCTTGGCCACGTCGGTGCAGTAGAGCGTCGATCGCGTGTCGCGCGTGTCGGAAGTGGTAAAGCCGATCTGATTGTTGACGATGACATGCAGCGTGCCGCCGGTGCCGTAACCGCGCGTCTGCGACAGGTTCAGCGTCTCCATGACCACACCCTGGCCGGCGAATGCCGCGTCGCCGTGCAAAACGATGGGCAGCACCTGCGTGCCGTCCCGGTCCTTGCGGCGGTGCTGGCGTGCCCTGACGGAACCTTCCACCACCGGATTGACGATCTCAAGATGCGAAGGATTGAAAGCCAGGGTCAGATGCATCGGCCCGCCCGGCGTCATGATGTCGGACGAGAATCCCTGGTGATACTTGACGTCACCCATCGGCAACTGTTCGACCTGCTTGCCCTCGAACTCCGAGAACAGGTCCTTGGGCATTTTGCCCAGCGTGTTGACCAGCACGTTCAGGCGTCCGCGGTGGGCCATGCCGATAACGGTTTCCTGGATGCCTTTGGCGCCGGCGCGCTGAAGCGCCAGGTCCAGCAGCGGAATCACGCTATCGCTACCCTCGAGTGAGAAGCGCTTCTGGCCCACATAGCGCGTATGCAGGTATTTCTCGAGCGTTTCGGCCGCCGTCAGGCGCTCCAGGATATGGCGCTTGAAATCGGCATCGTAACTGGGCTGCGAGCGAATGCCCTCGAAGCGCTGCTGAATCCAGCGCTTGACCTGGGTATCCGTGATGTACATGTATTCGATGCCGATGGAGCCGCAATAGGTTTCCTTCACGGCGCGCAGGATTTCGCGAAGCGGCATTTGTTCCGGGCCCACCAGCGATCCGCTGTTGAATACGAGATCCATGTCGGCCTCGGTCAGACCGTAGTACGCGGGATCGAGCTCGGGGACGATGGGCTTGTCGAAGCGCTTGAGCGGGTCGACGCTGGCGTGGCGCACCCCCAGAAAGCGGTATGCGTTGATCAATTGCAGAACGGACACCTGCTTCTTCTCCACCGTCGCCACTGCGGTGGTGGGCGCATGAACATGGCCTTTGCCGTTGCTGCGACTTTTTGCAAGGCGGATGAAGGATTCGACCACGGGCGCATGCGCCACGTCCGGAGCGCCCCCGGAGGATTGCTGCATCTGCTCGAAGTAGCGCCGCCACTCCGGTGTCACGGCTTCGGGATTGTCGAGATAAATCTCGTACAGATTCTCGATGAATGGGGCGTTACCGCCGAACAGATAAGAGCTGCCGAGAGATTCCTTCATCATGGGATCTGTTTCCTCTTATGAAATGGCAGCCGATCCTGGATAGTCGAGCCGCCCCTGCGTCCGCCCGTTTCAGCGTTGGTCGATAGGCACTACGTCGCGCTGCGCCGAACCCGTATAAAGCTGGCGGGGCCGGCCGATCTTCTGCTCCGGGTCAGCGATCATCTCGTTCCACTGCGCGATCCACCCTACGGTACGTGCCAGGGCGAATATGCAGGTGAACATCGACACGGGAATGCCGAGTGCCCGCTGTACGATACCCGAGTAGAAGTCCACGTTTGGATAGAGCTTGCGGCTGACGAAATAATCGTCCTCGAGCGCGATTTTCTCCAGCGCCATCGCAAGCTTGAACAGCCGGTCGTTCTGCAGACCGAGCTCATTGAGCACTTCGTAACACGTCTCACGCATGAGTTTCGCGCGTGGATCGTAATTCTTGTAAACGCGGTGGCCAAAACCCATCAGCTTGACGCCGGAATTCTTGTCCTTGGCCTTGTTGATGAACTCTCCGATCTTGGACACGTCGCCGATCTGTTCGAGCATGGTCAGTGCGGCCTCGTTGGCGCCGCCGTGCGCCGGCCCCCACAGGCAGGCGATGCCGGCTGCGATACAGGCGAAAGGATTCGCACCCGAGGAGCCTGCCAGACGCACGGTGGAGGTCGAGGCGTTCTGCTCATGGTCCGCATGCAGGATGAATATCCGGTCCAGGGCGCGCACCAGCACGTCGTTGACCTTGTATTCCTCCGCCGGCACGGCGAACATCATGCGCATGAAATTTGCCGAATACGATAACGAGTTCAGCGGGTACACGAAGGGCTGTCCCATCGAGTACTTATAAGCCATCGCCGTGATGGTCGGCATCTTGGCGATCAGGCGGAACGCGGAGATATCGCGGTGCGCCGGATTGTTCAGATCCAGCGAGTCGTGATAGAACGCCGAAAGCGCGCCCACGGTACCGACCATGACCGCCATTGGATGCGCGTCACGCCGGAAACCGCGGAAGAAGTTATTGAGTTGATCGTGCACCATCGTGTGCCGCGTGACGGTGGTGACGAAACGCTCCTTTTCCTCCCGGTTTGGCAATTCCCCGGTGAGCAGGAGATAGCACACTTCGAGAAAATCGCAATGCTGGGCAAGCTGCTCGATGGGGTAGCCGCGGTAGAGCAGCACCCCGGAATCGCCATCGATGTAAGTGATCGCCGAGCGGCAGCTCGCTGTCGACAGAAAGCCGGGGTCATAGGTGAACTTGCCGGTCTTGCCAAGCAAGGAGCGGATGTCCACGACATCCGGTCCGATGGTGCCGCTAAGCACCGGGAATTCGATGGGCGCCGCGCCGTCATTGAACGTGATTGTTGCGCTGCGTTCCTTTTCCATGCCCCCGCTCGCTTTCACCCCGATAAAGCCTGAAGTTTAACAGCTTCTTGCCAATGGATTGCGCCCGGATGCAGCGCAATAATTTTTATTCGAATAATTTGATCACCGCCGCCGCCTCCACGTCAGGAGGGGGCAGTTTTCCCGTCGCGAAATCCAGCAGATCATTGTCCGGATACTCTAGTAATCGCTTGAAAGCTTCTCGATTCTCTATCGTCAAATTTTCCAAATGAAGATCCAGAAATTTCGCCAGGATCAGGTCCAGTTCGAGCAATCCTCTTCTGCACTGCCAGCGGATGCGGTCAGTCTCGGACATGGCGTCTAAACCGCGCGCTTGATCATCAGATCCTTGATCTGGCCGATGGCTCGCGTCGGGTTCAGCCCCTTGGGGCACACATCGACACAATTCATGATCGAATGGCAGCGAAACAGGCGGTAAGGGTCCTCGAGATTGTCCAGCCGGGCGCTGGTGTCTTCGTCTCGACTATCAGCCAAAAACCGGTACGCTTGAAGCAATCCGGCGGGGCCGACGAACTTGTCTGGATTCCACCAGAACGAAGGACATGCGGTCGAACAGCACGCGCACAGGATACATTCGTACAACCCGTCTAGCTCGGCGCGCTCCGCCGGGGATTGCAGTCTTTCCTTTTCGGGCGCCGGCTGCTCATTGACCAGATACGGCTTGACCGAGTGGTATTGCTTGAAAAACTGGGTCATGTCCACGATCAGATCGCGGATGACGGGCAGTCCCGGCAGCGGGCGCAGCACCACAGGTTCTTTCAGATCGGACAATCGCGTGATGCAGGCCAGTCCGTTCTTGCCATTGATGTTCATCGCATCCGAGCCGCATACGCCTTCGCGGCAGGAGCGACGCAGCGACAGCGAATCGTCCACGGACTTGATGCGGATCAAAGCATCGAGCAGCATGCGATCCGACGGCTGCATCTCCACGTCGTAGTCCTGCATCCGCGGTTTCGAATCCTGATCGGGATCGAAGCGATAAATCCTGAACTTCATTGCGTCTCCTGACGTGCGTCCGGCATTGGGTCAATCGGCGCCTGCGCGCTCTGATCCCGGCTGCGTTGATTTCAATAGGTTCTGACTTTGGGCTCCACGCTGGGCACGCTCAACGGGCGCATGTGCACCGGCTTGTAATCGAGCCTGCTGCCCTGCTTGTACCAAAGCGTATGTTTCAGCCAGTTGGCATCGTCGCGCTGCTGATGATCCGAGCGATCATGCGCCCCGCGGCTTTCCTTGCGCGCTTCCGCCGAAACCAGCGTGGCCGTCGCAACTTCAATCAAATTGTCGAGTTCGAGCGCCTCCACCCGCGCGGTATTGAATACGCGGCTCTTGTCGTGGATCTCGGTGCGCTGCGCGCGCTGGGCGATCTCACCGATGCGCTTGACGCCCTCCATGAGCATGTCCGGGAAGCGGAACACGCCGCAATGCGCCTGCATGATGCGGCGCATTTCCGCGCCCACCTCGTAAACGGACTCGCCCTTGGTCTGATTATCCAATCGGGCCAGGCGACCTGACGCTCTGTCGGCCGCGTCTTTCGGGAGATCCTTGTGACCGGGATTTTCCTTGAGAAAGCGAATCATGGTATCGCCCGATGCCTTGCCGAATACCAGCAGATCGGTCAGCGAATTCGTTCCCAGCCGATTGGCGCCATGCACGGAGGCGCAGGCGCACTCGCCGGCTGCATAGAAACCCGGAACGACCGCTTCCGGATTTCCATCGTGCGGCGCGACCACTTCGCCCAGATAATTGGTTGGGATACCGCCCATCTGGTAATGACAGGTCGGCACCACCGGAATGGGATCTTTCACCGGATCGACGTTGGCAAACTTCTTCGCGATCTCGCGAATGCCAGGCAGCTTGTCCTCGATCAGGTCGACGCCGAGGTGATCGAGCTTGAGCAGCACATAGTCACCTTCAGGTCCACAGCCGCGACCTTCCTTGATTTCTGTTGCCATCGCTCGCGAAACAACATCGCGGCTGGCCAGGTCCTTGGCGTTGGGCGCGTAACGCTCCATGAAGCGTTCACCGTTCTTGTTGAGCAAATAGCCGCCCTCACCGCGCACGCCCTCGGTGATCAGCACGCCCGCGCCCGCGACGCCGGTGGGATGGAATTGCCAGAACTCCATGTCCTCGAGGGGAATACCGGCGCGCGCCGCCATGCCCAGACCGTCTCCAGTGTTGATGAATGCGTTGGTGCTGGCCGAGAATATTCTTCCCGCACCGCCCGTGGCGAACAGCACCGCGCGCGCGTGCAGGATCGACACTTCCCCCGTTTCCATTTCCATGGCGATCACGCCCAGGACTTGTCCGGAGGCATCGCGCACCAGATCGAGCGCCATCCACTCCACGAAGAAGTGCGTGCTCGCGCGAACATTGCGCTGATACAAGGTGTGCAGCATCGCGTGCCCGGTGCGATCGGCCGCGCAACACGAGCGCTGCACGGCCGGACCCGCACCAAAATGCTGCATGTGTCCGCCGAACGGACGCTGATAAACGGTCCCGTTCGCATTGCGGTCGAAGGGCATGCCGAAATGTTCGAGTTCGATGACGACCTTCGGCGCTTCGCGGCACAGAAATTCGATGGCGTCCTGATCGCCCAGCCAGTCGGAGCCTTTGATCGTGTCGTACATATGCCACATCCAGCTGTCTTCGCCCATGTTACCGAGCGCCGCACCGATTCCGCCCTGTGCCGCCACGGTGTGCGAGCGCGTGGGAAATACTTTCGACAGTACCGCGACTTTATAGCCGGCTTCGGCCAGTTGCAGCGAAGCGCGCATGCCTGCGCCGCCTGCGCCTACGATTACCGCATCGAATTTCCTGACCGGAAGGGTCATATTTTCAGAGGCTCCAGAGAATTTGGGCAGTCCAGACGGCGTAACCGACCAGAATCAGCACGACGGCAATCTCCAGAGTGAGACGCACGCCGGTGGGTTTGACGTAATCCATCAGGATATCGCGCATGCCGATCCACGCATGCCAGAACAGGCTGATGAAGAAAATCAGCGTCACGATGCGCATGACGGGATGCACGAACAGCGCCCTCCATTGCTCGTAGCCACTCGGCGGGCAGATGGCGAGCATGCCGACGAATCCGATCACGTAGAGGGTCATGACCAGCGCGCTGATGCGCTGTACCAGCCAGTCCATGAGACCGTAATGTGCTCCGGTGATGATTCGCTTTACCACATCCACGCTCCCAGGATCACGGTCAGCAGCAGACTGACGGCCAGCACCGCCCAGCTCGTCGCGCGGGCAGGCCGCAGATCGACCCCAATGTGCACATCCATCAACAAGTAGCGCACTCCGGCGAAAAAATGATGCAGAAACGACCACAACATGCCGAGCAGGAACAGCTTGACCAGCCAATGACCTGCGAGTTCATTGAATCTTGCATGGCTCTCGGCCGATTGCAGGCTTTCCTGCAGCAGATATAACAGCGCGCCCGCAAACGCGACCAACGCCGCACCGCTTATGCGATGCAGGATGGAAACCAGGCCCGGCAGCGGCAACCGGATGCGGAGCAAATCGAGATACTTTGGGCGCCGGGAAGCGATCATCGGTGGTTTACCAGGGTCAGACGATGCGATTACGGTAGTGATGGTCTTTGGTGTTGCAGTAACTGCGGCGCAGTTCGACCGCATTTTCCGCGTAAGTATAGGCTACGCGCTCGATCACCAGCAGCGGCGTCGCCGGACTCACGGCGAGCTGATGCGCGACGCTTCGCTCGGCGCTCAATGCCTTGATTTGTTCTTCGACATACAGGATGCGCACATCGAACTGCGTTTCGTACATGCTGTAGAGCATGCAGCTGTAGCGGCCGATGATTTGCGCCGATAATCCCTTGAAGCGCGAGGCGGGCAGGCGGATCTCCTCGTAAATCGCCTTCCTTGCAGAAATCGACATGACACGTGTGATCAGAAACGCGCCCGCTCCAGCGGACAGCCCGAGCTTGCGGGCGGATACGGCATCGAGCTTGATCTTGCGGCAGTCGAGCAGCGTTGCCTCGACGTCGTCAAGCACGCCGCGATCCGGCCTGATCTTCAGATAGGGGAACTTGCTGCGCTCTTCGGAATGCGAGGCGACAAAGGTTCCCTTGCCCTGCTGGCGCACGAGCAGATTCTGTTCGGCAAGTTCGCCGATGGCCTTGCGCACCGTTCCCTGACTGACGCTGAAGCGGCTGGCGAGTTCGATCTCGCTGGGGATGAGATCGCCCGGACGCCATTCGCCGGATACGAGGCTGTCGGTGATGAGTGCCTTGATTTGCCGGTACAGCGGCTGAAAAGCGGGCGCGGGGGCGTGGGCGGTGGTCTTCATGTCGCAGCGTGATTTTTAGCACAATGTCAGTCTGCGCGTCCACGAAAACAGATGTCTTTTATAAGATATAAGAGTAGTTTGACACTGGCAAAGCGGCTTCGTTATGATGGCCGGCGCATCGAGCGCTCCGGATCCATGCGGTTTCTGCGAACTCAAGAGGGGTCGCACAGTGCGGCCGCGCTCGAATCTCGATAATCGCCTATCACGAGCAGGAGTCCCCCCAGATGAAATCACCCCTCCGCGTCGCAGTCACCGGCGCCGCCGGCCAGATCGGCTACAGCCTGCTGTTTCGCATCGCCAGCGGCGAAATGCTCGGAAAGGATCAGCCGGTCATCCTGCAGATGCTCGAGATCCCGGACGAAAAAGCGCAGGCCGCGCTCAAGGGCGTGATGATGGAACTTGAGGATTGCGCGTTTCCCCTGCTGGCGGGCATGACCGCAGCGTCCGAACCGAAGGCGGCGTTCCGCGACATCGATGTCGCTTTGCTGGTTGGCGCCCGCCCCCGCTCCAAGGGCATGGAGCGCAAGGATCTGCTCGAAGCGAATGGCGCGATCTTCACCGGCCAGGGTCGCGCGCTCGACGAAGTGGCCAAACGCACCGCGAAGATCCTGGTGGTCGGCAATCCGGCCAATACCAACGCCTACATTGCGATGAAAAGCGCGCCTTCCCTGCCGCGCGAGAATTTCACGGCAATGCTGCGCCTGGACCACAATCGCGCACTTTCGCAACTTGCGTCCAAAACCGGAAAACCGGTAGATTCCATCGACAAGCTCGTGGTGTGGGGCAACCATTCGCCCACCATGTATCCGGATTACCGGTTCGCCACCATCAGCGGCCAGCCCGCGCCGAAGGTCGTCAACGACGAAACCTGGTATCGCGAGATATTCATTCCCACCGTGGGCAAACGCGGGGCGGCCATCATCGAAGCGCGCGGCTTGTCGTCCGCCGCCTCGGCAGCCAATGCGGCAATCGATCATATGCGCGACTGGGTCATGGGCACGAACGGCAAGTGGGTCACAATGGGTTTCGCATCCGACGGTTCGTACGGCGTTCCCGAAGGGGTCATGTACGGCTTTCCGGTGACCTGCGCGGGAGGCAAGTATCAGATGGTCAAGGGTCTCGAGATTGATGCTTTCAGCCGCACGAAAATGGATGCCACGCTCAAGGAACTGGAAGAAGAGCGCGATGCCATCAAGCATCTGCTCAAGTAATAGCGAACTGCCCGCCGCGCTCGATGCGGTGTGAATCACATTCGGGGGTCTTACAGCATGTCATCCAGCGCAGGACAGAAATTCCGCGCGGCCGTCGCCATCGAGCATCCCTTGCAGGTCATCGGCGCGATCAACGCCTACACTGCGCGGATGGCCGAAGCGACCGGCTACAAGGCGCTCTATCTTTCCGGGGGCGGCGTTGCGGCCAACTCGCTGGGCATGCCCGATCTGGGCATCAGTACCCTGGAGGACGTTCTGACCGACGTGCGCCGCATCACTGAAGTCAGTTCGCTGCCGCTGCTGGTTGACATCGATACCGGCTGGGGCAGCGCCTTCAATATCGCGCGCACCGTGCGCGCGATGGTGAAGGCGGGCGCGGGTGCGGTGCATATGGAAGACCAGGTCGGCGCCAAGCGCTGCGGCCACCGCCCCGGAAAAGAAGTCGTCAGCAAGGAAGAAATGGTCGATCGCGTGAAGGCGGCCGTCGATGCGCGTTCGGATTCGCAGTTTGTCATCATGGCGCGCACCGATGCGCTGGCGGTCGAGGGCCTGGACGCCGCCATCGATCGCGCCTGCGCTTATGTGGAAGCCGGGGCCGACATGATCTTTCCCGAAGCGATGACTGAACTGGCCATGTACCGAAAATTCAAGTCAGCAGTCAAAGTCCCGATTCTCGCCAATATCACCGAGTTCGGGCAGACGCCGCTTTTCACGACCGCGGAGCTGGGTTCCGCTGACGTGGATATCGTGCTGTATTGCTGCTCTGCCTATCGCGCCATGAATGCCGCAGCGCTGAAGGTCTACCAGACCATCCGCGCGGAAGGCACGCAGAAGAATCTGATTCCGATGATGCAGACACGCGCCGATCTGTACAAATATCTGGGCTATCACGAGTACGAAGACAAACTCGACCAACTGTTCGCGAAAGGAAAGAAACAATGAACGACACCGCGGCAATTGCGCCGAAGCCCAAGAAATCCGTCGCCCTTTCCGGTGTGCCCGCCGGCAATACGGCACTCTGCACCGTAGGACGCACCGGGAATGATCTGCATTACCGCGGCTACGATATTCTCGATTTTGCGGAGAAAGCGGAGTTCGAGGAGATCGCCTATCTGCTGGTGCATGGCAAGCTGCCCACGGTAGTAGAACTGGCGTCCTACAAGCGCAAGCTCAAGGCATTGCGAGGCGTGCCGGCTTCGGTTCAGGATATCCTGGAATGCATTCCCGCCAACACGCACCCGATGGATGTGCTGCGCACGGGCTGTTCGGCGCTCGGGGCCGTGCTGCCGGAACCCCAGGATCACAAGCTGGCTGAAGCACGCGATGTTGCCGACCGCATGATGGCGTGTTTCGGTTCGATGCTGCTGTACTGGTATCACTTCTCGCATTCTGGCCGGCGCATCGAAGTGGAGACCGATGACGATTCCATCGGCGGTCATTTCCTGCACCTGCTGCACGGCAAGAAACCCTCCGCCATCTGGGAGCGCGCGATGCACACGTCCCTGATCCTGTATGCCGAGCACGAGTTCAATGCGTCCACGTTTGCAGCGCGCGTGATTGCCGGTACGGGATCGGACATGTATTCGGCGATTGGCGGGGCCATCGGCGCGCTGAAGGGCCCCAAACACGGCGGCGCAAACGAGTTCGCGTTCGATACCATCGGACGTTATGACAATCCTGACGACGCCGAGAAGGATATCGTGCGGCGCGTCGCGGAGAAGCAAGTCATCATCGGCTTTGGCCACCCGGTCTATACCATCAGCGATCCGCGCAACCAGGTCATCAAGGAAGTCGCGCGGACGTTGTCAAAGGACGCGGGCGAGATGAAACTCTTCGACATCTCCGAGCGCCTCGAAAAGGTCATGTGGCGCGAGAAGAAAATGTTCCCGAACCTCGACTGGTACAGCGCCACCAGCTATCACATGATGGGCGTGCCGACCGTGATGTTCACGCCCATCTTCGTGATCAGCCGGACGGCTGGCTGGGCCTCGCATGTGATCGAGCAGCGCCAGGACGGCAAGATCATCCGGCCCAGCGCCAACTACACCGGGCCCGAAAACCGGAAATGGGTACCTATCGACAAGAGGAATGGGGGCGTGGACGCAGGTCGCCAGAATTGAAAGCGTGAAGGCGTGAAGGGTGAAGGCGCAGAAACTTCACCCATTTGCGCCGCCCGTACTTTATTCACGCATTCACTCATTGACGCATCTGAAAAGTTCAGCGCTCACTGTTCACCGTTGATCGTTTACCGTTCACCAATAACCCAACCAACTCCATTACCGGAACCTCCCCCCCATGTCAGCCCACATCTCCAACGTCCGCCCGAAACCCGATCAGGTTCTGGTGGACATCGTCGACTACGTTACCAAATACAAGATCAGCAGCAAGGAGGCGTATGAAACGGCGCGCTATTGTCTGATCGACACGCTCGGTTGCGGCTTCGAGGCGCTCGAGTATCCGGCGTGCACCAAACTGCTGGGACCGATAGTCCCGGGGACGATGGTGCCCAACGGCGCGAAGGTTCCAGGCACGCCCTTCCAGCTCGACCCGATCCAGGCAGCCTTCAATATCGGCGCCATGATCCGCTGGCTAGATTTCAACGACACCTGGCTCGCCGCAGAATGGGGCCATCCGTCCGACAATCTGGGCGGCATTCTCGCCACCGCAGACTGGCTCTCGCGCAATGCGCTTGCATCGGGCAAGAAACCCCTGACGGTGCAGGACGTGTTGACGGCAATGATCAAGGCCCACGAAATCCAGGGATGCATCGCTCTGGAGAACAGCTTCAACAAGGTCGGGCTGGACCATGTAGTGCTGGTAAAGGTCGCTTCCACTGCAGTCGTGGCGCAGATGCTGGGCCTGACGCGCGAGGAAATCATCAATGCGGTATCGCTCGCGTGGGTGGATGGACAAAGCCTGCGCACCTACCGCCACGCGCCGAACACCGGTTCGCGCAAAAGCTGGGCAGCAGGCGATGCCACCAGCCGCGCGGTACGCCTGGCCCTGATCGCCAGGACCGGCGAGATGGGCTATCCCTCGGTACTGAGCGCCAAAACGTGGGGCTTCTACGACGTGCTGTTCAAGGGCAATGCTTTCAAGTTCCAGCGCCCCTACGGCAGCTACGTCATGGAAAATGTGCTGTTCAAGATTTCGTTTCCGGCGGAATTCCATTCCCAGACCGCTGTCGAGGCCGGGATGCAGATCCACAAGGAATTGCAGAAACTGGGCAAGAAGCCCGAAGACATCCGCAAAATCACCATCCGGACGCACGAGGCTTGCATCCGCATCATCGACAAGAAGGGTCCGCTGAACAATCCGGCCGACCGCGATCATTGCATCCAGTACATGGTGGCGGTGCCGATCCTGTTCGGGCGCCTCACCGCTGGCGATTACGAAGACGAGGTCGCCCACGATGTTCGCATCGACAAGCTGCGCGACAAGATCGTCTGCGTCGAGGACAAGCAGTTCACCAAGGACTATCACGATCCGAAAAAGCGATCGATCGCAAATGCACTGACCGTGGAATTCTCCGACGGCAAGAAGCTCAAGGAGATCGTGGTCGAGTATCCCATCGGCCACAAACGCCGCCGCAAGGAAGGCATGCCGGTGCTGGTGGAGAAGTTCAAGACCAATCTGGCCCGGCGCTTCCCCGCCAAGCAGCAGAAGGCGATTCTCGACCTGTGCCTAGATGCAAAGAAACTGGCGGCTACACCGGTCAACGAGTTCGTTGACATGATGGTCATCTGAAGCCGCACCGATGCGGTTTACCGGTCTGATGTTGCTCGGATTGCTCCTCGCGCCCCCGGCGCGCGCGGATTCCAATCCGATGCAGCCGGGCACCTGGGAGTTCACCCGCTCAGGAGGTATGGCTGCGAACCTGATCGGCCGCTATTGTGTCACCGCGGCCGATATTGCGGACCCGATGTCCCCCGTCAACGGTTTCCTGGCTCGCGAAGACAAGGCGCATTGCCAGGACTGGAAAGTCCAATGGCGGGGGGAGCGCGCTGAATATTCCGGTTCCTGCGAAATGGGCGGCAAAACTGCCGAGGTCAGTGGCCGCATCGTCGCCACCGCCGGCACCTACTCCGATACGCAGAATGTAAAACAGGACGGCGATCAGGCGATATCGCCGATACTGGATATCATCAATGGCTTGCGTCTTGGCGCTTGCGCCAACTAAAGAAAATTGTTTCCCTGGAGAAGCGTTATGGCACATAACCTGTTCAATACGCTGCAAGAGTTCGCGCCGGCGTCAGGCCGGAAAGGGAAGTTCTATTCCCTGCCCGCCCTCGAAAAAGCCGGCATCGGCAAGATCTCGCGCCTGCCGATTTCCATCCGGATCGTGCTGGAATCGGTGCTGCGCAACTTTGACGGCAAGAAAGTCGCCGAAGAACACGTCCGCCAGCTCGCGGCCTGGGCGCCAAAAGCCGCGCGCACCGCGGAAATCCCGTTCGTGGTCGCACGCATCGTCCTGCAGGATTTCACCGGCGTGCCCTTGCTCGCCGACCTGGCGGCCATGCGCGGCGTCGCCGCCAGGATGGGCAAGAATCCCAAGCTCATCGAACCGCTGGTGCCCGTCGATCTGGTCGTCGATCACTCGGTACAGGTTGATCACTATGGCACGAGCGATGCGCTGGATCTGAACATGAAACTGGAGTTCCAGCGCAACAAGGAGCGTTACCAGTTCATGAAATGGGGCATGCAGGCGTTCGATACCTTCAAGGTCGTGCCCCCGGGGGTTGGCATCGTGCATCAGGTCAATCTCGAATATCTTGCACGCGGCGTGCATGAGAAAAGCGGCGTCTACTATCCGGACACCCTGGTCGGCACCGATTCGCACACCACGATGATCAACGGCATCGGCGTGGTCGGCTGGGGCGTCGGTGGTATCGAAGCCGAGGCCGGCATGCTCGGCCAGCCGGTCTATTTTCTGACGCCCGATGTGGTCGGCGTGAACCTCTCCGGCAAGTTGCGCGAAGGCGTCACTGCCACGGACCTGGTGCTGACCGTGACCGAAATGTTGCGCCAGCAGAAAGTTGTCGGAAAATTCGTCGAATTTTTTGGCGAAGGCACGGAAAGCCTGGCCGTTCCGGATCGCGCCACGATCGGCAACATGGCGCCGGAGTACGGCGCGACCATGGGATTTTTCCCGGTCGACGATGCCACCATCGAATACTTCCGCGGAACCGGGCGCACCGACAAGGAGATCGACGCTTTTGCCGCTTACTTCAAGGCGCAGGGCCTGTATGGGGTGCCCCGCAAAGGCGATATCGACTACAGCCTGGAGCTTGCGCTGGATCTTTCCTCGATCACGCCGAGTCTCGCGGGCCCCAAGCGACCGCAGGACCGCATCGAGCTGGGCAAACTGAAGAGCACGTTCTCCGCTTTGTTTTCGCAGCCGACGGCCAGCAACGGCTACAACAAGCCGGCTGCGGCTCTGGACCGGCGTTTTATCACCCGCTACGGACGTGTGCCCGAAACCGTCGGCGGCGGCGGCGAACAAGCGCAGGAAACCGCCCCGAGCCCGAAGGCAAATGCGCAAGGCCTCGTGAGCAAGACCAACACGAGCACGTCGACTGAAATCGAGATGATGGACAACCGGCCCACGCCGGACCGGGTGCAGACCGATGCGCAGCAAAAAGGGCTCGTCGATCTGGGGCATGGCGACGTGCTCATCGCTGCCATCACCTCTTGCACCAACACCTCCAATCCGGGCGTGTTGATCGCCGCCGGCCTGCTGGCGAAAAAAGCCGTGGAAAAAGGATTGACGGTCAAGCCGCACATCAAGACTTCGCTCGCGCCGGGCTCGCGCGTGGTGACCGAGTATCTGACCAAAGGCGGTTTGCTGCCCTATCTTGAAAAGCTGGGCTTTTACCTTGCGGGTTACGGTTGCACGACCTGCATCGGCAATGCCGGTCCGCTCGATCCGCACCTTGAAGAGACCGTGGTGCAAAATGATCTGATCGCCTGTGCCGTGCTCTCGGGCAACCGCAATTTCGAAGCGCGCATCCACGCCAACATCAAGGCCAATTTCCTGGCCTCGCCGCCTTTGGTGGTGGCTTACGCCATCGCCGGCACGGTGCTCAAGGACCTGATGACCGAACCCGTCGGCCTCGGCAAGAACGGCAAGCCGGTTTATCTGGGCGACATCTGGCCGACCGCGAAAGAAGTGCAGGACTTGATGAAGTTCGCGACCGACGCCAAGACCTTCCGGCGACTGTATGGCGACCTGACCAAGGATCAGCCACTGTGGAACAAGATTTCCTCGGCATCGGGACAAGTCTATAACTGGCCGAAGTCTACCTATATCGCCGAGCCGCCGTTCTTTGATGATTTCGGCATAGAACCCGCCGAGATCGGACAAATCTCGAGCGCGCGCGCCCTGGGCATATTCGGCGACTCGGTGACGACCGACCACATCAGTCCGGCGGGTTCGATCAAGGAAACCTCCCCAGCCGGCAAGTATCTCATCGGCAACGGCGTCACCAAAGCCGACTTCAACAGCTATGGCGCGCGCCGCGGCAACCATGAAGTCATGATGCGCGGCACCTTCGCCAACGTGCGCATCAAGAATCTGATGGTGCCACCCAAAGCGGACGGCACGCGTATCGAAGGCGGCGTTACGGTGTTCCAGCCTTCCGGCGAACAGATGTCGATCTATGATGCGGCCATGAAATACATTGCCCAAGGCACGCCTACAGTCGTGTTCGGTGGCGAGGAATATGGCACAGGCTCGTCTCGCGACTGGGCCGCCAAAGGTACGCAACTGCTCGGGGTCAAGGCGGTCATCGCGCGGAGTTTCGAGCGTATTCACCGCTCGAACCTGGTCGGCATGGGTGTCCTGCCGCTGCAATTCAAGGGCAAGGATTCGGTGGAGTCGTTGGGTCTGAAGGGCGACGAAAGCTTCGATATCCGCGGGCTCGGCGGGGAGATCCGTCCGCAGCAGGATGTCACCCTGGTGGTCATGCGCGCGGACGGCTCGAAGCGCGAAGTGCAGGTGCTGCTGCGTATCGACACGCCGATCGAAGTCGACTACTACCGGCATGGCGGCATTCTCCCGTACGTGCTGCGCGAACTGGTCGCTGCCGCTTGACCACCGGGCGCAGCATTCTGCGCAAACCAGCGGCACCTGCCAAACGGCCGGACGCTACGCGGTCCACGCGAGCGAAACTCGCGCAGCGCTCGCGCACCGCACCCCCGGCGGGCGCGAGGTCCGCCGAGGTCGCCGCCGCGCCCAAGACAGTCGCGCCGAAGGCCTCTGCGCCTAAAATCTCTGCACCAACCGTATCCAGCCCGTGGAGTAAAAAGCCGGCTTCGGCGACTCCAGGCCCAGGCCCGCGCAAGCCCGGGGTCGCATCGGTCGCCGACAAGGTGCGCGTGTCCAAACTCATGTCGGAGCGCGGCCTGTGCTCGCGCCGCGAGGCGGACGAGTTCATCGAACGCGGCTGGGTTTATGTGGACGGCGTGCGCGTGGACGAGCTCGGCACGCGCATCGATCCGGCGCAAACCATCACGCTCGACAAACGCGCCGACAATATTTCGCGCGTCACCATCCTGTTGCACAAACCCATAGGCTTCGTTTCCGGGCAAGCGGAAGACGGCTATCGTCCCGCCGTCACTCTGATCGTGCCCGACAACCGCTATGCGGCCGACAATCCGGCGCTGCGATTCGAACGCGAGCATCTAAAGGGGCTTGCGCCCGCGGGCCGGCTCGACATCGATTCCACCGGCCTGCTCGTGTTCACCCAGGATGGGCGGATTGCAAAACTGTTGATCGGCGAAGACTCGACCATTGAAAAAGAGTACATCGTGCGCGTAGAGGGCCGACTGGATGACGCCGGCCTCAAACTGCTCAACCACGGGCTGAGCCTCGACGGCGTCGCCCTCAAACCGGCCCAGGTCTCCTGGCAAAACCGCGAGCAGCTGCGATTCGTCCTGCGCGAAGGCAAGAAGCGCCAGATCCGGCGCATGTGCGAACTCGTTGGCCTGCAGGTCACGGGACTGAAGCGCGTGCGCATCGGTCGCGTGATGCTGGGCGAGTTGCCGCCCGGACAATGGCGCTACCTGCACGGCTACGAGAAATTCTGATTGCTCCGATGCAACTGGTGCTCGACACCAACATCTGGATCGATTGGCTGGTGTACGACGATCCCGCGATCGCGCCGCTCAAGGCGGCGCAGCGCGACGGGCAGTTGCGCATCGCGCTCGATGAAGCCTGTCTTGCCGAACTGAGCACGGTTCTGACCTATCCGGCCTTTGCGCTCGATGCCGCACGCCAGCGCAGTCATCTGGCCGAAGTAGCGCGATGCACGATCCGTCATGACGCTCAGCGGCCAGGCGGCGCGATAAAACTTCCTCGCTGCCGCGATCCGGACGACCAGAAATTTCTGATACTGGCGTATAACGCAACCGCCGACTGGCTGGTAACGCGGGACAAGGCATTACTCGCCCTGCACCGCCGATTGCACAAGATCGGAGTTCGCATCGCCTCGCCGCCCCTGGAGTGGTCTGCCGCCCGCGCGGCACCGAACTGAAACGCTGCTGCTACGCGATCCAGGTCGCCGCTTCGGTCTCGGTGGCGCGCGCAGTGCGGTAGCGGTTGATCGGATGCGCAGGATCCGCGTAGCCGAAGGAAATGCCGCAGACGAATTTGCGCTCCGGCGGCAGGCCGAAATAGTCGCGAATGAAATCCGGATAGGAGGCCAGCGCCGCCTGCGCGATCGATGCCACCCCGAAATTGTGCGCGGCGAGCATGAAGTTCGCGACATACAACCCGCAGTCCACGGCGCCATAGACGCCCAGCTCGTCCTGCGTGGTAATCAGCGCCACATGGGGCGCACCGAAGAAGCGGAAGTTCTCCAGCGATTGTTGCGCAGCCGCCGCCTTGTCTTCGCGCCCGATACCCAATGCCTGATACAGTTGCACCCCGCAGACCTTGCGCCGCTCGCGGTAGATACCCTCGTAGCGCAGCGGAAACGCAAAATCGGGTCTTGCCGCGCCGCCCTGTGCGGCATGCGCATGCAGTTTGGCGCGAAAGCGCTCGATCGCCTCGCCGCTCGCCACCAAGACGTGCCAGGGCTGGCAGTTGCACCACGAGGGGGTCTGCTGCGCTACATCCAGAATGCGCTGAATGGTTTGCCGGGGCACCGGGTCGGGCGAATACCTGCGGCAACTGTACCGTTCGCGGACGACTTGCTCGAACTCCATGCGGGTGTCTCCGAGGCTATCTGGTCTTCTTTTTGGCGGCAGGCGGTTTTTTCATCTCCCAGGGCCGCGTCGCACGCTGCGGCTTGAACCGCTCGTCGGGCTCCACCTGTAAGCCGATAGTCAGCCGGTTGCCGGCATTCGCCAGCGCGATGACCTCGGTCAGTTCCGCGAGCATCTCGTCGTCGAGCCCGTGTTTGCGCGCGGCGAACGTGTGCGAATTGATGCAATAGTCGCAATTGTTGTTGATACTGACCGCGAGATAAATCAGCTCCTTGGTCAGCGGGTCGAGCCGGGAGGGCTTGATCATGACCTCCTTCATCTGGGTCCAGAAGCGCTTCAGCACCGGCGGGTTCGAAGCGAGCGCGCGCCAGATGTTGTTGATGTAATCGGTATTGCGCGTCTGCATGATGTCGTCGAACACCGCGCGAACCTCTGCGGAAGCCTCTTCATAATTCACCAGATTGACCTGCGCCATCGCGAACTCCCCCCATGAAAGCTACTCGAAACATGGCGGCCATCTTACCTGAAGCGGGTTGGACAGCAGCCCGTCCTGAGTCCATAATGCCGCGGTTATTTTTCCTTGACGATCATGAAGTTCCTGTTTGATATCTTTCCGGTATTGCTGTTTTTCGTGGCTTTCAAGTTCTGGGGCATCTACACAGCCACGGCCGTGGCCATCGGCGCTACGTTTGTTCAGGTCGGCTGGTCCTGGTTGCGGCATCGCAAGGTCGACACCATGTTATGGGTAAGCCTGTCGATCATCGTCGTCTTTGGCGGTGCCACGCTGTTGCTGCACGACGAGACCTTCATCAAGTGGAAGCCCACGGTACTGTACTGGCTGTTCGGTGCCATCCTGCTCGGTTCGGACCTGCTGTTTCGCAAGAACCTGATCCGCGCCATGATGGCCAAACAACTCACGCTGCCGGAACCCGTCTGGCGCAAACTGAACCTGAGCTGGGTCGCATTTTTTGTGCTGATGGGCGTGGCCAACCTGTACGTGGCCTTCAATTATCCGACCGATATTTGGGTTAACTTCAAGTTGTTCGGCGGAACCGGGCTCATGGTGATATTCATCGTGATTCAGGGATTGATGCTCAGCCGCCATTTGGAGCACGAGGAGCGGAAATAGTGATTTACGCGATCATCGGCGAGGATGTTCCGAACGGCCAGGCCAGGCGTACGGCGGCCCGCCCGGCGCATCTCAAGCGCATCGACGAACTGATCGCCGCGGGCAAACTCATTCTCGGCGGAGCGTTTCCCGCCATCGACAGCGTGGATCCGGGTCCCGCGGGCATGACTGGCAGCCTCATCGTTGCCGAGTTCAATTCGCTGGAAGAAGCCAAGGCCTGGATCAATGCCGATCCCTATGTAACCGAAGGCGTGTTCGCCAAGGTCACAGTCAAGCCCTACCGAAAGGTTTTTCCGAAATAACGATGAATATCGAGCAGCTGATTCGCGAGCGGCTATCGTCCCTTAACCCGGAGACCCTGGAGGTGTTCGATGACAGTCACGAGCATATCGGCCATGCCGGCGCAAAGGATGGGGGCGGACATTACCAACTCGTCATCGTTTCCCGGCAGTTCGCGGGTCACAATGCCGTTGCACGCCATCGACTCGTGTACGCTGCCTTGTCCGATCTGATGCCGAGCCGGATTCATGCGCTGGCGATTCGCGCCTACGCACCCGAAGAGATGGGAACTTCAGCCAAGGGTTGAACGCTGAAGACAACAAGCACAAACACCCCGCCCAAAGTTCAACTCCGTCACTAAAGGAAATGCAATGCAATTGGTCAAACACCCTGTCCGTCTCGCGCTGCTCGCCCTTTGTCTGGGCATAGCCACGACGGGCCACACGGCAGATACCAAGCAGAAGGATGCTGCCGAGCCCAAGAACACCACCGCCAAGCCGGAGGCCAAGCAAAAGAACATCGCCGTCGTCAACGGCATCGGCATCCCGAAATCGCGGCTTGATTTCGTCGCCAAATCACAGCTGGCGCAAGCGCAACAGCAACAAGGTCAGCCCGGCCAGGGGCAGATGCAGGACACGCCGGAGTTCCGCGACAACCTGCGCGAGATCCTGATCACACGCGAAATCCTCTACCAGGAAGCCGTCAAACGCAAACTCGATAAAACCACCGATTACCAGACGCAGCTCGATCTCGCGAAGCAGCAGATCATCCTGGGCGTGTTGGTCGAGGATTTGAACAAGAAGCTCACGCCCTCGGACGCCGACGTGCGCAAGGAGTACGAACGCGTGAAAGCCGAGCGCGGCGGCGAAGCGGGGAAACAGTACAAATCGCGGCATATCCTGGTCAAGGACGAAGCCGCTGCCAAACAGATCATTGCCGATCTCGAGGCCGGCGGAGATTTCTCGGCGATCGCCAAGGAGAAGTCAGAAGACACCGGCAGCAAGGAAGACGGCGGCGAGCTCGACTGGGCCGAAGCGCAAAGCTACGTTCAACCGTTCGGCGAAGCGCTGCAGGCACTGAAGAAAGGCGAGCGCACCAAGGAGCCGGTCAAGACGAACTACGGCTATCACATCGTTGAATTGCAGGATGTGAAGTCCCTGCCCTTCCCGCCCCTCGACGAGGTGAAGACGCAGATCCAGCAGCAACTCGCCACCAAGTTGCGTGACGACTACATCGCCGATCTGCGCGCGAAAGCCAAAGTGCAGAAAATCGATTCCAGGTAATTGACTGTCCAGTCCAGCAGAAAAAATCAGTAAAAAATAAAAGGGCGCCCACGGCGCCCTTTTTTCCGAGGCTTCGCGTTTCCTAACCCACCCAGCGGCGCGCATTGCGGAACATGCGCATCCACCCGCCGTCTTCGCCCCATTGCTTCGGATGCCACGAGTTCTGCACGCTGCGGAACACGCGCTCCGGGTGCGGCATGATGATCGTGAAGCGCCCGTCTGCGGTCGTCAGTCCGGTGATGCCCTGCGGCGAGCCATTCGGATTCAGCGGATAGCGCTCGGTCACGGCACCGTGATTGTCGACGAAGCGCAGGGCTACCAGATCACGCGCCGCCGCCAACTGACCGGCATCGCGAAACTCGGCAAGGCCTTCGCCGTGTGCCACGGCGATCGGCAGGCGGCTTCCCGCCATGCCCTCGAAGAACAGCGACGTGCTGCGCGGCACTTCGACCATGGCGACCCGGGCCTCGAACTGCTCCGAGCGATTGCGCACGAAATGCGGCCAGTGCCCGGTTCCGGGAATCAGTTCATGCAGGTTGCTCATCATCTGGCAACCGTTGCACACGCCGAGCGCAAAGACGTCTGTTCTCTGGAAAAAAAGGCCGAACTGCTCACGCGCACGCGCGCTGAACAGGATCGATTTTGCCCAGCCTTCGCCCGCGCCGAGAACGTCGCCGTAGGAAAATCCCCCGCAAGCAACCACCCCCTTGAAGCCCGAAAGCGCCATGCGCCCGCTGATGATGTCGGTCATATGCACGTCGACCGCCTCGAATCCTGCACGATCGAACGCCGCCGCCATCTCGACCTGACCATTCACGCCCTGCTCGCGCAGGATCGCGATCTTCGGACGCACTCCCACGGCAATGAACGGCGCGGCGATGTCCTCAGCGGGATCGAACGTCAATCGCGCATGCAGTCCGGGATCGGCAACGTCCAGGATGCGATCGAACTCCTGTTGCGCGCAGTCCGGATTGTCGCGCAGGCGCTGCAGTTGATACGTGGTCTGCGACCACTCCCGCTGCAAGGTCACCCCGGATTCACTGTAAAGCGTCCGGCCTCGCGAGCGCACGACAAGCCGGCCGCTGCGATTGATGACACCCAGCCGGCGACATTCATTCGACAAGTTCGCCGCCGCGAAAGCGGCCTCGACGGCCCGCACATCCGAGGAACGGACCTGGATGACTGCGCCGAGCTCCTCGGTGAAAAGATCAGCCAGCGCTTCGCCCACGTCGATGGTGACGCCCACGTGCGAAGCGAACATCATTTCCACCAGGGTCGCGAGCAACCCCCCGTCGGAGCGGTCGTGGTAAGCGAGCAACATCCTCTGCTGGTTGAGTTGCTGGATCGTCTGGAAGAACGACTTGAGTTTGGCCGGCGCATCCACATCGGGCACCGTTCCGCCCGGCTGTTCGTACACCTGCGCCAGCACCGAACCGCCCATGCGGTTGCGTCCCGCGCCCAGGTCGACCAACAGCAGCACGCTGTCGCGATCGAGCGGTTGCAGTTGCGGCGTGAGCGTCTGGCGCGCATCCATGCAGGGCGCAAATGCCGACACGATCAGTGACAGGGGCGCGACGACTTCCTTGCGCTGGCGGCCTTCCGACCACGCGGTGCGCATCGACATGGAGTCCTTCCCCACCGGGATGCTGATGCCCAGTTGCGGGCACAAGTCCATGGCAACAGCCTCGACGGTGTCGAACAGCAAGGCGTCTTCTCCGGGATAACCGGCGGCCGCCATCCAGTTGGCCGACAGCTTGACGTCGCCGATGCCGGCGATACGCGCCGCCGCGATATTCGTGAGGGCTTCGCCGACGGCCATGCGCCCTGAAGCAGGCCCGTCGATCACCGCAAGCGGGCTGCGTTCGCCGATCGCAAACGCCTCGCCGCGATACGTCGCAAACCCCATGAGCGTCACCGCAACGTCGGCCACCGGAACCTGCCAGGGTCCGACGAAGGGATCGCGCGAGCACAGACCGCCCACGGTACGATCACCGATCGAAATCAGGAATGTCTTGTTCGCCACCGCCGGAAAGCGCAATACGCGCCGCACGGCTTCCTCGAGCTTGACCGCGGAGAAATCGGGCACCGCGGTTGCGCGCCGGCGGCGCGTAACGTCGCGCGTCATTCTCGGTGGTTTGCCGAGAACCACCTCGAGCTGCATGTCGACCGGATAATTGCCGAATTTGGGGTCTTCTACTTTGAGCCAGCCATCGTCCGACGCGCGGCCGACCACGGCCATGGGACAGCGTTCGCGCGCGCACAGTGCCTCGAAGACGGCAAAGCCCTGTTCGGAAACCGCCATGACATAACGCTCCTGCGATTCATTGCACCACACCTGTGCGGGCGACATGCCGGGTTCTTCCGAGGGGATATCGCGCAGATTGATGTGCCCGCCGCGGTGGGCGCCGTGCACGAGCTCCGGCAAGGCGTTGGACAATCCTCCCGCGCCTACGTCATGGATGGACAGAATCGGATTCGCCTCGCCCATCGCCCAGCAGCGGTCGATGACTTCCTGGGCACGGCGCTGGATCTCGGCGTTGCCACGCTGCACGGAATCGAAATCCAGGTCGGCCACGTTCGCGCCCGTGTTCATGCTCGACGCCGCACCGCCGCCCATGCCGATCAGCATACCGGGGCCGCCGATCTGCACCAGCAGTGCACCCTCGGGCACGCCGGCCTTGAACGATTGCAGCGCCGCGATGGAACCGACGCCGCCGGCGAGCATGATGGGCTTGTGATAGCCGCGCACTTCGCCGCCCGCCGATTGCTCGAACGTGCGGAAATAACCGCACAGATTCGGACGGCCGAATTCGTTGTTGAACGAAGCCCCCCCGATCGGGCCTTCGAGCATGATCTGCAATGCGGAGGCGATGCGCTCGGGTTTGCCGACGTCCTTGCGCTCCCACGGTTGTTCGAAGCCGGGAATGCGCAAGTGTGAAACGGAAAAGCCGGTCAATCCTGCCTTGGGTTTCGAGCCGCGACCGGTCGCGCCCTCATCGCGGATCTCGCCGCCCGACCCGGTGGCCGCGCCGGCAAATGGCGCAATTGCCGTCGGATGATTGTGCGTTTCCACTTTCATCAGGATGTGCGTCGGCTCGTTGCTGTGTCGATAGGTCCCGGAGGCATCCGGATAGAAGCGTTCGATCTCGGCACCTTCCATGATCGAGGCATTGTCCGCATATGCCACCACCGTGCCCGCGGGATGTGTTGCGTGCGTGTGCCGGATCATGCCGAACAGGGAGTGTTTCTTCTGCTCGCCATCGACGATCCAGTCGGCGTTGAAGATCTTGTGCCGGCAATGCTCGGAATTCGCCTGCGCGAACATCATGAGTTCCACGTCGGTCGGGTTGCGGCCGATGCGCTTGAAGTTCTCCATCAGGTACTCGATCTCGTCGTCCGACAGCGCGAGGCCCATCTCGCGATTGGCGCGCTCCAGTGCGCCGCGCCCGCCCACCATGAGGTCCACTTCGGCCAGCGGCTGGGGTGCGATATGCTCGAACAACTGCGCGGCCGCCTGCAGCGACTCGAGCACAGTTTCCGTCATGCGATCGTGTATCAGCGGCAACAATGCAGCGTGCCGTTTCTTGTCCAAGGCCTTGCCGCTGAAGTAATAGGCCATGCCGCGTTCGATGCGCTCCACATTCTCCAGGCCGCAGGCGTGCGCAATGTCGGTCGCCTTGGATGACCACGGAGAAATCGTGCCCAATCGCGGCACGACCAGCAGCATGCGTCCGGATTCGTCGACTTGCGCCGGCGCGGGGCCATACGTCAGGATGCGATCGAGGACCTTGCGCTGCGCGCCTTGTAGTGGCGCCTTCAGCGCGACGAAATGCCAATATTCCGCGGTGACGGCCGTGATGGCGGGAGCAGTTCTCTTGAGGGCTTGGGTCAGCTTCTTGAGGCGGAATTCCGACAGGGCATTGCGCCCGCGCAGCGTCAGAAGGTCAGGCATTTAAGCATCGGCGAGTCGTGAAAGCGGAATTATAGCTTTTCCTGTGGTTTAAACTGTCGCATGCCTGACGCATTTACGCGGGTTTTCCTCGCAGCCGAGATCCGCCAGATCGAACAGACCCTTCTTGCGCAGCCTGATGCGCCGCCGCTCATGGCGCGCGCGGGGGCGGCGCTGGCCGAGTGCGCGCGCGACATGCTCGGCGACCGCGGCAAGCGCGTGTTATTGCTTGCCGGGCCAGGCAATAACGGCGGCGATGTCTTCGTCGCCGCGCTCCAGCTCAAGCAATGGTGGTATGACGTCACGGTCGTATTCAC
>CBDDRM010000086.1:0-2648 GCA_965233135.1 uncultured bacterium | reverse complement strand
TTGAGCACGAGCGGCCAGTCCTTGAGCGCCGCGGGAATTTGCGTCATGGGTTCCTGCAGGTGCAAAGTCAAATGTTTCTTGCCGAGCTTTTTCATGAGGCGGGTCTTTTCCTCGACCAGGATCAGCTCGCCTTTGCTGATGTCGCCGATACGATCCGCCATTTCCTCGGCTTCCTCGATGTAGTGCGTGGTCAGGATGATGGTCACGCCGCCATCGCGCAGGCGCCGCACCAACGCCCACATGTCCCGGCGCAGTTCGACGTCCACGCCCGCCGTGGGTTCATCGAGGAACAGAATCTGCGGTTCATGCGCCAGCGCCTTGGCGATGAGCAGGCGGCGCTTCATGCCGCCGGAGAGCGTCATGATCTTGTCGTTGCGCTTGTCCCACAGGGACAAATCGCGCAGCACTTTCTCGATATGCGCCGGATTGCGTTCCCGTCCGAACAGGCCACGGCTGAACTTCACGGTGTTCAGGACCGTCTCGAACATGTCCGTGTGCAATTCCTGCGGCACCAGCCCGATCATGGATCGGGAGTGGCGATATTCGCGCGCGATATCGTGTCCGTCCGCCAGTACCGTTCCCGTGGTCGGCGTCACGATGCCGCATATGATGCTGATGAGTGTCGTTTTGCCCGCGCCGTTGGGTCCCAGCAACCCGAAGATTTCGCCTTTGCGAATTTCTAGATCGATGCGCTTGAGCGCCTGCAAGCCCGATGCATAGGTTTTTGTCAGATTCGAGATGGCGATGATCGGCTGCATCGGCGCGAGTGTAGCGTCAAACCTGACGCCCGAAGCGGGCAAAGTGGAAGCGGTTTGCTGCATGATGCGGCTGATCAGTCCGGCTGCGTCTCGATCCGATCCACTTTGGTCGGATAAAACGCGAGCAGCCCCCTGATTGCCTGAACTTCGTCGTAGGGCTGTTCGTAGCTCCATACTGCATTTGGCTCGCTGCGTTGCCCCGACGACAGCGTGTAGTACGAGGCGTCTCCCTTGAACGGGCAATGGCTTCGATGCTCGGTGCGCGTCAGGTAATCCATTTTCACATCCTGGCGCGGGACGTAATAAACCGTTGCGTGATTGCTTTCCTCGAGCTTGACCGCATGGCGCGTGTCGGCAATCACCTCGCCGTTGAAAGTAACCCGGACGCGCCCGGCGGCGCGTCCGGTCACGATGCGATGATTGGGGTGACTGGCATACCCTGGACCGCTGTTCGCGCTCATGAATGTTCCTTTTAATCGTTGCGGCAAGGGCAGCCGGGACCTGCGATGCGCGGGGCCGGACCAGGGGCGGTTACTCCCTGTTCAGGCGTCGTGCCTGCGCAAGTGCTTGCCTGTGTGACTCTGATCCGTGAATCCGGTTTCATCGCCATGGCTGGCAAGACTCATTCGTCCTTGAGCGCTTCGACCTGGATGCGCAGTTGCACCTTTCCGGCATCTCCCTGCCCGTACTGGCTCATTTTCATGCCGTACTCGGACCAGTTGAGTTCGCCTTCGGCATCCGCGCCGCATATTTCTCTCTTGAGCATGGGATGCGGCAGGCAGCCGAACACCTTGATGCGCAACTGTACCGGATGCGTAATCCCCCGGATCGTGATCTGGCCGTCGACGCTTGCGGGTTTGTCGCCGGAAAACTTGATCGCGCCCTTGTAGGTGGCCGTAGGAAACCGCACCGAATCGAAAAAATCGTCCGAACGCGCTTTTTCGTCCATCGCTGCGAGACCGAAATTGATGCTGTCGATGTCGATCACGACATCGACGGTGCCTGTCCTCGCACTGCGGTCGAGTAAGATCTTTCCGCGGGTCTTGTTGAACTTGCCGCGCCAGACCGATATTCCCATGTGCGAGAACTCGATACTGGGATAAGTGTGCGACGGATCTACCGTGTAGCTTTCGACCGCGGCGGCGGCACCGAACGATGCGACCAACAGCGCTGTCGCGAGCCAGGATCGATTGAGCGATTTCATCTTGTTTTTCCCCGTTGTCGAGTATGCAATAGCTTCCCTCATTGTTTTGGCGCGGCCTCCACCACGGCCTTCATGTTGGCCAGGCCCTTCTCGAAATCATCGCCGATCATCTTGTCCATGTTCATGACCAGCTGAAATGCCTTGGAGAAAAAATTGTTGCGGCCTTCCATGATCCAGGTCACGTTCGTCTGGTTGCCGGCGGGCGCAAAGGTGAACGTAGCGATATTCGTGGCGCGGAAAGGTTTGGTGAACTGCAGTTCCATGCGCACCAGATCATTGGGACGGCTCTCCTTGATCGTCAGGCTGCCTTCGCCGACATCCTTGTTGCCCGCCCACGAGTACGACGCACCTGGCCCGGTCTGCGGGCCGGAATAGGCGAGCTTCATCGCCGGATCCTTCTTCTGCCAGGGATTCCAGGCTTCCCAGTTGCGCAAATCGTCGACTTGCGCGAACACCACCGGGGGCGCAGCTGACATGGTCATGCTACGCGCGACCCGGAACGTGTCGGGTTGCAGTGCCACGATGACGCCCAGCACTGCGAAAGCGGCAATAAGGATGACAATGATTATGCGCATGCCGATTCTCCTGGATTAACGTAGCGCTTGCGGCGCGACGATGACCATCCACGATACGCCGAAGCGGTCGGCGACGATGCCGAAGCGCGGCGCGAAAAAAGTCCTGCCGAG
>CBDDRM010000085.1:0-7340 GCA_965233135.1 uncultured bacterium | reverse complement strand
TCTACCAGGCGCTCGGCGAGCTGATGCAGGATCCCATCCACGCGCTCGCCATCAGCGCGCGCAGTCCCGAAGAAACGAAAGGAAGAGTGTGAACATTCGAATTCTCGCCGGCGCGGTACTTCTCATCCCCGCCCTCGCCATGGCGCAGCAGATCCTGGAAAAGAAGGAGAAAGCGCCCGAAAAAGCGGCGGAAAAAGCGGCCAAGCCCGCCGCGAAACCCGCGGCCGGCAAGCCGATCGCGACCGTCAACGGCGTCGCGGTGCCGCAGGCGCGCGCCGACTTCCTGATGCAGCAGCAGGCGCAGCGCGGCGCCCCCGACAACGAACAGATGCGCGGCGCGGTGCGCGAGGAGCTCATCAACCGCGAGGTACTGGCTCAGGAGGCACGCAAGGCCGGCGCCGAGAAGGCCCCCGAAGTGCAGACCCAGCTCGACATGGTGCGCCAGGAGATCGTGGTGAGCTATTACCTGCGGGAGTTCGCGCGCAAGAATCCGGTCACCGAGGCCGAGATCCAGAAGGAATACGACCGCGCCAAATCGCAGCACGGCGACAAGGAGTACAAAGCGCGCCATATCCTGGTCGAGACCGAGGACCAGGCGAAAGGCCTGATCGCCGACCTGAAGAAGGGCGCCAAGTTCGACGAGCTCGCCACCAAGAACTCCAAGGACACGGGCAGCGCACAGCGCGGCGGCGACCTCGACTGGAACGTGCCGGGCACCTTCGACAAGCAGTTCTCGGAGGCGATGGTGAAGCTCGAGAAAGGCAAGTACTCCGAGGCGCCGGTGAAAACGCGCTTCGGCTTCCACATCATCCAGCTCGACGACGTGCGCCCGGCGAAGTTCGCCGCGATTGGCGAAGTGCGGCCGCGCATCCAGCAGATGCTGGTGCAGAACAAGATCGAGCAGCTGATCAAGGGGCTAAGGGCGAAAGCGAAGATCGAGTAGGAGTTTTTCTATGGCCCGCAAGTACGGCAAGAAGGCCCAGCGCAAAGTCCGGCAGGTGATGCGCGAGCGTAAACGCGGCACCTTGAGGAGCGGCGGCTCCGGCAAGAAGGTGACCAGCCGCAAACAGGCGATAGCGATCGGTTTGTCCGAGGCCCGCCGAGCCGGGGGCAAGGTGCCGTCGGCACGTAAATCCCCCAACGGCAAGCGCCGCGCGACGCACTCCCGAAGCCGCAGTGCGGGTTCGTCCGCTGGCGCCAGCCGGTAACGGGCACAAGGCGCGCACCCCCAAATGGAAGGTCCATGGAATTCAGGAGATCGCTATGGCTGGGAACACCAGGATCCTTGGCATCGCAGGTAGTTTGCGCAAGGCTTCTTTGAACAAGGCTGCGTTGCGGGAAGCGCAAAAACTGGTGCCCGCCGGCGCTACGCTGGATATTTTCGAGATTGACGGTCTACCCGGCTTCAATCAGGACCAGGAAAAGAATCCGCCGCCCAAGGTCACCGAAATGAAAGCAAAGATCCGCGAGGCCGATGCGATTCTGCTGGTCACGCCGGAATACAACTATTCGGTTTCCGGCGTCCTCAAGAATGCCATCGATTGGGCATCGCGCCCCTATGGCGATAGTGCGTGGACGGGCAAACCTGTCGCCATCATGGGAGCATCCGCCGGAGTGATAGGCACTGCGCGCGCGCAATACCATCTACGCCAGATGTTCGTGTTTCTGGACATGGATGCGGTGAATCGGCCGGAAGTGATGATCAATGCGTCGAAGAGCTTTGACGACCAGGGCAACCTGACAGATCAGAAAACCCGGGAACTGATCAGCGAGTTGCTGGCCAATCTCGTCAGGAAGGCCAGCGCGCGCAAACCCTGACGGTCGCAGGGCTCCCGGTCGCGCTCAGAGTTTGCGCGCATGCTTGGACCAGTCAACGTCCCCGCATACCACCATTGGCTGGTTATTGGCGTGAATGGCAATGGAGAAGGTGACGCACTGCCGGTAACCGTTGAGCGAACTGTATTGGCGCGACACCTGGACCACACCGGGGTGAGCCATCGCGCGCTGGAAAAAATCACTGCGCGACCAGTCGCCAACTGCACCGCGGAGCTGTTCCAGATAATTAGCGCCTCCTGGCGCGGGCGCGAGCGCACTGGCCGTGTCGAGGCCGATCTGTGCGCCGTCCTTGGACAGCACGTAGCAGCGGATGGCGCCATCGAGTTTCAGAAACTCCTGGGCGCTCCCCCTGAGACTGTCGCCGGCTTGCATCGATGCGCCAGCTTGGCGGATGGCGCCGACGAAGGGACGCCGCTCTTCCCGGTAGCGATTGATTTCCGCCGACGAGGCAGCGCGCAGCTTTTTGACATGCGAAGAGAAGTACAGACTGGATTCATCGAGTGATGATCGGGACTGTACGGCGAGTCGCTGCGCCGGACGGCGTTTTTTCTTGTAAGAAGTCCACAGATTCTCGAGCAGGCGCTTGGGCTCATTGAATGCCCCAAGGTCCTCCAGCAGCGGTCCGAAGTAAAAGCCGGTGGCGAAATCGGCATCAGTCTCGATGGCCAGCAATGCTTCCGCTTCCGATTCGAGTCCCTCCAGCATCACCAGAGCGCCCATCTCGTGCAGCAACGATATGGCGTGCGTGAGCGTGTCGCGCATCGAATCGTCCGACCCTGCGCGTTCGGCAACGGCGTGGTCCATTTTTACGATATCCGGCCGCGTGCGCATGACGTTATCGAGATCTGCGGTCTGCACTCCGACGTCGTCGATCGAAATCAGGCAGTGCAATGCCCGGTATGCGTCGATGGCCGGGGCGAGACCTTCGAGATTGAGCGCACTGGCGGGAATGTCCAGTACGACCCGCCGCCCCGCCATGCCGTAATGCTCGAATAACGAGGCCAGGAACGCAGCGGTATGCCCATACTCGAGAAAAACCTCGGGGTGCAGGTTCAGGAACAACAGGCCATGCGACCCTTGACCAGTGGCGAAATTGTGGACATGGACCGTAGTGCCGAGCAAATCGAGCAGGCAGGTTTCCGCAAAATTCTCGACCGGTCCGAACATCGTGCGGGGTCCGACGACACTGCCGTCTTCGCTTGCTCCGCGCAGGTTTGCCTCGAAACCTATCGCTTTCTTGTAGGGAAGGCTGAACGCGGGCTGGAAAATCGTGCTGATCTGGATGCTCTTGAACCACCCCGATGCCGTGCCCGCCTGTACCGATAGCATGCTCTGCACGAAACTGAGGGTGTAGCCGGGTAACTGGGCATTCATGAACTTCCTCCCCTGGGCTCGCGTGCCGCGAACTTCACGGCATTACTCAATACACCAGTACGGGACGCTAGGCAGCAAGCGCGTCTTCTACGTGGATTCTACGCTCGCCGCTCAACGCTCGCCTGCATAATGCGTTTTGCCAGCCGCGACATGCGCGGATCGGCAATACCTGCCGCCTCCAGACTCTGAGCCGTCTGCACCAGGTAATCCGCGCAACTGCCGTAGTGGCCGCAAGCCTTCAGCGCGATCGAAATGATCTGATCGTCTTCGAGCCGGCCTGTGTAACCGGGTTTCCTGCGATCCACCACGAAGGCAATGGCGCGTATCGGACTGCCTCCGACATCGGCATTGACCCAGCGCGGCATGTAAGTGCCGCTGACCATCTCCCTGCGCCAGAGCAGGGCGAGTTCGGCTTCGCGTTTGTCGTCGTGTAACTGGTACGCCATGCCCTGGCATGAACCGCCCCGGTCAAGGCCCAGAACCAGCCCCGGCACCTCCGGAGAACCGCGATTGACGCGGGACCACAGATAAAAGCCCCGATGATAGCCGTGGATCCTGGCCGGCTGCCGCCGGGCGAACTCCATCAAGGGATTCCAGATAAGCGAGCCGTAGCCGAATACCCACACGGGTTCGCCGGCACGATGCCCATCCAGAACCTGTGCCAGCGACCGCGCGACCGCCTCGTCGGACATCAGAAGATGTCCGTGACCGGATTCTCGCACTGCCTTGCGCACGCCGTCCCGCTCGAGGACGCTGCGGTCCACCTTGGTCACTGTCGCTCCCTTGTTCACCATGTTGACTGCATAGACGCCATGGTGCCATCCCGGCTCATCGCCCTGCACGGTAATCTGCTAATGTTCCGCCAAAACCGGCCGCAGGCTACTCCCTTAAAATAATCCGGCCGCGACGTTATCGCGAGCAACCCGCATGCCAACCCTTACCACCGACGACGGCATCAAGCTGCATTACGAACAAACAGGCGCCGGCACGCCGATTGTATTCGTGCACGAGTTCGCCGGAGATTGCCGAACGTGGGAGCCCCAGGTCCGGCATTTCTCGCGCCGCTACCGGTGTATCGCTTACAACGCGCGCGGCTATCCGCCGTCGGATGTGCCGGCGGACGTCGAGCAGTATTCGCAGCAGCGGGCGCGCGACGACATTTTGAGCGTTCTCGATGCGCTCGGAATCGAAAGAGCCCATATCGTCGGAAATTCCATGGGCGGCTTCGCGACCCTGCATTTCGGCATCGCGCATTCCAACCGTGCGCTGTCGCTCGTTATTGCCGGCTGCGGTTATGGCGCGCATCCCTCGCAGTATGCGCAATTCCAGGCGCAGTCTCGCGAACTGGCCAATTCCATACGTGAGCGCGGCATGGCCCATGTTGCCGCCACCTATGGTCACGGGCCGTCCCGTTTGCAGTTAAAGGCAAAGGATCCGCGCGGCTTCGATGAATTCGTGCGCCAGTTTTCGGAACATTCCGCCGAGGGATCCGCGAACACCATGCTTGGCTACCAGGCGCGGCGACCGTCGCTCTACGACCTGAGCGCAGAGCTCGCGAGCATTGCGGCGCCGGCGCTGATCGTTGCGGGCGATGAAGACGATGCTGTACTGGAGCCCTCTCTGATGATGAAACGCACGATCCCCCGCGCCGCGCTGGTGGTGCTGCCGAACAGCGGACACATGACCAATCTCGAGGAGCCAGCGCTGTTCAACCGGTTGCTGGAGGATTTTTTCTATCAGGTCGAAAGAGTGCGGGCCATAAGGGGTTGACTGTCAACCGATACCGTTCACTGGATCAGCGTTCATCATAGGAACATGGAAGCTCTTTCCCATCTTCGCGTAATCGACCTCACCCGGGTGCGAGCCGGGCCGACCTGTGTGAAGCAATTCGCCGACTGGGGCGCCGACGTCATCAAGGTCGAAATGCCGTCGCACGAGGCGGAGGATATTCTCGGGCCGCGCCAGGGGTCCGATTTTCAGAATCTGCATCGCAACAAGCGCTCGCTGACACTGAATCTGAAAGATCCGCGAGGCGTGGAAGTGCTCAAGCGCCTGGCGAGAACGGCGGATGTGCTTGTCGAAAATTATCGCCCGGACGTAAAGCACAAACTCGGCATCGATTACGCCACACTGGAGAAAGAGAATCCGAGACTCGTTTATGCCAGCATATCGGGCTTCGGCCAGGATGGTCCCTACCGGGATCGCGCCGGCTTCGACCAGGTCGCGCAAGGCATGGGCGGCCTCATGTGGGTAACCGGGCTGCCGGGCCACGGTCCGGTTCGCGCAGGCATTCCCGTGGCGGACCTGAGCGCCGGACTGTTCGCCGCCCTTGGGATCATGATCGCATTGCAGGAGCGCAGCCGCTCTGGCAAAGGGCAGTGGGTGCAAAGCTCGCTGTTGTCTTCAATGATCGCGATGATGGACTTCCAGGCGGCGCGCTGGCTGGTCGAAGGCGAAGTGGCGGCCCAGGCTGGCAACGACCATCCGACCTCGATGCCGACCAGTGTCTATCCCACGGCGGACGGTTACGTCAACATTGCCGCCTCGGGCAATCCGATTTTCGCCCGCTTGGCCGAAGCGTTGGGCGATCCGGGTCTGGCAACCCATCCGGATTACGCCAGCGCTACGCTGCGATCCACGAATCGCGCGACATTGAACGAAGCGATCGCGGGGCATACGCGGCGCTTTACTTCCACCGCGCTGATCGGGCTGCTGGCCAAAGCAGGCGTACCCTGCGGGCCGATCTACAAACTTGACGAAGTGTTCGAGAATGAGCAAGTGCGCCATCTGGGCATGGCCGTGCCAGTGCCGCGTCCGACCGGCGGAGTCATGCCGCTGGTCGGTCCGGCCATCGGCCTGTCGCGCACGCCGGCACGCATGAAGCGCACGGTGGGAGAGGCGGGGGAAAACAACGGCGAGATCCTGCGAGAGTTGGGCTATAGCGAAGCAGAAATCGCGGGCTTGAAAGCTGCGAACGTCATCTGACGCCGATTTAGCAACGGCCGCAACGCATTTCGGGAGACAACGCATGAGCAAAGGCAGACTACGCATTGAGCGCGACGGTTCGAGTGGCCGACTGATACTCGATAATCCGGCGCGGCGCAATGCGATTGGCGCGGAGATGTGGCAGGCGATCGCCCCGGCGATGCAAGGCTTCGACGCGGACCCGGCGATTCGCTGCATCGTGATTCGCGGCGAGGGCACCCAGGCTTTCGCAGCGGGCGCCGACATATCCGAGTTCGAAAGCAACCGTGCCAGCGCGAGCGACGTGAAGTCATATGAAGCAGCCATTTCTGCCGCGCATCACGCCATCGAAGCATCGCCCAAACCGGTCATCGCGCTGATTCACGGCTTCTGTGTGGGTGGCGGGCTGGCGGTCGCGCTGTCGTGCGATATGCGTTACGCGGATGCGTCGAGCCGTTTCGCGATTCCTGCCGCGCGGCTCGGGCTCGGTTACGGTGTTCACGGCACCGGGCGGCTGGTGGCCACAGTCGGCTCGGCCAATGCGCGCGAGATCATGTTCAGTGCGCGCCGTTACAGCGCCGAGCAAGCACTGGCAATGGGGCTGGTCAACCGCGTGCTGCCCGATGCAGAACTCGACGGGTTCGTGCGTGCAATGGCTGAAGAGTTGGCGGCGAATGCGCCGATGACCATTGCGGCCTCGAAGGCCGTGATCAATGCGCTGAGCGAACCTGCCGGGAATTTTTCTGCAGCCGAAGCAGCTGTCGTGCGCTGCATGGAAAGCGCAGATTATGTGGAAGGGCGCCGAGCGTTCATGGAGAAGCGCGCGCCGGTATTCAAGGGCAGGTAGGCGATGAAGGCGCCCCTTGCCCTGCAATGCAGAACTGATGAGGTGCTGAGCCGGGCCATCGACGCCGGCACGGTGCCGGGCGTCGTGGGCATGGCATGCACGCGCGATGCTACGATTTACGAGGGCGCATTCGGCACGCGCCGGATCGGTGCAACCAGGCCCATGACGCTGGACGCGGTAGGCTGGATTGCATCGATGACCAAGCCGATCACCACAGCAGCCGCGATGCAACTGGTCGAGCGCGGCAAGCTGGGCCTGGACGATGACATGGGGCGGTGGGTGCCGGAGCTGGCGAATGCCAAAGTGCTTGCAGGCTTCG
>CBDDRM010000084.1:0-7483 GCA_965233135.1 uncultured bacterium | reverse complement strand
CCGTTTATCGTTCAGCGTCCACTCACCGTTTGCCGATCACCGTTCACTGTTCACCGTTCACCGCCTTCCATGACCATTCGCGTTGCGCTGACCCACGAGACGACCTACAGCTTCGATCGTCCGGTCCAGCTCTCGCCGCATGAGATCCGGCTGCGTCCTGCTCCGCATTGCCGCACGCCGATCAACAGCTATTCGCTGACGGTCACGCCGAAGCATTTCATCAACTGGCAGCAGGACCCATTCGGCAACTGGCTGGCGCGCCTGGTATTCCCGGACAAGGCGCGCGAGTTGAAGGTGAAAGTCGACCTGGTGGCCGACATGACGGTCATCAACCCGTTCGATTTCTTCGTGGAGAAGTATGCCGAGGTTTATCCCTTCGATTATGCGGATGCGCTGCGCAAGGAGTTGAAACCCTTTCTAGAGACCGAGCAGCCCGGTGCGCTGCTGGGCAACTGGCTGGCGGCATTTCGGCGCGACGTGCTCGCAGGCAATCTCGCCATCGTCGATATGCTAGTCGCGGCCAATGCGCGCCTGCAGCGCGACATTGGTTACATCGTGCGCATGGAGCCCGGTATCCAGGCCTGCGAGGAAACGCTGTCGCTGCGGCGCGGTTCCTGCAGGGATTCGGCCTGGCTGCTCGTGCAGATCTTCAGGCACCTGGGGCTCGCCGCCCGCTTTGCCTCCGGTTATCTGATCCAGCTCAGCGCGGACGTCAAGGCTCTGGATGGGCCGGCCGGACCCGAGAAGGACTTCACCGATTTGCACGCATGGACCGAGGTTTATATTCCCGGCGCCGGCTGGGTTGGCCTGGATCCGACTTCCGGCCTGTTCGCGGGCGAAGGGCATATCCCGCTCGCCTGCACCGCGCAGCCGTCCAGTGCTGCGCCCGTGATCGGCTATACGGATGTCACCGAGGTGCAGTTCGCCTTTCACATGGCGGTAAGCCGGCTGCAGGAAGACCCCCGCGTAACACTGCCTTACAGCGAGGCGCAATGGGCGGACATCGACCGTCTCGCGCGCCGCGTCGACGAGCAACTCGACGCGTGGGACGTGCGCCTGACGCTGGGCGGGGAACCGACTTTCGTTTCCATCGATGACATGGACGGCATCGAATGGAACACCGCTGCGCTCGGCGAGCGCAAGCGCGAGCTGGCCGGTGAGTTGTGGTTGCGCCTGTTCGATCAGTTCGCCGCTGGCGGTTTACGGCACGAAGGTCAGGGCAAGTGGTATCCGGGCGAGCCGTTGCCGCGCTGGGCGCTAACCTGCCTGTGGCGCGCCGACGGCAAGACCTTGTGGAAGAATCCGGACCTGCTGGCGAGCGAGCGCGCCGGGTCCGGGCTCAATACCGCACAGGCGCAAGCCTTCATGCACGAGCTTGCAGCACGACTTGGCCTGCATGCGGATTTCGTGATTCCGGCTTACGAAGACGTGTGGCAAATCGTGCGCGATGAACAGCGCGTGCCGGTCAATGTCGATCCGCTCGCGATGCGCCTCGACGAGGCACCTGAGCGCCAACGCCTGAGCAGCTTGCTGGACAAGGGGCTGGGTGAAGTCGTGGGCTTCGTGTTGCCATTGCAGCCGGAGCCGCGGCCGCGACCCGGGAACGATCGATCCGTATGGCGCTCGAGCTTGTGGCCGCTTCGGCGCGAGCATCTGTATCTGGTGGCCGGCGATTCGCCGATGGGCTTTCGCCTGCCGCTGGAATCGCTGCCCTGGGTCGCGCCGCAGGATGTCGAGCCGCGTCATAGTCCGGATCCCTTTGCGGAACAACCTGCATTGCCCGAGGCCGGCGCTGGCGTTGCGGTCCTGGAAAAGAAACCGAAGGCCGAGAAACTGGAGACTGGAAAATCCGCCGTGAAAGTCATTCACACGGCATTGTGCGTGCAAGTGCGCAAAGGAAGGCTGCACGTATTCTTTCCGCCCGTCGCGACGGTGGAAGACTGGATCGATCTGGTTGCCGCGGTCGAAGCAACGGCGCAGGCATTGCAGCAGCCGCTTGTCCTGGAAGGCTATACGCCGCCATTCGACACGCGGATCAGACGCTTTGCGGTCACTCCAGATCCCGGCGTCATCGAGGTCAATATTCATCCGGCTGCCAGTTGGGAGGAATTGAGCCGCAACACCCGCGTGCTCTACGAACAAGCCCGCCGAACCCGACTGGGCACCGAGAAATTCATGCTCGACGGCCGCCATACCGGCACCGGTGGCGGCAATCACGTCACCATCGGTGGCGCCACGCCGGCGGATAGTCCGCTGCTGCGCCGGCCGGACCTGCTGCGCAGCCTCATCACCTATTGGCAAAATCACCCGGCGCTGTCGTATCTGTTTTCAGGGATGTTCATCGGGCCCACCAGCCAGGCTCCGCGCGTGGACGAAGCCCGCCACGACAGCCTCTACGAGCTCGAAATCGCCTTTCAGCAGATGCAGCAAGGCAGCCAGCCAGGCGCAGAGGTGACGCAACCCTGGCTGGTCGACCGGTTGCTGCGCAATCTGCTGGTCGACCTGACCGGCAATACGCACCGTGCCGAATTTTCAATCGACAAGCTCTACAGCCCGGACGGACCGACCGGGCGCCTGGGGTTGCTGGAATTCCGCGCTTTCGAGATGCCGCCGCATTGGCAGATGAGTCTTGCGCAGATGCTGTTATTGCGCGCGCTCATCGCGCGTTTCTGGAAAACGCCTTACACCGGGCGCCTCATCCCGTGGGGCACCAGTCTTCATGACCGCTTCATGCTGCCGCATTTCATCGCGCAAGACATGCGCGATGTGGTGCACGATCTGCATCAGGCGGGATATGCGTTCGAGATGGACTGGTTCGCGCCGTTCTTCGAGTTTCGTTTTCCCCGCTACGGCACGCTGCTGTGCGATGGCATGCGTTTCGAGTTGCGCCAGGCACTGGAGCCGTGGCACGTCCTGGGCGAGGAGGCCGCGGGCGGGGGCATGGCGCGCTATGTGGATTCTTCCGTCGAGCGCCTGCAGGTGCGCGCCGCGCAGATGAACGGCGAGCGTTACGTCGTTACATGCAATGGGCGTGTACTGCCCATGGCACCGACCGGCACGCAGGGCGAATACGTTGCCGGCGTGCGCTACAAGGCCTGGGCGCCGCCATCGGCTTTGCATCCGAGCATCGGAGTCCAGGCGCCGCTTAAGTTCGACGTCGTCGATACCTGGAACGGACGTTCGATCGGTGGTTGCACGTATCATGTGGCCCACCCCGGGGGGCGCAATTACGCCACGGTCCCCGTGAATGCCAACGAAGCCGAAGCGCGGCGAGTGGCGCGTTTCATGTCCCAGGGCCATACTCCCGGCAGCATGCTGGTGCGGCCCGAGAATCCCTCGCGCGAGTTTCCGTTGACGCTTGACCTGCGCAGGCAGCCGGAGACCGGCGTCGTGTTCAAGCCATCCATTCAGGCGTCGCAACAACAGCAGCAGTAACGCCTGCGTGCAGCCGAGGTCTGGACGCGGGCCATAGCCACGGTTATTGTTCGACGTCACGTTTCACGGAGACCCGACATGCATTTTCGCAGACGCGCGACACTAGCCGTGCTGATGGCCGTAGCCGCGGCGTTCGGCCCCGCAGCAAGCGCCACGGAGTGGGTTGAAGTAGGGGCCGATACCCAGGCCAAGTACTACATCGACGTGGACTCGATCAAAGTCGACGGCGAAAACGTCAGCGTGGTCAAACGCGGCATTTTTACGCAGATACTGACCGATACGCTGGGCGACAAGTCGGCGAGCTTCAAGGAAACGCTTGGCGTGGTCGAGATCGACTGCGCGCGCCGCATCAATCGGCTCACCCAGATCGAGATGATCGGCGAGAACGGCGATGTGGTCTGGTCGTCGGGTCCGATGAAAAAGCGCCAGTGGGAAGATGTGCGCGCGAATACCCACGCGGAAGCAACCGTGGAGCAGGTTTGCCGAAGGCTAAAGTAGGACGCAGTCGATCTGGGCGCGTCGCCCGGAACACAGGCGGCACGATATCTGCCGCTTGACTTAAATCAACGGCGCTGGCGTTCGATCGCGGAGAATAGATTGCTCTTCCCCCGAACCGGAGCGCGGCAATGGCCGATGCAGGACCTTATCGATTTCTGCTGGCCATAGACGGCTCCCAACACGCCAATCGCGCTGCCGAGTACCTGTTCCGGCGCGCCTGCCCGTTGCGGCCCTGTGAAGTCGATCTGATCATGGTGGGGCCCCCAAGTCTGGTGGACCTGCTCACCGCCGCGCAACGCAATCTCCTGTTAAGAGCCGGCAAAGAAACGGAGGTCGCGCGCAAAATGCTCGATGTGGCTGGAATTCCCTATCGATTTCACGCTGAACTCGGCGATCCCGCGAAGGAGATCGTGCGCCTCGCAGGAGCAGTCGATTGCCACGAGGTGGTCACGGGCACGCGCGGCATGAGCGCGCTCGAGGGTCTCACGGTGGGCTCGGTGGCTTACACAGTCGTGCATGAGTCGCCGGTGCCAGTCACTGTCGTTCCGAATCCGCGAATCTCGCCTTCGCCGGAGCGCGATCTAACCGAGCCTGTACATCGCATCCTCCTGGCCGTCGACGGCTCGAAAAGCAATAACAACGCGATCGATTACGTTTGCGCTCTCAGGGATGCGAGTTTGGCAGTGAACGTTTGCCTGCTGAATGTTCAGCTTGCCATTGACTCCGGCAACGTGCGGCGCTTCGTTTCGCAGGAAACCATCGACGACTACTGGCGCAAGGAAAGCGAAACGGCCCTTGCCCACGCCTCGCAAGCGCTCCAGCGGGCGGGGCTGGCGTTCGAAAGCGCCATGCTTGTCGGACACCCGGCGGAGAAGATCGCCCGGGAAGCGCAACGTCGAAGCTGTACGCGCATCGTCATGGGCACGCGTGGGCTCGGTGCCTTTGCAAATGTCGTGATCGGATCCACCGCGCTGGACGTCATTCACCGTTCTTCCGTTCCCGTTACGCTCGTGAAGTGAGCGACGAAGTGCCGTCCCGGCGCCCTCCGGCGCCCGGCCTGACCGAAAACGAGGCGCAGGCACTCCTGGTCCGATACGGACCCAACCTGCTGCCCTCAGCGCGACGGCGCGATATTCTGGCAATTGCGCTGCAGGTCGCGCGCGAACCCATGCTGGCGCTGCTGCTGGCCGGAGGGGCAATCTATCTTGCGCTCGGCAGCGCTGAGGAAGCGTTGATCCTGCTGGTGTCCGTGTTCGTCGTCATGGGCATCACCATCCATCAGGAGCGCAGGACCGAGCGCACGCTCGAAGCGCTGCAGGACCTGTCCAGTCCGCGAGCACTGGTACTGCGCGATGGGACGAGCCGGCGCATACCCGGAAGCGAGGTCGTACCGGGAGATCTGCTGCTGCTGCGCGAGGGCGACCGCGTGCCCGCGGATGGCTTCTTGCTGGAAGCCAATGAGTTCGCGGTGGATGAATCCCTACTGACCGGGGAATCCCTGCCGGTCGAGAAACACGCATCCACCGGAGAGGTGCAAGAAATGGCCGCGCCTGGCCAAGGGGGGCTGGCGTTTGTTTATTCCGGTTCGCTTGTCGTGCGCGGCTTCGGCAGCGCGCGCGTGCTTGCAACCGGCGCGCGCACCCAGATCGGCATGATAGGAGTGGCCCTGCGTACGTTGGAGATCCAGAATACGCCTCTGCAAGTGCAGACGGCGGCGCTGGTGCGCATGTTCGCTGCGATCGGCGCGCTGCTTTGTCTTGCCGTAGTGGTGTTGTATGGCAGCTTGCGCGGCGATTGGCTGGCAGGGTTCCTGGCGGGCATCACGCTCGCCATGGCAGTGCTCCCCGAAGAGTTTCCAGTCGTGCTGACGGTATTCCTTGCGTTAGGCGCGTGGCGCATCTCGCGCAACAAAGTACTGACCCGTCGCATGCCCGCCATCGAAACGCTAGGCTCTGCGACGGTGCTGTGCGTCGACAAGACCGGAACCCTGACGGAGAACCGCATGGCCGTGGCGGAAGTCGCCAGTCCGGACCATCACCATGATGCCGCGCAGGGTCCCTTGCCGGCCGAGGTGCGGCCGATCGCGCACTATGCGGCGCTTGCCTGCGAAGTCGATCCCTTCGATCCCATGGAGCGCGCCCTCATCGCGTACGCGACTGTTAACGATGCGCAGACGCAGCGCACGCGCAGCGCTTGGCGACTGGTCAAGGAATACGACCTTTCGCGCGACCTGCTCGCGGTGACGCACTGCTGGCAGCAAAATGCCGGCGCCCAAGTCATCGTCGCCAGTAAGGGCGCGCCGGAGGCTATCGCCGGGCTGTGCGCTGTGGATGCCGCGCTGCATGCGCGCATTGACCAGCAGACCGCCCATATGGCTTCGCGCGGGCGGCGCGTGCTGGGAGTGGCAAGAGCGCGCTTTGATGGCGGCGATTTCCCGCCCGACCCGCGCGGATTTCAGTTCGAATTTCTTGGACTGATTGCGCTGGCCGATCCGATCAGGCCGGCAGTGCCGGGCGCAATTCGCGAGTGTCACAACGCCGGCATCCGCGTGATGATGATGACTGGCGACCATGCCGGAACGGCACTGGCGATTGCGCGAGAAATCGGTCTGGAGTCACCGGGCGGTGTGCTGACCGGTGAGGCGCTCGAACGCTTGAGCGCCGAGCAATTGCGCGCAACTATCGAGAGTGTTGCCATTTTCGCCAGGGTCGTGCCCGAACAGAAGTTGCGCCTGGTGCAGGCACTGAAAGCCAACGGGGAAATCGTTGCCATGACCGGGGATGGCGTGAACGATGCGCCCGCGCTCAAGAGCGCGCACATCGGCGTGGCAATGGGCGGTCGCGGCACCGATGTCGCGCGGGAAGCTGCGGCACTGGTATTGCTGGAAGATGATTTCAACTCAATTGTCGACGCCATTGGCGCAGGGCGGCGCATCTACGACAATATCCGGCATGCGATGAGCTACCTGGTTGCGGTGCATGTGCCGACGGCGGGCATGGCGCTGTTGCCGCTGTTGTTTGGCTGGCCGCTGGTATTCGCTCCCGTACATATCGTATTCCTGGAATTCGTCATCGACCCAGCGTGCTCTATCGCCTTTGAAGCCGAGCCCGGCCATCCGGAAATCATGAAGCGCCCGCCGCGCGATCCCAAGGAGGCGCTGCTGGGCTGGCCGTTGTTATTGCGTGCTTTCGCGCAGGGACTGGTGATCCTGGTTGCCGTTGCGCTGCTGTATTACCTGGCGCTCAATGAGGGCGTTGCAGAAGCCCGCGCGCGCGCCATGGCCTTCACCACACTGGTGCTGGGCAATGCCGCGCTGATCCTGACCAATCGCTCGCGCAGCCGCAGCGTGTTCAGGACCTTGGGCACACGCAACCAGGCCCTGTGGTGGGTCGTTGGAGGCGCCATCGGCGGTCTCGCCCTGGCGTTGTACGTCCCGCCGATGCAGCACATGTTCAAGTTCGCAGCGCTTTCCCTGTCCGATCTGGCTTGGTGTGCGCTTGCCGCTTCTGCCGTCATAGTGTGGTCGGAAATCACGAAGCTCGAAAAGGCC
>CBDDRM010000083.1:0-2560 GCA_965233135.1 uncultured bacterium | reverse complement strand
CAAAGCGGGCGCCCAGCGCGTTGCGGCGGATCTCGGGCTGATGCTGGTCGCGCCGGATACCAGTCCGCGTGGCGCAAATGTGCCCGGGGAAACCGATGCGTGGGATTTCGGCGTCGGGGCCGGCTTTTACGTCGATGCCACCCGCGCGCCCTGGTCGGAGCACTATCGCATGTACAGTTATGTGACGCGCGAGTTGCCGGCCCTGATCGCAGCGCAATTCGCGGCCGACAGCGCGAGACAGGGCATATTCGGCCACTCGATGGGCGGCCATGGCGCGCTGATATGCGCGTTGCGAAACCCCGGACAGTACAAATCCGTGTCCGCGTTCGCGCCGATCGCTGCGCCATCGCGTTGTCCCTGGGGGAAAAAGGCATTCAAAGGATATCTTGGCAATGATCAGGCGGCGTGGAAAGCGTACGATGCCAGCGAGCTGCTGCGTGAAGGCGGTTTCGCCGGGCCGATTTTGGTGGATCAGGGACTGGCGGATAAATTTCTGTCCGAACAACTTTACCTGGAGGCTCTCGAAGCCGCATGCCGTGCCGCGGACCAGCCGCTGATCCTGAACCGCCGTGACGGTTACGATCACGGGTACTTTTTCATCGCCACGTTCATGGAAGGCCACCTGCGGCACCATGCCGGCCAACTGAAGAGGTGATTCATGCAGAAACTTCTCGTCTACCAGTCTTTGTGGGCCATGGAGCGGCGCCGTCCGGATGGTCAGGAATGGACGCTGGATGAAAAACTCGACATGATCCGGCGCGCCGGATTCGACGGTTGCGGCGTGCGCTTCTTCGATTACAAATATGCCAGGGAAGTCACCGATTTCCTGCGTGCGCACGACATGACATGGCAGGCCCAATGCTACCCGCAGAAAGTCGACGACCTTAAACCCATTCTGGAGCACGTGCGGGAGCTGGGCGCCGATCACATCAATTTGCAGCCCGACGTGCGGCCTTACTCGATTCAGGAGTGCATCCCGTATATCGAGGGCTGGCGGAGGCTGGCACACGACGCGAAGATTCCGGTACATATTGAAACGCATCGCGATCGCATGACCACCGATCTTTTCTTTACGATGCAACTGCTCGACTGCTTTCCCGACTTGCGCCTGACCGGTGACCTTTCGCACTATGTCGTGGGCCGGGAATTCGCGTGGCCGATCAGCGAGGTCAACCATGGGTACATGCGCCGCATTCTGGATAACTGCTGGGGCTTTCACGGCCGGGTTGCGAGCCGCGAGCAGGTCCAGGTACAGATCAGTTTTCCGCACCAGAAGGACTGGGTCGACCTGTTCATGGGCTGGTGGGAGTACGGCTTTCGCCAATGGCGTCGGCGCGCACCCGCAGATGCAACCCTGACCTTTCTGTGCGAACTCGGGCCGCGCGAATACGCCATGACCGGCCCCGACGGCTATGAACTGTCCGATCGCTGGCAGGAAGCCAATCTCCTCAAGGACATGATTCGCGCGCTCTGGGCGCGCATCGAGGCCGAAGAAACGCAAGGTACCGCCAGGGCTGCCTGAACCCAATCCCGGCTGAGTAGATCGGACTGTTCAGCCCGACCAGCAGGCCCCTGCGAAGGTTCTCGGCATTGCGGGAAGGCTTTTCCATATTCGCTGGAACTAAGATACATTAGCTTCGTCACCCGTGGTGCGCACGCAGGGCAGGGAGCCCGCGAAGCGCGATAATAAGAACCATAAAAAGGTGCGTGGCAATGCGATTCAAGGGAGCGGTCCCGCGCACTCCTGCGCGGCAGGGGACAGTGAAATTCAATGCGCGGCCGGCCATCGCGGCGGCTGTGGCATGCGCGCTAGTCTTGGCGCCCGGCGCCGCCGCCGCGCTCGATGACCTGCGCGTGCGGGTGACGACAGACGCCACCTATGACGACAACATCTCGCGTGCCCGCACTAACGACAAGCTTTCGGACTCTTTCGCGACGCTGAACCTGGGCGCAAGCGTGCCGTGGCAACTGACCGGGTCAACCCGGCTGGTGCTGGCCGGGAACGCTGGCGGCGAGAAGTTCAGGCGCTACGACGGACTCGACCGCCGCTATATAAACCTGCAGGGGGAATTACAGTACCGCCGTTCCGGCCAGTTCAGCGAACCCATCTGGAGCGTGTTCGTGCGACATGGCAAGGACTGGTACGACTCGTCGCTGCGCGATGGGTATCGCACTTCTGCCGGCTTTTCGGTGCGAAAGCCCCTGACGGACCGTCTGTTTTTTTTCAGCGCGCTGGCCTATAACCAACGCGACGGACGCAGTACGGTGTTCGACACCCGCGAGGTGTCCCTGCGCGCCAATCTGGATTATTCCATCTCGCGCAGGCAGACCCTGTACGTGGGGGTGGAGGCTCGCGATGGCGATATCGTTTCCACGGCGCGACCATGGCTTGCGTACTTCGATATCGCCGATGCCGTGGTGCAGGACGATGTGTTCGTCGACACCACCCGTTATTCCTACCGGCTCAAGGCCTATACCGGCATTGCGAGCATTGGCTACAACTTTGCGCTCGGCGAATCCACTGCCCTGGACGTGTCCTACCGGGTGGCCTATTCCCGCC
>CBDDRM010000082.1:0-3962 GCA_965233135.1 uncultured bacterium | reverse complement strand
CACGCGATAGCGCAATTCGAACTCGCGCACTTTGCCACCAGACGACAGTGAAAGGATGCGTTTTTCCTGCGCTTCTCCGAGGATGATGAGGATTGCTTCTGCCTCCTCGCGGCTCTCCACCACCCGCGTCTCGCTACCGGCACGGATCGCGCGCTCCAGATCATTGGCGAAAAGCGAATAACCGCCCGTTTCTATATAGATTGTCGTGTAGGGAATCGCGGCCTGCCCGCGCAACTGGAATCCGCAGGAGGCGAGGCTCATCGCGATCACGAGGATCGCAAAGTGCAGGACTGAGTGCCGAAGACCGGGGATGGAGCGAAAGGCGCTCGAAGTCCCCCGCACAACGACACCCGATTCGCGACCCATAGCAGCGCGCAGGCGAAGCGGGTCGCAATTTTCTCGAATTCCCGGCGCTCGATGCGCAATCCAGTCGTTCATAAAACGATATTCACCAATCGTCCGGGCACTACAATGACTTTCTTCACAGTCTGACCCACGGTATATTTCTGCACGCTCTGACTGTCGAGCACCAGACGCTCGAGCGCTTCGCGCGAGGCGTCGCTTGGTACGCGAACTGACCCCCTGTGCTTGCCATTGACCTGAACCACCATGTCGATCTCGTCCTGCACCAATGCTGCCTCGTCCACTGCCGGCCAACCAGCGTCCATAATGTCGGCACCGAAGCCCAGTTCGCGCCACAGGTAGTGGCACACGTGCGGCGTAATGGGATTTAGCAGCCGCAACAGGATCGAGAGGCCTTCCTTGGCTACTGGATCATCCGCACCTGCGAGCCGATCAAGCGCATTCAGCATTTTCATTGCGGCAGAGGCCACCGTATTGAACTGATGCTTCTCGATGTCGTGGTTGGCCTGTTTGAGCAGCGTATGGATTTCGAAGCGCGTCGCTTTTTTTAGATCCGACGCAATCGACGCGCCCCCGCCACGGTCAAATCTCTCGCAATAACTCCACAACCGTCGCAAGAAGCGGTACGCGCCTTCCACGCCGTCGTCGTTCCAGGCCAGCGTGTCTTCCGGGGGACTGGCGAACATCATGAAGAAGCGCGCCGTGTCGGCCCCGTACTGGTCGATCAGGGCCTGCGGATCCACGCCGTTGTTCTTGGATTTGGACATGGTGCGGATGCCGCCTGATTCCACGGGCTGGCCATCGGATTTGAGCGTGGCGCCGATGCGCTTGCCGTGCTCGTCGAACTGCAGCTCTACATCCGCCGGATTGAAATATTGAATGCGACCGCTGCCGGACTTGCGCGAAAAAATCTCGTTCAGCACCATGCCTTGCGTCAGCAGGCGCGTAAAGGGTTCATCGAATTGCAATTGACCGGTATCGCGCATGACCTTGGTCCAGAAGCGCGAATACAGCAGGTGCAGGATCGCATGCTCGATGCCGCCGATATACTGGTCAACGGGCAGCCAGTAGTTCACGCGTTCATCGACCATGGATTTATCCTGATCGGCGCAGGCATAACGCAGGAAATACCAGGAAGAATCCACGAACGTGTCCATGGTGTCGGTTTCGCGTTGCGCGGGATTGCCGCACTTCGGGCAGGCGGTATTCACGAAGTCGGCGCGCTTGCTCAACGGATTGCCGCTGCCGTCCGGCACACAGTCCTCCGGCAGCAGAACCGGCAACTGGTCTTGGGCTACCGGCACATCGCCACAGCGCGCGCAGTGCACGATCGGAATCGGGCAACCCCAATAGCGCTGCCGGGAAATACCCCAGTCGCGCAGCCGCCAGGTCACCTGTTTTTCGCCGAAACCTTGCGCCTTGAGGTCCGCTGCGATGGCATCCACCGAGCGCTCGAAGTCCAGGCCGTCGTATTTGCCGGAGTTGATGCAAAAGCCGTGCTCGGCGTACCAGGGCTGCCACGCATCGAGCGAGTAGTGCTTGCCCGGCACATCGATCACCTGTTCGATGGGCAAGCCGTATTTTTTCGCGAACGCGAAATCCCGCTCGTCGTGACCGGGCACGCCCATGACGGCCCCCTCGCCGTAGGCCATCAGGACGTAATTGCCGACCCAGACTTCGATGCGTTGGCCGGTCAGCGGGTGACGGACGAACAGACCGGTAGGCATGCCCTTCTTTTCCATGGTGGCCAGATCGACCTCCATGACGCTGCCGCGCTTGCATTCGTCGACGAACGCCGCCAACTTCGGATCGCGCCTTGCGGCTTGCGCCGCGAGCGGATGCTCGGCCGCCACCGCGCAGAACGTGACGCCCATGATGGTGTCGGCGCGGGTCGTGAATACCCACAGCTTGCCCGGCTCGCCGTCGAGTTCGTAGGGAAAGGCCAGGCGCACGCCAAAGCTCTTGCCAATCCAGTTTGCCTGCATGGTCTTTACGCGTTCGGGCCACCCCGGCAGCGACTCGAGCGCGGACAGCAGTTCTTCGGAATACTTCGTAATGGCCAGGTAATACATCGGGATTTCACGCTTCTCTACCAGTGCGCCGGTGCGCCAGCCACGCCCGTCGATGACTTGCTCGTTTGCCAGTACGGTCTGGTCGACCGGGTCCCAGTTGACGGTACCGGTTTTTTTATACGCAATGCCTTTTTCGAGCATGCGCAGGAACATCCATTGGTTCCAGCGGTAGTACTGCGGGGTGCAGGTCGCCAGTTCGCGCTCCCAGTCGATGGCAAACCCCAGCGACTTGAGCTGTTTTTTCATGTAGGCGATGTTGTCGTACGTCCATTTCGCAGGCGGGACATTGTTGGCCATGGCGGCGTTTTCGGCCGGCAAGCCGAAGGCGTCCCACCCCATGGGTTGCAGCACGTTGAAGCCGCGCATGCGGTGATAGCGCGACAACACGTCGCCGATCGTATAGTTGCGCACGTGGCCCATGTGCAACTTGCCCGATGGATAGGGGAACATCGACAGACAGTAATACTTGGGCTTGTCGGACCGGTCGATGGCGCGGAACGCTTTCTGGTCTTCCCACTCTTTTTGCATCTGTTGCTCGATGGCGGCGGGCTGGTATTGCGGCTGCATGGGAATCCGGACAAGGCGCTGTAAAGTAATCGATTATACCGTCGCCTCCACGCATCCGTGCGCTGCGCCGGCGCGTATCATCGGCGGCGCGCGCCTTTTTCGCGCGGCCAACCACGGGGACGATCTGATGCTGCTTCGAACGGGACTGTGTTTTTTTCTGATGACCGCAGCGAGCCTGCTGCACGCCGCACCCGATGCGGTGGTGGAAGGCGTGCAGTTGCCGGCGTGGTTTACGCGCGACGCGATCCGCAAACCCCTTGCATTGGGTACTACGCTCGAGTCGAGCGACGAAGTGGCGACGGGAGCCGGATCGCGCCTGTTGCTGCGCCTCGCAGACGGTAGCACCGTCAAGCTCGGCGAGAATGGGCGGCTGCAACTGGCCGATCTCGAGCAAAGGCGCAAGCAGGGATTTATTGCGGCCACCCTGAAGGTACTCGAAGGCGCGTTTCGCTTCACCACCCCGGCGGGCATCAAGCGGCGCGGTACGCGCTCGGTCACGGTGCAGTTTCCGACCCTGACTGCCGGTATTCGCGGAACCGATATCTGGGGCAAGAATCTGGGCGACCGGGAAGTTCTGGTTCTGATCGAGGGCAAGGTCACCGTTAAGCGCACCGGTGAGCCGGCGGTCGAATTGAATGAACCGCTCACTTACCTTGACGCTCCTGCGGGGGCCGCGTCCAGCATCCAGGCAGTGCCGATGGAGCAGCTCAAAGCGTGGGCGGCGCAAACTGAAATCACCGAAGGCGCAGGCGCGCTGCGCCGCGGCGGCCGCTGGAAACTCTACCTCGGCAGTTATCGCGAGCAACGCGAGGCGCTGGCGCTGTATGACAGTTTGCGCCGCGCCGGCTACCCGGTGCATATCCGCCCGCAGCAAACCGACGACGGCTATCTGTATCGCGTCCGGCTCGCCGGCTTTTCCAGCGAAACCGAAGCCAATTGGCAGGGCCAACGCCTGAAACA
>CBDDRM010000081.1:0-5366 GCA_965233135.1 uncultured bacterium | reverse complement strand
CGCGCGCTTGCCCACACGGGCGGACGGCGCATTGAAGCTTCCGTGCTGCTCGGCATGGGGCGCAACACGCTGACCCGAAAGATTCAGGAATTGGGATTGGCGGAGGAGTCCGGCCGGGACAAATGACCGAACGTCAAAAGTGCGCGATCACCGGCGCATGGTCTGAGGGTCGTTCATTGCGCCGCATGTCGACGTCGATGCGGCTCGATCTGCAGTCGCGCGCGAGCGCATCGGAGAGCAGGATATGGTCGATGCGCAAGCCCATCCTGCGTCGAAATGCGTTCATGCGGTAATCCCACCATGAGAACGAATTCTGTGGCTGATCGAACAGTCTGAAGCTGTCGTGGAAGCCAGTCCCAAGCAGCGTCTGAAAGGCTGATCGCTCTGCGGGACTGCACAGCACCTGGCCTTGCCACGCCACCGGGTCGTGAACGTCCTGATCGTGGGGCGCGATATTGAAATCACCGAGTACGGCCATGCGGGGATGCTTTTTCGCTTCGCCCGCCAGCCAGGCGCCAAAGGCCTGCAACCACGCCAGCTTGTATTGATATTTCTCGGAATCGAGGCTCTGACCATTGGGTACATAGGCACAAACCAGTCGGACCCCGTTCACTGTCGCCGACAACACCCGCTTTTGCGCGTCGTTGAAACCGGCAATACCAGGCTCGATGGCTTCGCATCGCCCCCTGGTCAGGATCGCAACGCCGTTATAGGTTTTCTGCCCGCAGAAAACCGCGGAATACCCGGCTTGCTGTAACTGCGCGACCGGAAAATGATGATCCTCGGTTTTCGTCTCCTGCAGGCATATCGCATCGGGCTGCTCGCGTGCCAGCCAGTCCAGTAACTGGGGCAGCCTTATCTTCAGGGAATTGACATTCCAGGCAGCGAGCTTCAAGCGACTATCGGGGCGTATCGACGGGCGAGGGTTCGGGCGCGGTTGTCTCCTCGGACGGCGTTGCCGCCGGCGCGGGTTTGACGGGCTTCGCAGGAGGGCGCGGCGGAATCATGGGAGTTTGCGGGTAGCCCGCCGCATCGAGTGCCATGTTCCACTGCCCTTCTTCGAAACCTCGCAACGCATCGTTGCCTACTTTCAAGACCGGCACCTCGAGCGGTCCACCGGTCAACTTCTTAAGTTCCTCCTGAACTTCTGGCGCCTCGGCGTCAAGCTCTGTGTAGGGAATTCCCCTCTTTGCCAATAATTCGCCAGCCCGCTTGCAGGCGTCACCGCACTGCGTCGAAAACAGCAGGACCGGAAAGTTGGTGACAGCCTGCTGCAACACATACGGCAGGGGCGCCTCGGTGGGCCTGCCACCCGCTGCCTTCACGGTTTCGACCTTCCGGACATGTGCGGGCGGTGGTTGATCGCTGTAGTGCACCGTTCCGTCTGCGTCCGTCCAGCGATAGTAATCAGCGTGCGCCCCCACACAAACCATCATCAGAATCGGAAACCGCCAGTAATTCATCCAAAGCCTCCCATGGTCTGCACGCATCCTGCCTCAACGTCACGCCGCCTGTGCCATGCCAGAGTGGCGCAACAGCGCGTCAATCGACGGTTCGCGGCCACGGAATGCCACGAACGACTCCAGCGCAGGCCGGCTGCCGCCGGAGCCGAGTATTTCCTCGCGAAATCGATTGCCCACGGACGCATTGAGTACGCCATTCTCCTCGAACAGACTGTAGGCATCCGCAGCGAGCACTTCCGCCCATTTGTAACTGTAGTACCCAGCCGCATAACCGCCGCCGAAAATGTGCGAAAAACCGTTCGGAAAGCGATTGTACTCAGGCGGAAACAGCACCGCCACGCCACGACGCACCTCGTCGATCAGTTGTAACGGAGTCATCGGCCCATTTGGATCGAAATCGGAATGCAGGCGCATGTCGAAAATCGCGAACTCCAGCTGACGAACGGTTTGCATGCCGCTCTGAAAATTCTTGGCCGCAACCATCTTGTCGAACAATGCGCGCGGCAAGCTTGCGCCGGAGTCGACATGACGGGTCATGTCCTTGAGCACCTCCCACTCCCAGCAGAAATTCTCCATGAACTGGCTCGGCAGTTCGACGGCATCCCATTCAACGCCGTTGATTCCCGAAACGCCCAGCACATCGACTTGTGTAAGCAGATGATGCAGACCATGGCCGAACTCGTGGAACAGCGTGATGACTTCGTCATGCGTGAACAGTGCAGGCCTGCCATTCAGCGGCGCCGAGAAATTGCAGTTCAGGTAGGCCACCGGCGTTTGCACGCCGAATGGTTTGCGCCGGCGCGTAATCGCATCGTCCATCCAGGCGCCACCACGCTTGGACGGTCTTGCGTAAAGATCGAGGTAGAACTGTCCAACCAGGGCGCCGTCGCTGTTCTTGATGCAGAAGAAGCGCACGTCGTCATGCCATTTTGGCGCCTCGTCTGGAGTAATCCGCAGCCCGTAGAGCGCTGTGACCACCCGGAACATGCCGTCGAGAACCTGCTGCTCGGGAAAGTACTGCTTTACTTCCTGATCGGAGAAGGCGTAACGCGCAACGCGTAATTTCTCGGATGCGTATGCGACATCCCACGGCTGCAGATCCTCCAGCCCCAGTTGGCTCGAGGCAAATTCTTTCAATTCGGCCAGATCGCGCTTTGCATAAGGCTTGGCGCGCTGGGCAAGCTCTTCGAGAAAGTCGAGTACCTGCCGCGGCGAGTCCGCCATCTTCGGCTGCAACGACAGTTCCGCGAAATTGGCAAACCCCAGCAATTGCGCCTGCTGACGGCGCAGGCGCAGTATGTCGGCGATAAGCGTCGTGTTATCCCATGCCGGGTCGCCGAACTCGGCTGCGCGCGTCACGTGCGCGCGATACATCTGCTCGCGTAACGAGCGGTTGTCCGCATACTGTAGTATCGGAAGATACGACGGCATATGCAGAGTGAATTTCCAGCCCTTCTTGCCCGCCTGGCGGGCGCATTCAGCGGCGCCTTCCAGTACGTCGTCCGGCAGGCCCGCAAGCCGTTCGCCGTCGGTTTCGATCAACTCGAACACGTTCGTCGCATCGAGCAGGTTGTCATTGAATTTCGATGACAATCCGGCGAGGCGTTCGCTGTTCTGCTTGAATCGGGTTTTGTCCGCCGCCGGCAACTCCGCTCCGCCCAACCTGAAGTCCCGAAGTTCGTTGTCGATGACTTTGCGTTGGGCGGCCGTCAAGCCGCCGAACGCGTCCGACGCGCGCAATTCCTTGTACTTCGCGTAAAGCGCTTCGTCCTGCGCAAGTTCGCTGAAGTACTCCGTGATGCGCGGGAGGTTCGCGTTATAGACGCCGCGCAGTTGCGAACTGTTCATGACCGCATTCAAGTGCGCAACCTGGCCCCATGCGCGGCGTAATCGCTCGTTGGCGTCGTCCAGCGGAACAATGAAATTATTCCAGTCCGCGGCGGTATCGGACTGCTTCAGGCGCTCGATCAAAGCCCGGTTTTCCGCCAGCAGCTGATCCACGGCCGGTGTCACGCATTCGGCATTGACCTCGGCAAAACGCGGCAGGCCAGAAAAATCCAGTAATGGGTTCATCTATTGAATGGAACACGGGTTGGAGGAATAAACACATGGTGGCGGGCTTTCGCGGTTTCAAGCCGGACGCTCGCTTGGCACTGGAGCGCTTAGCCTTCGTAGACGATATGGCCGTCGATCAGAGTGGCACGCACCCTGCCGGTCATCTCGCATCCGGTAAAAGGCGTATTTTTGCCCTGGCTCCGCAGCATGGCGGGTTCGACGGTCCAGCGCGCGGCAGCATCGAACATGCAAAGATCAGCTGGCACTCCTGGAGTCAGCACGCCTGCTTCGATGCCGAGGATGCGCGCGGGTTCGCTCGTGACCTTCGCCAAGGCAGCTGCGAGAGGTACTTTAGCTTCCTGCGCCCACTTCAAGACGAGCGACAACAGAAGCTCCAGTCCCGTGGCTCCCGGTTCGGATTCGCCAAATGGTAATTGTTTGGCGTCTTCATCCACCGGTGTGTGGTCGGAACATACAGCGTCGATGGTTCCATCCTGAATGCCGCGCCTGACCGCGTCGCGGTCGCGAATCGAACGCAGCGGAGGAACAAGGTGGCAATTCGAATCGAAATAGCCGATGTCCATCTCGCTCAGGTGCACCTGATTGGCCGATACATCGCAGGTTACGGCCAGCCCAAGGGCCTTGGCCTGGCGGACCATGTCGATACCGTCCGCCGTGGACAGCCTGCACAGATGGACTTTGGCGCCTGTTTCACGCACCAATAGCAAGATCGTGGACAGTGCCACGGTCTCGGCGAGCGCGGGAATGGGCGCGAGGCCGAGGCGGGTGGCGACCTGGCCATCGTGCGCGACGCCGTCGCGGGCGAGCGTACCATCGCGTGGTCGCAACCAAACCCCGTATCCGAACGTGGCGGCATATTGCATCGCGCGCAGGAGTACCTGATTGTCGTTCAAGGGCACATCTGCCTGCGAAAAAGCAATGCATCCGGCATCCAGCAGTTCCGCCATTTCGGTAATGCGTTCGCCTTTGAGCCCCTGCGTCAGCGCGCCCAACGGATAGACATGCGCCTGATTCAGGTTGCGCGCACGATGTTTGAGCATCTCCACCAGTCCGGGTTCGTCCAGCGGCGGATCCGTGTCCGGGGGGCACACCAGCGAGGTGACGCCGCCAGCAACGGCTGCCGACATCTCACTTTCCAGCGTCGCCTTGTACTCGTAACCGGGCTCGCGCAATCGGACGGAAAGGTCGACGAGACCGGGGCAGACCACCATCCCGGCGGCGTCGATCACGCGATTGGCATGGAAGCCGGCTGGCGCTGCCGTGCCGAGGGCGACCACCTTGCCGGCGGCAATGAAAACATCCTGGACTCGCTCCACACCGCTGGCCGGATCTACGGTTCGCGCCCCCTTGATCTGGATTTTCATGCGTTACCTGCGAGGATGGCCATCACCGCCATGCGCACTGCGATCCCGAAGGTTACTTGCGGCAGTATGACCGACTGGCGCCCGTCCGCGACACTGGAATCAATTTCGATGCCGCGGTTCATCGGACCGGGATGCATCACGATCGCGTCCGGTTTTGCCCGAGCAAGTTTCTCCGGGGTCAGTCCGTAGGATTTGAAGAACTCCTGCGCCGAAGGCAGCAAGCTGCCGTTCATGCGTTCGTTCTGCAAGCGCAGCATGATGACCACATCGGTGTCTTGCAGGCCGTGCGCCATATCATGAAAGACGCGCACGCCGAGTTCAGCCACGTGGGTAGGAATCAATGTGCGCGGGCCGATGACGCGCACCTCTGGCACGCCCAGCGTAGTGAGGGCATGAATCTGCGAACGGGCGACCCGCGAGTGCAGCACATCGCCCACGATGGCCACCCGCAACGCCGAGAATT
>CBDDRM010000080.1:0-5944 GCA_965233135.1 uncultured bacterium | reverse complement strand
GCCCCCTGGGTGCCGGCCAGCACGGTGTAGTCATAGGACATCGCAATACAGCGCGCATCGACATCGGCGAACAGCGCGCCGTTGACGCGCCCGATGCCCATGACCAGGCCGTCGGCGGGCGTGCGCGCAATGAGATCTTCCATGGAGCGCCGGTTGCGTTGCGCGGCGACCGTGAACGCACCGTACTCGTGAAAGCTGCCCGGATCGCACAAGTCCGCAATGTTCTCGCGCGCGCTGCGCAGCCCCAGCTGGTGGCGCTTGGCGACCGCCTCCGGCCGCGCGGCATCCAGGGTCAGCGCGCGGCGCTGCTGCAGTTCCGCGAGATCCGGCCGCACATGATCCAGATCCAGCGCCTGCGCCGACGTCACCACGCCGGTCTCATCGTCGATCACGTCGAGGGTCAGCAACGCCGCGCCTTCGACCAGCGTCTGGTCCGGCGCGCCGCGGATTTCGCGCACCACGCCCGCGACCGGCGCCACCACGACATGCTCCATTTTCATGGCTTCCATGACGGCGACCTGTTGTCCGCGGCGGATGGTGTCGCCGATGGCGACATCGATGCTCACCACCGTGCCGGAGATCGCGGCGCCGATGGCCTGCATGCCGGCCGGCAGCAGCAGTTCCTCCTGCGACGCGCCGTTCTCAAATGCGCGCTTGCCGTGCGACAGGATCGCCAGCGGATCGAGCGCGTCGGTTTTCGCGGGGGCCGCGCTGGTCTGCCCACCGTGCAACGGCGCCTGACGGCGCGGCGCGCACAGCGCGGCGAGATGGTCTGTGATGAAGCCGGTATGCCAGTGCCCGGCCGCAATCTGCGGCATGGCCAGAAGATTCAGCAGGAAGTCACGATTGCTGGCCACACCGGTGATGCGAAACTCCGCCAGCGCGCGACTTGCTTTGGCCGTCACGGCATTCAGGTCGCCGGAAGCGGCATGCACGATGACCTTGGCCAGCAGAGAATCGAAGCGCGGATTGATGTGCGCTCCGGCATGGGCGCCGGTATCGACGCGCACCCCCGGTCCGGACGGCAGGTCGAAGGCGCTGAGCACGCCCGCCGACGGGTGCACCATGCCATCGGCCGCCATGGTCTCCGCGTTCACGCGCAACTGCATGGCAACGCCGCGTGGCGGCGCAATGCGCGCGCCGGCGAAGCCGAGTTCCGCCAGCGTGCGGCCCGCCGCGATGTCGAGCTGCGCGCGCACTAGGTCGATGCCAGTGATTGCCTCGGTGACGGTATGCTCGACCTGCAGGCGCGCATTCGCCTCGATGAACACGAACGCGGACCGATCGCCCGCTTCCTGCTCCACCAGGAACTCGAACGTGGCGAGGCTCAGCAGCTTGACCTCTTGCGCCATGCGCAGCGCCGCGTCGATCAGCCGGTCGCGCAAGGCCGGCGACAGGTTGGGCGCGGGCGCGATCTCGACCAGCTTCTGCCGGTTGCGCTGCAGGCTGCATTCCCGCTCCCACAGATGCGCGACCGCTCCGCTGCCATCGCCGATGACCTGGATTTCGATATGCCGCGCGGCGGGGAACAGTTTCTCCACATAGACTTCGGCATTGCCGAATGCCTGCAGCGCCTCGGAGCGACAGCGCTCGAAGGCCGATTGCAGCTCGGTCGTGTTGAACACCTGCCTCATGCCGCGGCCCCCGCCGCCGGCGATGGCCTTGAGCATGATCGCCCCGCCCGCGCCTTGCGCCAGCAGGAACTTGCGCGCCTCGTCGAGGGAGGTCGGGCCGTCGGTGCCGGGCAGCACCGGTACGTCGCATTTGACCGCTAGGCTGCGCGCCCTGCCCTTGTCGCCGAATACTTCGAGCACCGCGGGCATGGGGCCGACGAAGCGCAGCCGCGCCTGCGCGCAGGCGCGCGCGAAGTCCGCGTTCTCGCTCAGGAAACCATAGCCCGGATGCACGGCGTCGCAGCCGGACGCGAGTGCCACGCGCACGATTTGCGCCGCGTCCAGATAGGCGGCCGGGCCCTTGCCGGTCAGGGCGTGCGCCTGGTCGGCCTTGCTGAGGTGATCGGAGGCCGCATCGTCTTCCGAGAAAACCGCATGGGAACGAATCCCGGCTTCCGCGGCGGCGCGCGCGATGCGGATGGCGATTTCGCCACGGTTGGCGATGAGTAAATGCTTGAGCGTCATGGAAGGATTCAGTGCGCGTAAATTGAATGATTAGATGGCGCCGCTCGCACGCAACTGCGCAATGCGTTCCGGCGTCAACGCCAGCCAGTCCGCCAGCACCGAGTCGGTGTGTTCGCCCAGCATCGGCGGAGGACAGCGCAACTGCATCGGCGAAGCGCCGAACTGCACCGCAAATCCCTGCATCGGCACCGTGCCGGCCTTGGGGTGCTGCATGTGCAGGATCTGGCCGCGATGCGCAAGCTGCTCGTTCTCGACGACCTCGGCAACCGATGCCACCTTGGCAGACGGAATGCCAAGGGTTTTCAACGCGGCGAGCAGTTCCTCGGCGCTCAGCGTGACGGTCCACTCGGTGATCAGCCGCTCCAGTTCCTCGACGTTGCGCATGCGCGCGGTGTTGTCGCTAAAGCGCGCATCCCGCGCCAGTTCCGGCCGTCCCATGGCGCTCATCAGCCCATGGAACATCGGCTCGCCCGCCGCGGCCAGATGCACCCAGGCGGCATCGCGCGTGGGAAACGTGTTGGCCGGCGCGGCATAGCGGTCGCGGTTGCCGTGGCGTTTCATGGTGCGTCCGAGCAGCATCTGTTCGGGTATCGCGGTCATCAGCATGGACAGCGCGGAATCCATCAGCGCGACGTCCACCATTTGCCCGCTGCCGGTGCGAGCGCGTGCCTGCAGCGCGCCCAGCGTGCCGATGGTGGCGTACAGCCCGGTCGAATAATCCACCACATAGGTGCCGGACATCGTCGGACGCCCGTCGGCATCGCCGGTAATGTCCATGAGCCCGCTCATGGTCTGGCCGATGACATCGAAGCACGGCTTGCGCGACAGCGGCCCGCTCTGGCCGAAGCCGGAGATGCGCGTGACGATCAGCCGCGGATTCAGCGCCTGCAGCGTGTCCCAGTCGAAGCCCATTTTTTCCAGGGTGCCGGGCACGTAATTCTCGACCAGCACATCGGCGAAGCGCAGCAGGCCGCGCAACAGTTCCTTGCCCTCGTCGGAACGCAGATCGCAGGTCAGGCTGCGCTTGTTGCGGTTGAACACCATGGTGTACAGGCTTTCGCCTTCGACGAACGGGCCGAACGCGCGGCTGTTCTCGCCGCGGCCGGGCGGCTCGACCTTGACCACGTCGGCACCCATGTCGCCCAGCAGCATGGCGCAATACGGCCCGGCGATGAAGCGCGACAAGTCCACCACGCGCAGGCCTTCGAGTGCGCCCGCGCCGGCCGCTGCGTTCTCTTCATGCGTTGCCATGCCCCGGCCCGTGCGTTGTTTGTGCGTTGTTATGGCCCATTTTTGATTCCGGAATCAATCCCGAGCGCAATCGTACGCAATGCGCCGCCGGCGCGCTGCGGATTTCTGCGGCCTGCGCGAAGTCAGCTCTGTGGGCGGGCTGTCCCAACATGCGTGGCGGGGATAGACGCAAAGCAGGATTATCATCGAGCGCGCGCGGCCCGGTGGCGAGTGCTCCAGTCAGGCTAGCTGGGCGTCTGCTGATGAAAGACAAGCTCCCAGGCGCTGCCACGCTGCCGATAGGCGCTGCAGACGAGTGCCCGGTAGATCGAGGCCTCGTCTTCGCGCTGAGCCGAGGCTTCATAGGCGAGCACCACGGCGCCCTCAGCGAGATGCAGGAACCGATGGCCGGTAAAGGTCACGTCGCGCCAGCGACGACTCCCGCCAATGGATTCGATGATGGCTTGCCGTGACAGCAACCCGCCGGGCTGCGGAAAGGCCATGACACAGTCCGAGGCGAGATGGGCCTCGTAGAAAGCCGCGTCGCCGGTCCAGAATGCTTTCTCCAGCGCCCAGAGCGTTTCAGCTGTTTTCATTGTTCGGCAGGGTCTTCAGCGCGCCGCGGCGATCAGTTCATTCACGCCGCGGGCGATGATCTCCGGATGATCTTCCGGCGTGAAATGCTTGCCGCCGTGAATGCGCCCCAGCGACACGCCGAGATCGCGCGCAAAGCGCTCGCCGTACTCGACCTTCTGAAACGCATCGGCCGCGCCCCAGATCACGCGCGCCGGGATGCCGCGCAAGGTCGGGATGTCGTCCGCGACGCGCAGCGTGTCGTTGACGTCCAGCGATCGCATCTGCCGGATGAGCGCATCGCCCGCGCCATGGTTCTGATAGTGGCGCCAGTGCCGATGCTGCGAATCGCGCGCAATGTCGCGGTCATCATGTCCGCGCACGAACATCGGCGTGAGCATCGCTTGGACCGCCGCAGCGGGCATGTGGCGCACCAGCCCGCCCATCGCGCGCATCATTTTCACGCTGGGAATCGGCCAGGAGTCGTAGCCGATGGCGTTGGTGAGCAGGAGGCCTGCGACCAGCCCGCGACGGCGAACCGCGGCGATGTGCACCACGCCGCCGCCCAGATCATGGCCGACCAGGATGGCGCGGCGGATGTCGAGCGCATCGCACCACGCGAGCAGATAATCGGCCTGCCTGCCCACGGAAATATCCAGGCCGCGTCCCGCGGCAATCGACTGGCCGTAGCCGACCATTTCAAATGCCATGCAGCGCGCCCGGCGCACGAGCGGAATCACGTCGCGCCAGAGCGCGGGCGATGTGGGAATGCCGTGCACGAATATCACGGTCATGCCCTCGCCGGTTTCCTCCCATCGAATCTCGGCTTGCGGCAATCGCAGCTTGCTGGACTTCATGTCCACCTCCGGGCGGGACATCCGGTGCGCGGCCCCCGCCGCAACGCGCGACGCGGCGTCAGGATGGGCACTGGATGGGAGATTGGACGTCGTCACAACGGCGAAAGTGCCCGTCGCAATGGGTGGACAGGCGATTTCGGATAATGTTTTTGGCGCGGCGTCGACTGGGAACTTTGCTCGAAGCGGCCTGGTCACGGCATAGAGCCGGTGCCGGCCGCCCTTTCAATCGCCAGCAATGGCCGGATTTACGTCAAGCCGGTTTCGATTCCGCAAATGATGAATTGCCGGATCGCCGGATCGAGTTCGTTCGCAGCACGCTCGAGCAGCGAAATAATCTGCGAGGGGGCAAGCTCTCCTGCCTTGACCAGCAGCGGGCTCGCCGGATGCCTGCCGGGCCGCGCGCCCTCGTCCACCCCCAGATGGTCGAAGCCTTTACCGCGCTTCCAGCTCAATACTTTTTCGGCGTGGGGTTTGTTGTAGGCAAGCTGGTAGCTGACGATTTCGTCCGTGTCGTCGAACCAGACGAACAGATCCATCTCCGGACTGGAGAACCATCGCTTTCTGGGTTCGCCGGGTTTCTGGCTGGTTTGTTTGATCTCCCGGAGCATCCGGTCTCCCGATCCCGCATCGCGACAGCCGGCGCACGGCTGTCGCGTTTTCAGGCATGGACCTCAGGCGGCAAACTCGCGCAAAACCTTGCCGGCACGCGGGGCCTTGTCGACGATGCCATGTTCATCGGCAACGAGCTGGCCGTTGATCCATACGCCGTGCACCCCGACGCCGGGGGTGTGGATGCGCGAGCCGCCAGCCGGCAGATCGAATACGCGCCGCGAGGGCGCACGACCCACGGTTAGCGGATCGAATAGAAGCAGGTCCGCGCACTTGCCCGCGGCGATGGACGCACGGTCACGTATACCGAGCAGCGCGGCGGGTTCCGAGGTCAGTTTGCGCACCGCTTGTTCCAGCGGCATGACTTTGCGCTCGCGCACCCAGTGGCCGAGAAAATGCAAGCCGAAACCCGCATCGCACAGGAACGTCAGGTGCGCGCCGGCGTCCGACAGCGACACGATCGCGTTCGGGTCGTTGAGCATGCGCCCCACGGCGTCTTCGTCCGAATTGAGCAGCGTGGCGGTGAACAGCGTGTCG
>CBDDRM010000079.1:0-10562 GCA_965233135.1 uncultured bacterium | reverse complement strand
GCGAACACCGGCAGGATGATGAACATGCCCAGCATGCGCAGGCCGAAAATCGCGGCAAGACCAAAGCTCGCGCGCAACTCCTGGGGCGTCATGCGGTCTGATACGGACATTCGGGGAAGGGACTGAAGCGCGGGTTGGGAAACGCTTTTGAAGTGCAGTATATTAACAGGTTGACCAGATACTCTTCCATCGAATGGATTTCATCCGCGTCCGCGGCGCCCGCACTCACAATCTTAAGAACATCAATCTCGATCTGCCGCGCAACCGGCTGGTCGTGATCACGGGCTTATCCGGTTCCGGTAAGTCGTCGCTGGCCTTCGATACCCTGTATGCGGAAGGCCAGCGTCGTTACGTCGAATCGCTGTCGGCTTACGCGCGCCAGTTCCTGCAGCTGATGGAAAAACCCGACGTGGATCTGATCGAGGGCTTGTCCCCGGCGATCTCGATCGAGCAGAAAGCCACCAGCCACAATCCGCGCTCGACCGTGGGTACCGTCACGGAGATACACGATTACCTGCGTCTGCTATACGCGCGTGTGGGCGAGCCGCATTGTCCGGAGCACGCCCTGGCGCTGTCGGCGCAAAGCGTTTCACAGATGGTCGATCACATGCTGCAGCTGCCCGCAGAAACGCGCCTGATGATCCTCGCGCCGCTAGTGGTCGATCGCAAGGGCGAAAACACCGATCTGTTCGAGGAGCTGCGTGCACAGGGCTTCGTGCGCGTGCGCGTCGACGGCAAGGTCTATGATCTCGACAACGTACCAAAACTCACCAAGACCAGGAAACATACGGTCGAGATCGTCATCGATCGCATTAAAGTGCGTGAAGACGTGAAGCAGCGCATGGCGGAATCCTTCGAAACCGCGCTGCGTCATGCCGACGGCCGCGCTTTGGCGGTAGAAATGGATGGCGAGACCGAGCATTTGTTCTCCGCGCGGTTCGCCTGTCCCGCCTGCAGCTACTCGCTGGCCGAACTGGAACCCCGGCTGTTTTCGTTCAACAATCCGATGGGCGCCTGTCCACGCTGCGACGGCCTGGGACAGATCACGTTCTTCGATCCGAAACGCGTCGTTGCCTTTCCGCATATGTCGCTCGCCGCCGGTGCGATCCGCGGTTGGGACAAGCGCAATCAGTTTTATTTCGAGATGATCGGCAGTCTGGCGCAGCAATACGGGTTCGACGTCGAGCAGCCTTTCGAACAGCTGACGGACAACGTGCGCAATCTGATCCTGCACGGCACCGGCCGCGACAAGGTTCGCTTCACCTATATGGGAGAGCGCGGCAACAAGTACCATCGCGAACATCCGTTCGAAGGCATACTCCCCAACCTGGAACGGCGCTATCGAGAAACCGATTCCGCCGCGGTGCGCGAGGAGTTGGCCAAGTATCTGGCGAGCCAGCCGTGCCCGGAATGCAAGGGCACCCGACTGCGGCGCGAGGCGCGCAATGTGTTCGTTTCCGGGCGCGCGATATTCGAGATCAGCGCTCTGCCGCTGAAGCAGGCGGTGCAGTTCTTTCAGGACATCAGGCTGGTGGGGTCCAAGCTTGCGATTGCCGACAAGATCGTGCACGAGATCGCCAATCGACTGCAGTTCCTGGTCAATGTCGGGCTGGATTACCTGTCGCTCGACCGCGCGGCCGATACGCTTTCGGGGGGCGAAGCGCAGCGCATCCGTCTTGCCTCCCAGATCGGCTCGGGCCTCACCGGCGTCATGTACGTGCTCGACGAGCCGTCGATCGGGCTGCACCAGCGCGACAACGACCGTTTGCTGCAGACCTTGAAGGAACTGCGCGACCTGGGCAATTCCGTCATCGTCGTCGAGCACGATACCGATGCGATCCTGAATGCCGATTACGTGGTGGACATGGGTCCCGGAGCCGGCGTGCATGGCGGGCGCATCGTCGCCGAAGGCACACCGTCGCAGATCGCTGCGAGCCCGGAATCGCTCACGGGACAATATCTGTCCGGTAGCCGGCACATCGCCATTCCGCCGCTGCGTCACAAGCCGCAGGCGAAGCAGATGTTGCGTCTGCTGGGGGCGCGTGGCAACAATCTGGATAGCGTCAACCTGGACTTGCCGGTCGGGTTGTTCGTGTGCATCACCGGCGTTTCGGGTTCGGGCAAATCGACGCTCATCAACGACACGCTGTACAACGCCGTCGCGCAGCACCTGTATGGCAGCACGGCGGAGCCGGCACCGCACGACGAAATTCAGGGGCTCGAGTTCTTCGACAAGGTCGTGAACGTGGACCAGAGCCCGATCGGTCGCACGCCACGCTCCAATCCCGCCACGTACACCGGTCTGTTTACGCCCATCCGGGATCTTTTTGCAGGTGTGCCGCAGGCACGCGAACGCGGCTACGGAGCAGGGCGCTTCTCATTCAATGTCAAGGGCGGACGCTGCGAGGCGTGCCAGGGCGACGGCGTGCTGAAGGTCGAGATGCACTTCCTGCCGGACATTTATGTCGCCTGCGACGTCTGCCACGGCAAGCGCTACAACCGCGAAACGCTGGAAATACAGTACAAGGCCCGCAACATTCACGAAGTGCTGGACATGACGGTCGAACAGGCGCGCGATTTCTTCAGCGCCGTGCCGGTGATCGCCCGCAAGCTCGATACCTTGCTCGATGTCGGGCTCGGTTACATCCGGCTCGGCCAGAGCGCGACCACATTATCGGGCGGCGAGGCGCAGCGGGTGAAACTGGCTCTGGAGTTATCCAAGCGTGATACCGGGCGCACACTCTACATCCTCGACGAGCCTACCACTGGCCTGCATTTCCATGACGTCGAATTGCTGCTCACCGTGCTGCACCGGTTGCGCGATCACGGCAATACGGTGGTGGTCATCGAGCACAACCTGGATGTCATCAAGACGGCTGACTGGATCATCGATCTGGGGCCGGAGGGCGGCGATGGCGGCGGGCGCATCATCGCGCAAGGCGCCCCGGAGGCCATTGCGCAGAACGCCGCGTCCTATACCGGCCGTTACCTGTATCAGGCCACCGGCAAAAAGAATTCACGTAAACGCGCCGCTGCCGCCTGAACGTTAGCGCGATGTCCTGCGCGAACGTTAAAAAGCCGGGTAGATACCCGGCTTTTTGTGAAGCGCGACAACCGTGGGGTTACTTCTCGGCGGGCTTCGGTTCTTCCGCGACTTCGGGTCGATCCATCAATTCAATCACCGCCATGGGCGCGTTGTCGCCCTGCCGGAAGCCGAACTTCAGGATGCGCAGATAGCCGCCATTGCGGTTGGCATAGCGCGGTCCGAGCTCATTGAACAGCTTGAGGACCATTTCACGATCGCGCAGACGTGAAAAGGCCAGGCGCCTGTTGGCAAGCGACGGCTTCTTGCCCAGCGTGATGATGGGCTCGGCCACGCGGCGCAGTTCCTTGGCCTTTGGCAACGTCGTCTTGATGACTTCGTGGCGCAGCAAGGAATTGGTCATGTTACGCAACATCGCAAGCCGATGGCTGCTGGTGCGGTTGAGTTTTCGCAGTCCCAGTTGATGACGCATTTGTGTCCCCTTAAACCTTCTCGAGTCCGACCGGCGGCCAGTTCTCGAGCTTCATGCCCAGCGTCAGGCCGCGCGATGCAAGCACTTCCTTGATCTCGTTAAGCGACTTGCGGCCGAGATTCGGTGTTTTGAGCAGCTCTGTTTCCGTGCGCTGGATCAGATCGCCGATGTAATAGATGTTCTCCGCCTTCAGGCAGTTCGCGGAGCGCACGGTAAGTTCCAGATCATCCACCGGACGCAACAGGATCGGATCGACCTGCGGGGCCTTGGGCTGCTCGATGGGTGCCGGCGTGCCTTTCAGATCCGCGAACAACGACAACTGGTCGACCAGGATGCGCGCGGCGTAGCGGATGGCTTCCTCCGGCTCGACGACACCGTTGGTTTCGATATCCATGATCAGCTTGTCCAGATCGGTGCGCTGTTCCACGCGAGCCGATTCGACGGCATAGCTGACGCGCTTTACCGGGCTGAACGACGCATCCACCATGATGTTGCCGATGGTGCGGCCTTCCTTGGCCAGCGCGCGCGTGGTCGCCGGCACGTAACCACGGCCGCCCTCGACCTTGATCTGCATGTCGAGTTTGCCGCCCGGTGCGATGTGCGCGATGACATGCTCCGGATTGATGATCTCCACATCGTGCGACGCTTCGATGTCCCCGGCGGTGACAACGCTTTCACCCTGCTTTTTCAGATTCAGCACCACCTCGTCGCGATTGTGCAGTTTGAGCACGATTCCCTTGAGGTTCAGCAGAATGTCCACGACATCTTCCTGCACCCCGTCGATGGTGGAGTACTCGTGCAAAACACCGTTGATCTTGACTTCGGTCGGTGCGAACCCCGGCATCGACGACAGCAGCACCCGGCGTAGCGCATTGCCGAGAGTGTGACCATAGCCGCGCTCGAACGGCTCCATCGTCACCTTCGCATGGAAGGCGGAGATCGTCTGAACATCGATGATTCGCGGCTTCAGAAAGCTGCTTTGCATAAACGTGACCCTCTAGATTGAATTCGGGACGTCCGTAATAAAAATACAAGGCCCTGCCGGTCACGGAAGACGACGGCGGGCCGCAGGACCAAATCGATTACTTCGAGTACAGCTCCACCACCAGCGATTCGTTGATCGTCGAGGGCAACTCGGAGCGTTGCGGTTTCGCCTTGAAGGTGCCTTTCAGCGCCTTGGTATCGACTTCGATCCATTCCGGGAAACCACGGCCTTCGGCGGCCTCGGCGGCCCCCTTGATGCGCAACTGGCCTTTGGCGCCCGTGGCGACCTCTACGGCGTCTCCGGGACGCACCTGGTAGGACGGAATGTTGACCCGCTTGCCGTTGACCAGGATGCCGTTATGGCGCACCACCTGCCGTGCTTCCGTGCGCGACGACCCGAATCCCATGCGATAGGCCACCGTGTCGAGCCGGCTTTCCAGCATCTGCAACAATGCCTCGCCCGTGACTTCCTTCGCCCGGCTTGCGAGCTTGTAGGTATTGCGGAACTGGCGCTCGAGCATGCCGTAGATACGGCGGATCTTCTGCTTCTCGCGCAGCTGCGTTCCGTAGTCGGAGCGCCGCAGATTCTTCTGGCCGTGCTGGCCCGGCGCATACGAGCGGCGCTCGATGGAGCACTTGTCGCTAAAGCATTTCTCGCCTTTGAGGAAAAGCTTCTCGCCTTCACGGCGGCACTGGCGGCACTTCGGGTCTAGGTTCCTTGCCACAGCAATCTCCTTGGGATCAGATACGGCGCTTCTTGGGCGGGCGGCAGCCGTTGTGCGGGACCGGCGTGACGTCCGAGATGCTGGTGATCTTGAACCCGACCGCGTTCAACGCACGAACCGCGGATTCGCGGCCCGGACCGGGACCCTTGATGCGCACTTCCAGATTCTTTACTCCACACTCCTGCGCGGCACGGCCCGCCTGCTCTGCCGCAATCTGAGCCGCAAACGGCGTCGACTTGCGCGAACCCTTGAAGCCCGCGGCGCCGGACGTTGCCCAGGACAATGCGTTGCCCTGACGATCGGTGATGGTCACGATCGTGTTATTGAAGGAAGCATGAATGTGGACGATGCCCTCAGCCACGTTCTTCTTGACCTTCTTGCGCACTCTTGCTGCGGGAGTAGATGCCTTTGCCATGTCGATCCTTGATCAGTGTTCGTTTACTTCGCTGGCGCCGGGGTGCCGCCGCCGCGCTGGATGGCCTTGCGCGGCCCTTTGCGCGTGCGCGCATTGGTGCGCGTACGCTGCCCACGTGCCGGCAGGCCGCGGCGATGCCTGGTGCCCCGGTAACAGCCCAGGTCCATCAGACGCTTGATATTCATGGTCACTTCACGGCGCAAGTCGCCCTCGACGGTGAACTTGGCGACCTGCTCACGTAGTTTCTCCATGTCGTTATCCGACAAGTCCTTCATCTTCGTCGAGCCTTCGATGCCGGCGGCGGCACAAATGGCGCGCGAGCGGGCGCGGCCGATGCCGTAGATCGAGGTCAGCGCGATGACCGCGTGCTGATGGTTCGGGATGTTTACTCCGGCAATTCGAGCCATATGTCCTGCGTCCTGTCAATTTAAGTTGCGTGGCGCCAGGTCAACCCTGGCGTTGCTTGTGGCGGGGATCCGTGCAGATCACGCGCACAACGCGGTTGCGCCGGACAACCTTGCAGTTCCGGCACATCTTCTTCACCGATGCCTGTACTCTCATTTCTGCTCCCTCACCCGCCGTTGTCCAAACTTACTTCGCGCGGAAAACGATTCGCGCGCGCGTCAAATCATAAGGCGTCAGATCCACCGTCACCTTGTCGCCCGGAAGAATCCGGATGTAATGCATCCGCATTTTTCCGGAAATGTGCCCCAGCACCACATGGCCGTTCTCCAGCTTGACGCGAAACGTCGCGTTCGGCAGGGTTTCCAGGATTTCTCCCTGCATCTGGATGGTTTCTTCCTTGGCCATGCTCCTCCGCTATCGGGTTGGAAACATCCCGCCCTTGAAGTTCGCCTTCTTGAGCAGGCTTTCGTACTGGTGGGACATGATGTAGGCCTGAACCTGCGCCATGAAATCCATCGTCACCACCACAATGATCAGCAAACTGGTGCCACCAAAATAAAACGGCACATTCCACTTCACGATCAGAAACTCGGGCAACAAGCACACGAGCGTCACATAAATGGCCCCGGCAAGCGTCAAGCGCAAGGTGATCTTCTCGATGTACTTCGCCGTCTGGTCTCCCGGCCGGATTCCCGGCACGAAAGCGCCGCCTTTCTTCAGGTTCTCCGCGGTTTCCCTGGGGTTGAACACCAGGGTCGTGTAGAAGAAGCAGAAGAAAATGATCGCCGACGCATACAACATCACATATATGGGCTGCCCCGGGTGCAACATGCCGCTGATATCGCGCAGCCAGGTCATGCTTTCATTGCTGCCGAACCATCCCGCCAGCGTCGCCGGAAACAAGATGATGCTCGACGCGAATATCGGCGGGATCACTCCCGACATATTCAGTTTCAACGGCAAATGCGAGCTTTGACCGCCGTAGACCTTGCGCCCGACCTGCCGCTTTGCATAGTTCACCAGGATCTTGCGTTGGCCGCGTTCAACGAAGACCACGAAACCGGTTACCAAAATCGCACCCACCAGCAGCAACAAAACCAGCGGGATCGAGAACGCCCCGGTACGGGCCAGTTCGAGCGTGCCGCCAACTGCTGCCGGGAAACCCGCTGCGATGCCCGCAAAAATGATCAGCGAAATACCGTTGCCGATGCCGCGCTCGGTAATCTGCTCGCCCAGCCACATCAGGAACATGGTTCCGGTCACCAGGGTCACGACCGTGATAAACCGGAAAGCCAGCCCCGGATCGATCACCAATCCGCGCTGCGACTCCAGCGCTATTGCGATGCCAAGGCCCTGGAAAGTGGCCAGGAACAACGTGCCGTAGCGCGTGTACTGCGTGATCTTCCTGCGCCCCGCCTCGCCTTCCTTCTTTAACTGCTCGAGCGTCGGCGACACCACCGTGAGCAATTGCATGATGATCGACGCCGAGATGTACGGCATGATCCCCAGCGCGAACAGCGTAAAGCGCGACAAAGCGCCGCCGGAGAACATGTTGAACATGTCCAGAATGCCGCCTTGCTGCGACTTGAACAATTCGGCAAGCTGTACCGGGTCGATCCCGGGCACCGGAACGTGCGCGCCAATGCGATACACGATCAGTGCGCCCAGCAGGAACAGCAAGCGGCGCTTGAGGTCGCCGAATTTGCCCATTCCGATCAGAGATTTTTCCGCCAAGCTTTAACCTTCGATGCTACCGCCGGCCTTTTCAATGGCCGCGCGCGCACCCTTCGTAACCAGCAACCCGCGCAATTTCACCTTGCGCTTGATCTCGCCGTTCAATATCACCTTGGCCGACAGCGCGGCGTGCGCCACGATGCCCGCCTGTTTCAGCACCAGAATGTCGATGTCGTCCACCGGCAACTTGTCGAGCGACGACAGCCTCACCTCGGCCGTATCGTTCTTGGTGAGCGAGATGAATCCGCGCTTGGGCAAACGCCGGTGAAGCGGCATCTGACCGCCTTCGAACCCGACCTTGTGAAAGCCGCCTGAACGCGATTTCTGGCCTTTGTGGCCGCGGCCTGAGGTTTTGCCCAACCCGCTGCCGATACCACGTCCGACGCGCTTCTTCGCGTGCTTGGCGCCGGCAGCCGGTTTAATCTGATTTAATCGCATCTATGCCTCGCACTTCACCAGGTAGGCTATCTTGTTGATCATCCCGCGCACCGCCGGAGTATCTTCCAGCTCAACCGTGTGATTGATGCGCCGCAAGCCCAGACCACGCACGGTCGCGCGGTGGCTCTCACGAATGCCGACCACGCCGCGCACGAGCGTGACCTTGACGGTCTTGTCCGTTTTCTTCGCCGCTTCTTTCTTGTTGGCCATGATGTGTTCCGTACCCGCTTAACCGAGAATTTCTTCGACGGTCTTGCCGCGCTTCGCGGCGATCTCCGACGGCGTGCTCATGCCCTGCAATCCGTTGATCGTGGCGCGCACGACGTTGTAAGGATTGGTCGAGCCCAGGCACTTGGCGAGCACGTTGGTGACTCCCATGACCTCGAAAATTGCGCGCATGGGGCCACCGGCGATGATCCCGGTGCCCTCGGACGCAGGCTGCATGAACACCTTGGCCGAACCGTGCTCGCCGACCACGGCGTGCTGCAGCGTTCCGTTCTTGAGGCTGATCTTGACCATCTTGCGCCGCGCTTCGTCCATGGCTTTTTGCACGGCCACCGGCACTTCGCGCGCCTTGCCCTTGCCCATGCCGATCCCGCCGTCGCCGTCGCCGACCACCGTCAGCGCCGCGAAGCCAAGGATGCGGCCACCCTTCACCACCTTGGTGACGCGGTTGACCGACACCATCTTTTCGCGCATGCCGTCGCTGCGGTCTTCGTTTTGCTGTTGCATTCTGGCCATGGTTATATCCTCAGAACTTCAATCCGGCTTCGCGGGCCGCTTCCGCAAGCGCCTTCACACGCCCGTGATACTTGAATCCGGCGCGATCAAAGGCGACCTGCTCCACACCCTGCGCCTTGGCTTTTTCGGCAATCCGCTTGCCGACCACTGCCGCTGCCTTCACGTTGCGGCCGTTGCCCAGTTCCTTGCGCACATCGGCCTCCAGCGACGACGCCGCTGCCAGCACCTTGGACGTGGGGTCGATCACCTGCGCATAGATATGGTCATTGGAGCGGTAAACCGCAAGCCTCACCGCCTTCAATTCCGCGATCTTGGCGCGGGTCTGGCTGGCGCGGCGCATACGTGATCTTTTCTTGTCAATCATGGTCGAGGGCTCCGTTACTTCTTCTTGGTTTCTTTGAGCACGACGCGCTCGTCGGAATAGCGCACGCCTTTGCCCTTGTACGGCTCCGGCGGGCGATACCCGCGCACTTCCGCCGCGACCTGGCCAACGACCTGCTTGTCGATGCCCTTGATTACTATTTCGGTCTGCGCGGGCGTCTCCACCTTGATGCCCTTGGGCATCTGATGCACCACCGGGTGGGAGAAACCCAACGTAAGATTGAGCTTGTCGCCCTGCGCCTGGGCACGGTAGCCAACGCCCACCAACTGCAGCTTTCTTTCGTATCCCTTGGTCACGCCGTGCACCATATTCGCCACCAGCGCGCGCAGGGTGCCCGACATGGCATTGGTCTGGATCGACTCATCCAGCGCCTTGAACTGCAGTTCGTCGCCTTCCCGCGAAATTCCCACGGTTTTGGACATCGGCTGCGAAAGCGTGCCGAGCGGCCCTTTGACCGAGATCTGACCGGAGGTCACCGTCACATCCACGCCCTTGGGCACGGTGATCGGAAAATTGCCTATGCGAGACATCTTGAATTGCTCCTCAGCCGCCTTACGCCACGATGCACAACACTTCACCGCCCACGCCGGTCTGGCGCGCCTTGCGGTCGGTCATGACACCCTTGGACGTCGACACGATCGCCACACCCAGGCCGTTCATGACTTCCGGGATATCCGTCGCGGGCTTGTAGATACGCAGCCCCGGCCGGCTGACCCGCTCGATGCGCTCGATCACGGGACGACCGGCGTAGTACTTCAAGCCGATTTCCAGCAATTTCTTGCCGCTATCATCGCGCGCCGCAAAATCCTCGATATAGCCTTCGTCCTTGAGAACCTTGGCGATCGAAATCTTCAGCTTGCTCGAAGGCATGACTACTGACGTTTTTTCCGCGGTCTGTGCGTTGCGGATTCGCGTCAGCATGTCGGCAATGGGGTCACTCATGCTCATCCAGAGTCTCCTGCTACCAGCTTGCTTTGGTCACGCCGGGAATTTCGCCACGCATGGCGATCTCACGCAGCTTGCTTCGGCCGAGGCCGAACTTGCGGAACACTCCGCGGGGACGACCGGTCAACTTGCATCGGTTGCGCAGCCGTACCGGACTGGCGTTGCGCGGCATCTTGTTCAGCCTGTCGCGCGCTTCCGTGCGGTCTTCGTCGGATGCCTTGCTGTTGTTGATGATCGCGAACAGTTCCGCGCGCCTGGCCGCGAATTTCTTCACGGTT
>CBDDRM010000078.1:0-5902 GCA_965233135.1 uncultured bacterium | reverse complement strand
TTGAGTCCCGGCTCGGCGATCATTGCGGTCTTGACCTTGGCGGTGATCGCAGCATCATCTACTTGCTGTCCGACTTGCTCCGCGCCTTGCTTCATATCGGTTGCAGCCTGGTCCATGCGTTCTCCTGCCCGCTCGCCCGCGCGCTCGGCGGTACCTGGCGCGGGTTCGCCTGCGCGTTCGGCGCCTTGCATGGGCTCGTTGGCATCGGGTTTGTTCTGATCACAGCCGGCAGCCAGCGCGCTGGTCAGCACAGCGGCGGCGATCCAGACGAATTTCTTCGACGGTTTCATGGGTTCACGTCTCCTAGATGAATCTTGTGTGGGAAAATTGAGCATGAGCGAAGCCCTGGTGGGCGCCACCCGGTGACCGCGGATCGCGGTCTGCCGTGCGCTTAATTGCAAACGACATGCCAAGCGATTGGGCGCCCCGGCTTTTCCCGGCGTTGTCTTTCCGGACAAAGACCTACGACGTGCGCGACCGACCGCAGCGCAAACCCGCGGGCTGTGCAGGCGTCATAGTCCGTAAGAATTACAGGAACTGGTTGTAGCCGTTGCAATGAACGGCCAGGATGTTCGGTTAGGCGGTCTTTTTCGCCCCGGTCGCGCCGAGCACCACGGACACGCGATGCACTTGCCCGTCATCGACCAGCGCAACGAGGGACGCAGGCAACACGCGCCCGTCCAGTTCGATGCGCCCGACGCCGCGCGAAACCCCGGCAGCATTGTCCACACTGATCTCATAGCGTGCACCGCCGTGCAGGTAAGTCACCTCGAAGCCGCGCCAATGGCGGGGAATGCACGGGTCGATTACCAGGCCGTGCGCCGTTTTGCGGATGCCGAGAAGCCACTCCGTTCCGGCGCGATACATCCAGCCCGCCGCACCGGTGTACCAGGTCCAGCCGCCGCGGCGCACATGCGGCGGCTCACCATATATATCGGCTGCCATCACGTAGGGTTCCACTTTGTAAGCGTGTACGCCGGTGCGCGTGGACGCGTGATGCACCGGATTGAGCATCTCGAGCACTTCGCCGGCGCGATCGCCATCGCCCAGAGCCGCCCACGCCACGGCACACCACACCGCGGCATGCGTGTACTGCCCGCCGTTCTCGCGCAGGCCAGGCAGATAGCCCTTTATATAACCAGGATCGAGTTCGGTGCGATCGAAAGGCGGCGTGAACAACAGAATCAGATCGTCGCCGGGACGCACCAGATACTCGTTGACCGATTGCATGGCGCGCAGCGCGCGTGCGCCGTCGGCCGCCCCCGAGATGGCGCTCCAGCTTTGCGCCAGCGAATCGATGCGGCATTCGGCCGCCGCCGCCGTGCCAAGCGGCGTGCCGTCGTCGAAATAGGCGCGGCGATACCAGGCACCGTCCCAGGCCTGGGCTTCGGCCGCTTGCCTGAGCGCTTCGGCATGGCGCACCCATGATTCAGCGCGCTGCGCCTCGCCGCGGGCACGCGCAACCGGCGCAAAACGCAGCAACGTGTCGAACAGAAACCACGCCAGCCAGACGCTTTCGCCGCGCCCGGCATGGCCTACGCGGTTCATGCCGTCGTTCCAGTCACCCGAGCCGATCAGCGGCAAACCGTGGGCGCCCGTCGCGAGGCTACGGTCGAGGGCCCTGGCACAATGCTCGAACAACGACACACCGTGCGTGGACGTCGCCGGCTCGAAATACGCATCTTCCTGGTCCGGCGACAGCGGCGGGCCCTCCAGAAACGGCAATATCTCGTCGAGCACGGCATCGTCACCCGTCACCGACAGGTAATGCGCGGCCGCATAAGGCAGCCACACCAGATCATCCGAGCAGTGCGTGCGCACGCCGCGACCGGTGGGCGGATGCCACCAGTGCTGTACGTCGCCTTCGGCAAACTGCCGTGCGCCCGCACGCAACAGTTGTTCTCGCGAAAGCCGCGGATTCACCGCGGCCAGCGCCATGCTGTCCTGCAACTGATCGCGGAAGCCGTAGGCGCCGCCTGCCTGGTAAAAGGCCGCACGCGCCCACATGCGGCAAGCGAGCGTCTGATACAGCAGCCATCGATTGAACAACAGATCCATCGCGCGATCGGGAGTGCGGATCTGCACCTTTCCGAGCATTGCGTCCCATGCCTTGCGCGCTTCGGCACACACCGCATCTGGATCGGTGTGCCGATAGCGCTGAATCAGCGCGCGTGCCTGCGCGGCATCCTGTGCCTGGCCCAGCAGCACGGTGACCGTGCGCGTCTGGCCGGGCGCCAGTTCGATGACGGTCTGCAACGCAGCGCAAGGATCGAGTCCGGCGCCGGTACGCCCGCTCAACTGCGCGCCGGGCACCAAACCCGCCGGATCGGTCAGATTGCCGTTACGGCCGATGAACTCGGTGCGGTCGGCGGTCCATGCCGATTGCGCCCCACACAGATCGACAAATGCAACGCGCTCGCCGAATTCCGCATTCCACGGATTGTGCGCGAACATCGCGCCCGTTTGCTCGTCGATGGCGGTGATGACAAAAGGCGCATTCGCAGCGCGTGAAGCGCCGAGCACCCATTCCAGATAACTTGTTACGCTCAACCGGCGCTTGCGCGGCGTCTGATTCTCCAACCTCAGGTGGGAAATCTTGATCGGATCGTTCCAGGAGACGAATTGCAGCAGATCGCTGGCGATGCCGTGGGAAGCCTGCGTGTAGCGGCTGTAGCCCTGGCCGTGGCGCGTCACGTAGCGGGCGGACTCGACGCGCACGGGCGCGGCCGTTGGCCCCCACACTCGCCCCGAATCCTCGTCGCGCAGGTAAAGCGCTTCGCTGACGGGATCGCCCACCGGGTCGTTCGACCAGGGCGTGAGCTGATTCTCGCGACTGTTCGCGGCCCAGGTGTAACCGCCGCCGGATTCCGACGCGAGGAATCCGAGTTGCGCATTGGCGATGACATTGATCCATGGTGCAGGCGTACGCTGCCCTGGACCGAGCACCGTCACGTATTCCCGGCCCTCGTCGGCAAAGCCGCCGAGGCCGTTGAAAAATTCCAGGCGCGGCGCCGCCACCGGAGGCTCGTCCCGGAGACGCACGACGGAAACAGGCGCGCGACGAGGCGGCGCAGCATGCTCGAGGCGCATGCGTGCAACCTGCTCGGCCAACGTACCCTGGCGCGCATTGAGCGTGAGGCGCGCCGCCGTCTGCAGCAGAGCGCTTTCCTGCGCGGTCACGAGATCCGCGCGCAGCACGAAAATATCGCCCAGTGCACCTTCGTGCGCCTGTGCGGCGCGGCTGCCGCGCACCATGCTCTCGAGCAGATCGTTCAGATCCTGGATGTAGGACGCCTTGCGATCGTTGAGGATGATCAGGTCGACCGCCACGCGTTTGCTGCGCCAGTACTGGTGCGCGCGCAACGCCTGGCGCACGACCTCGCGATCTTCGCTATCCTCGATGCGCAGCAACACGATCGGGCGGTCGCCCGAAATCCCATGGCGCCACAACGCGCGCGCGCCGAGCACATTGCGTTTCATGACCTCAGCGGGCGGGCGCATCTGCGGATCGAAATAGACGATGCGGTTGGCGAGAAACTGGAACAGGTGCGCCTCCTCCGGATCGATCCCCAGATGGTGCAGCTGGACTTGCGAATGCGTCCACGCCAGCGTGGAGGTGCGTTCGAAGGTTGCCGGATCGTGATATTTGTCGGCGAGCCCAAGAATGTCCTCGCGCGTGGATGCCATCATCGTAGAAAACGCCAGTCGAACCGTTTTTCCCGGCGCAATACTTACCCCCAGGCGAAGGCTGAACACCGGATCGAGCACGGCGCCCACGGTGTTGGTCAGCGGGCGTCCATCCATCACGGCCAGCGGATTGCGCACCGAGCGTCCGCGGCCCAGAAAGCGCGCGCGATCGGTTTCGTATTCCACGGCACCGGCCCCTTCGGCAGCCACGACGTGCGCGGCCCAGACCTGCGGGTCGTCATCGCGCCGCGGCCGGCGCACGGCGAGCAATGCGCGCTCCGTCGGCAGGTATTCGGTCTTGACGAACAGGTTGGAAAACGCCGCATGGGCGACGTCGGCGGCGTGCGGCGCGAGCACGATTTCCGCGTACGAGGTGATTTCCATCCGACGCTCGCGCTGACCGTGATTGGAAATTGACAGGTGGCGGATCTCCGCGTTGTCTTCCGGAGACACGAGGATCTCGAGCGTCGTGGCAAGCGTGCCATCGCGACGGCAAATGCGGGCTCGATCTTCGAGAAACGACGCTTCATACGCATCGGGCTCCGCGCCGCAAGGCTGATACGTCGCCGACCAGATTGCGCCGCTCGCAAGATCGCGCAGATAAAGATAGCTGCCCCAAGCATCGGTCGTGAGGTCTTCGCGCCAGCGCGTGACGGCAAGTTCGTTGCAACGGCTGTAACCCGATCCGGCGGCCGACACCATGACCGAATAGCGGCCGTTGGACAGCACGTGCGTTGCTGGAATGTGCAGGTGCGCCGATTCGAACTGGCGCGACACGGGTTCGGTCGGCAGGCTGACCTGCGCGGAATGAACTCCCTCGATGGGCATCCCCTGCGCCGGAATTTCTCGCGGCGGACGTTCCTGCAACAGCAGCTCGGCGGCTCGCACCAGCGGCTCGCGATGAAAGCGATGGCGCATGATGCCATCGTGCAAGACGTTGGCCATTGCGACCAGCGACATGCCCTGGTGATGCGCAAACCAGGCCCGGACCACGACCGGGCGGCCGTCTTCCGAGAGCCGCATGCGGGTGTAATCGATCGATTCATAGCAGCCGAAGCGCCCGCATCCGCCGGCGGCGTCGAGAGCCCGCAGGTTCTGCGCCGCAGAGGCCGGATCGTACATAGCCGCCAACGCCGTGGCATAAGGGGCGATCACCAGATCGTCCTCGAGCCCGCGCTTGAGTCCGAGCCCCGGCACGCCGAAGGCCGAGTACTGGTAAGTGTAGTCGCGGTCGCGTACGTTGTATGCCGACTCGGAAACGCCCCACGGCGTGCCGCGCTCCTTGCCGTACTCGATCTGCCGCGCCACGGCAAGCCGGCAGGTCTGGTCGAGCAGGCTGTTGCGCGGCGTGTACATCACCAGCGAGGGCATCAGATATTCGAACATCGAGCCCGACCAGGACATGAGCACGGCACCCTTTCCGACCGGAGTCAGCGCACGGCCCAGGCGAAACCAGTGAGTCGCCGGCACATCGCCCTTGGCGATCGCCACCAGGCTGGTCAGGCGTGCCTCGGAGGCGAGCAGATCGTAATAGCTTGCATCGAGTTCGGCGTCGGCAACGCGCAAACCGATCGAGAACAGTCTGCGATCCGGATCGAGCAGGAAGCCAAAATCCATGGCATCGAACAATTCCCGCGCGCCGGCCGCTATGTTGTGCAGGCGTTCGGCATGACTGGCGCGGCGTACCACGGCGATGCGCGAATCGTCGCCGCGCGACAGCACCGACAGTTGCTGAAGATCGCGCGCATGGGAAGCGGCGCAGTCGTGCAGCGCTTTGGACCAGAGCAGCACTTCGCCGAAACCCCCGTCGCCGCGCTCTTCGGCAAGGGTGGTGGCGATATCGAGCAAGGTCGCGCACAGTGCCTGCAGGTCGCGCCAGCGCGCTTCCCATTGCGCCAGGGTAGCGGGTTCCTCGACAAGATTAAGCTGGATATCGGCCAACGTTTCGGCTAGATGGCGCACGCTGACGGTTTGCGTGCGTCCGTCCTCGCTGATGTTGCGCAGCGCTTCGCGCAACAGCGCCGCCGCATCCTCGACGCCGCGCAGGTCGCCGGCGCGAAACAACGGTTGCTGCGCCAATTCCCGGCAAGCCTGCGACAGCACGAGCAGTTCCCCCGCCAGGTTGCCGCTGTCGACGGCGGAAATATAGGCGGGCTCCAGGGGACGCAAGTCGCGTGTGTCGTACCAGTTGTAGAAATGGCCGCGGTGGCGCGCC
>CBDDRM010000077.1:0-6286 GCA_965233135.1 uncultured bacterium | reverse complement strand
CAGCGGCCCGCAGGCCGCGTGGCGGAAGCCCATGGCCAGGGCTTCCTGTTCGAACTCACTGAAGCGTGCCGGATCGACGTAGCGCAGCACTGGTAGATGGCCGCGCGTTGGCTGCAGGTATTGACCCAGGGTCAGCATTTCCACGTTGTGCTCGCGCAAGTCCCGCATGACCTGAAGAATTTCTTCGTCCGTTTCACCCAAACCCAGCATAAGACCCGATTTGGTGGGCAGGGCGGGGAACTGCGCCTTGAAGTCCTTCAGCAGCTTCAGGGAATTCGAATAGTCGGCGCCTGGACGGGCCTGCTTGTAAAGTCGCGGGACTGTTTCGAGATTGTGATTCATGACGTCCGGCGGATGCGCCGCCAGTCTCTCGAGCGCGACACCCAGGCGCCCCCGAAAATCGGGCACCAGCACCTCGATGCGGGTCTGCGGAGAAGCTTCGCGCACCGCGCGAATGCAATCGGCGAAATGCTGCGCGCCGCCGTCGCGCAGATCGTCCCGATCCACGCTGGTAATGACTACGTATGCCAGTTTCATCGCCGCAATGGTGCGCGCCAGATTCGCCGGTTCTTCCCTGTCAGGCGGCAGCGGACGGCCATGGGCGACATCGCAGAACGGACAGCGACGCGTACATAGGTCGCCAAGGATCATGAACGTCGCAGTGCCTTTGCCGAAGCACTCGCCAATGTTCGGGCAGGAGGCTTCTTCGCACACGGTGTGCAGCTTGTGCTCGCGCAGCGCCTGTTTGATTTCATAGAAGCGCTGGCTGCCTGGCGCCTTGACCCGTATCCAGTCGGGCTTCTTGAGCGGCGCGATGGGGATGATCCGGACCGGGTTGCGTGCGGTCTTCTGTTCTCCGGTCTGACGTTCGATCTTGGTCGTGGTCATTGGCGTGCGGTCAGATTCCCGCTGCAAGTTTATCGAGCAACTTTTCGGTAACGGCCTCGATTGTGTCGTCTATACGGAAAGCCCGCATTTGCGTGACCGTGAGCCCCGGATGCCCACAGGGGTCGATGGTCGTGAACGGAGTCAGGTCCATGTCGACGTTCAGGCTCAGCCCGTGATAGCAGCAGCCGTTTCGCACTCGCAGGCCCAATGCGGCGATCTTGGCCCCGGCGACATATACACCGGGCGCATCTTCTCGCCCATTTGCTTCGATGCCATATGCGTCTAGTAATTCTATCACCGCGCCTTCGAGCCGCCGCACCAGGGCGCGCACGCCGAGCTGGCGCCTGCGCAGATCCAGCAAGGTGTAAACCACGACCTGGCCGGGTCCGTGATAAGTGATCTGCCCGCCACGGTCTGTCCTGATCATGGGAATGCCGCAATCCGAGCGGGGCAAGTGCTCGGCCCGAGCCGCAACGCCGAGCGTATATACCGGTGGGTGCTGCACTTGCCAGAGTTCATCGAGCGTCTCGGTGGTTCGCGCCAGGGTGAACGCTTGCATCGCGCGCCAGGTAGATTCGTAATCCGCCAGGCCGAGACGGCGCACCAGGGGAGAGGGACGAGGGGCGAGTGACGAGGAATGAATGCTGGGTAGCTTGGACCCCTCGTCCCTCACCCCTCGTCCGTCGTCCCTCATAACACCATCACCACCGCGGGGTGATCGCACAGGTCCTGGTACAGCGCATCGAGTTGCTCGCGCGACGTGGCTCGTACGGTGCAGGTGACGCTCAGATAGTTGTTCTTCTTGCTCGTGCGCATTTCCACCGTCGAGGCATCGAAATCCGGCGCATGCCGCTGAACGATTTCCACGATGGTCTGTACCAATCGTGGCTCGCGCCTTCCCATGACTTTGAGGGGAAAGTTGGTGGGATACTCGATCAGAGATTCCTGTGCCATGATCAGCCGGCTCGCATGACCTGATTCTTGTAATCCTGATAATACTCATACATGCGGGCGAACATCGGGCCGGGGGTCGCCTTGCCCACCGGGGCATTGTCCAACTGCGTAATCGCCAGAACTTCCTTCGTTGACGAGGTCATCCAGATTTCCTGCGCAGCACGCAGCTCTGCTTCGGGAATCTCGCGAACCTCGTGAGGTAAACGATGCGCTTGCGCCAATTCGAGCACTACGTCGTAGGTAATGCCCGACAGCATCAAATGGCCTTTGGGGGGGGCGAGGAGGACGCCATTGCTTACGACGAAAATATTGCTGGCGGCTCCTTCCGTCATGCATCCATTGCGCAGCAGCACGGTTTCCACGCACCCGTCTTCGATTGCCTGCTGGCGTAACAGGACGTTGGGCAGCAGAGAGATGGCTTTGATGTCACATCGCAGCCAGCGATTGTCGGTTGCCGTAATTGCGCAAACGCCGCGCGCGACCTGCTCCCGTGGCGGAGTGGTAAGCGGATTACTCATCAAAAACACGGTCGGGCTGACGTCCTTCGGGAAAGCATGATCGCGTTTCGCAGCGCCCCGGGTAATATGCATATAGAGCGACTGGTCCTCAGGTTCGTTCAGTTCCACCAGGCGCTCGATCAGGCGTGTCCACGTCGCAATATCGTGCGGGTTGGCGAGCTTGATGCTGGTCAAGCTCTCCTGCAGACGACGCAGGTGCTCGGCGAGCCGGAAGGGGCGACGCGAATACACCGGTATCAACTCGTACACGCCATCGCCAAAAATGAAACCGCGATCGAGCACCGATATGCGGGCCTGCTCGATGGGCATGAATTCACCGTTGAGATAGATCATGGGCGGACGATAGGGCCGTTTAATGATCGGGGTGGGCAATCCAATTGGCCAATCCGGTGAGTGCGCGATCAAGGGGCAGCCGCCTTGATCACCCAATTGCCAGATTGCTCAGTTTTCCACGAAATTTACCAGCGAACGCATCAGCAGTCGCAGGCTGTGCCAACTGCGGATGAAAACATTGGCGATACCGACGTTTTCAAGTGCCACGACCGAGCGCTCGTCAAAGGGTTTGCCATCGAACGTCAGGCGCAACGTGCCCACCCGGTCACCAGCGCGAATCGGTGCCATGAGAGGCTGCATGCTCTCCAGCGTGGCCTTGAGACGTTCCGAATACCCCTTGGGCAAAGTCACGAAGTAGTCATCTGCCAGTCCCGAGCGCATTTCACGATTGTTGCCTTTCCAGACCGGCAGGGAATGGATCGGTTCCCCGCCCCCGTATAGCTTGACCGTATCGAACGCCTCGTAGCCGTAATTCAAAAGCTTTTGCGCGTCCACCGCGCGGCCATTTTCCGAAGACGACGTCAGCACAACGGCAATCAGGCGCCGGTCCTTGCGCTTGGCCGTAGCGATCATGCAGAACCCGGCGCTTTCCGTATAGCCGGTTTTGAGTCCGTCGACGAACGGATCGCGTCCGAGCAAGCGGTTACGGTTGTACTGCGTTATGTTGTTGTGACGGTATTCCCGCACTTTGTACAGCGGAAAAAACTGCGGAAACTCGTCGATGATTGCGCGCGAGACCGTGATGAGATCCGCCGCGGTCGAATAGTGCATCGGGTCGGGCAAGCCGGTGACATTGATAAAATGGGAGTTCTTCATCCCCAGCCGCGCTGCTTCGCGGTTCATGCGCTCGACAAACGCCTCTTCGCTGCCGGCAATGCCTTCGGCCAACGCGATGGCCGCATCATTGCCGGACTGCACGATCATGCCGGTCAGCAGATTCTCCACCAGAACGCTCTCGCCGACGGTCAGGAACATGCGCGAACCGGGAGCGCGCCATGCTTTCTGCGAAACGCTGAAAGGCTGCACCAGCGTGATCCTTTTTTGACGCAAGGCGTCGAACACCACATACGCCGTCATCAATTTGGTCAGTGACGCCGGCTCGACCCGATCGTTCGCGTTGCGGGCCGCGAGGACCTGCCGGCTTTGAAAATCAACCAGGAGATAGGATTTTGCGGAGACGGCAGGAACCGGTGCGCCGGCGTCAGCCGGAACTTGCGCAACGGCCAGTTGGCTTACAAAAAACGCGAGCAGGGTCAAGAATTTCATCATCGTGAAGCGGTCGAATTATACAGGATGGACCTGGGCTCTTGATTGTCCTGCGCACTGAGGTCTGGAACAATGCGGGCAGCCGAATCATTCACTTTCTTATGACAAAATTCTTTCTGCGGAACAGCCGGGGAGCGGCCCTGCTCGGTGGACTCTTGATTGCCGGCGTCGCGCAGGGCGCCGAGGTCGTCAAAGTGGTCGAGCCCTGGGCCCGCTCGACAGTGCCGGGCCAGAGAGTCGGCGCGGTTTACATGGAAATCACCGCCAGGCAGAACTTGCGGTTGACCGCTGTAAGAACGTCAGCGGCTGAGACGGCCGAAGTGCACCGGATGCAAATGGAGAACGGCATGATGCGCATGCGCGCGCTGCCTTTTCTCGCGTTACCTGCGGGTAAGGCTGTGAAGCTGGCTCCGGGGGGTTACCACATCATGTTATTCGACTTGAAGCGCTCACTGGTACCGGGACAGAAGCTCAAGCTGGAATTAACGCTCGAAGACAGCGCCAAACGTCGCCATCGAGTGCCTGTAGAGGCCATCGTGCGCGAGCGCGACACCGGCTCGACCGGCGCTCTACACCAGCACTAGTCGAACCGCAAAGCGGCGATCCAGCCTTCATCTATCCAGCCGCGCAGCATGCCGGCGGCGCGTGCGGCGGCCTCCGCCTCTGCGTGCCATTCGCACAGGCCGCCACAAAGGTCCCCGAAGTTCGCGTTCGAGTAGATCGTTTTCAAAGCCCATGCCTCATCGTCGTCGAGCGAGCGGAAGAAGGGCGCTCGTTGTTTGCGCCAGATTGCCCAGACTACGGGCTTGCGGGAGAGCTCGACTTCAAAAGATTTCTTGATATCAATGTCCTTCCAGATAGCTACGGCACTGGTGTACAAGTCGAGCACATGAAGCGACGCGTGGGGCGTGAAGCGCATCCGGGGCCAGGCTGGCGCCGGGACCGCGGTGACTTCGTCAAAGCTCACGGCATCGCCTTCGGCTGCGTCGAAGGCGAGCCCCAGAGTCCATTCAAACAGTGCCAGTTCGCCTAGTACGGGATGCTGTGCATAGGGCGACCGGGATTTCAGGAATTTCGGCAGGCGCTGACCGAACCAGCGCACGTTTCGGAAAGTGGACGGATGCTCGGCCAGGTAGGCGCGGGCGGCCGCGTTGAACGCTTCGTCTCCGAGAAACTTGCGCAGCACCTCGTAATCGTTGCCTAGCACTTCGATCAACCTCAGCTGGTAGGCGTCGTGATAAATGCGCATGCGCGCACTGCGGAATTCAGCGCTCTGGCCGTCGATTTCGTCGTCGATGGCAGGGTTACCGGTGAGTATGTGGTCCTGAAACAGCGCTTGCGTCGCTGCAAGTTTGGCATGTGTCATGCGACCGCCTTTGCTTGCAAGTTGGTCGCTGCGATTGCGCGCGCCCGATCCAGTTCATTGATCAGATCGTCAAGGGGCGGAATGTGGTCATCGCGCTCGATCATGGTGGCGATTGCGCCGAAGCGGCGCACTGCCATGGCATATAAATCCCAGACCGGATCGATGATGTCGGCGTCGTGGGTGTCAATAATATGCGTGCCGCAGTTGCTATGCCCCGCCAGATGAATCTGGCGCACGCGATCCATCGGAATGCCCTCGAGAAATCTGACGGCATCGAATCGATGGTTGAATGCGCTGACATAGATGTTGTTCACATCGAGCAGCAAGTGGCAGTCCGAGCGCAGCGCGATCTCGGAAAGAAATTCCCACTCGGTCATCTCTGAGTTGCGAAAGGTAATATAGCTCGAGACATTTTCCAGCAGTATCCGGCGGCCCAGAAAATCCTGCACTTCGCGCACCCGACTCGCAACATGGTCCACGGCTTCTTGCGTGTAAGGCACCGGCAGCAAGTCATGCATGTTCTTGCCGGCGATGCCGGTCCAGCACAAGTGATCTGAAATCCACGCCGGTTGAACCCGTTGCGCGAGCTGCTTCAGCGCCTTCAGATATTCGTAGTCGAGCGCATCGCTGCTGCCGATGGACAATGACACGCCGTGCAGCACGATGGGGTAGTTGGTGCGGATGCGATCCAGAAAATACAGCGGCTTGCCGCCCGGAACCATGTAGTTTTCAGTGAGTGCCTCGAACCAGTCCACGCGCGGACGCGTGTCGAGGATCGCTTCGTAATGGTCGGTCCGCAGGCCAAGCCCGAATCCCAGAGTGGAGTCAGTGGTCATGAGTGCACCTCGAGCTCGTCAGTTGCGCGAAGGCCGCCCATCGGTCTTCCCACTTCAACGATCAGGAACGCCCGGTAACAGCCATGCACTCATCCTCAGTCAGCATAACAAAACCCTGACCCTTG
>CBDDRM010000076.1:0-5298 GCA_965233135.1 uncultured bacterium | reverse complement strand
TCGTATTCCCAAACACTGGAATATCCGGGCGTTGGGGAGGAAAGAACGGCTCAGTACCTCCTAGTACCCCGAGTGCCAGTGCGACTTAGGAGGAGTTATGGCACTCAAGGCGCCCCGCCTGAAAGACTCGAATGTCATCATCCGTCTCGCCCGAGATAAATCAGAAATAGCCCAAGCCAATCGACTCGTATGCAATAATTACATCGACGAAGGCTACTGGGACAATGATGAGCCCTTCCGAAACAACAGCCACATGCACTCAGGTATGCGCACGGTGTTCGTGGCGGAAAAGATGGATCGCATTATTGGCACCGCCAGCATAGTGAAAGATTCCCGCGACGGGTTACCGGCCGATAAGACTTACCAGGCTGCCTTAAGGAAGTTTCGAAACCAGGGCGAGAGGTTGGCCGAAGTTTCATCTCTGGCGGTCGACAAGGAGTACAGTGGCCAACACAAGAACTTGGTTATCTTTCTCTTCAAGTACTTATATCAATATAGCTTCTATTATGCCCATTTGGACCGATTCATCGTTGCTGCGGTCGCACGGCACGCGCCTTTTTACAAAACCGTGTATCGGTTTGAACAGCTAACCGGCGAGACTACAAATAGTTATGTGAAGGACGATGTGCGTCTTGTCTTACTGACCTTGCCACTTCTAAAAGCCCACAAGCTTTACTATGAGCAATACGAGGCTTCACTCACCGATATACGCGAGAGCTACTATCGGTTCATGCTGGTTGACGAGCATCCGAACCTTCAATTCCCGGACAAGGGACAGATGGCACGCCGCCGTGAGATAGACTGGGTTGCCCAGGCTACGCTGGAGGATCTCCCGATAGCTGTTTGATATATATGGATTTCTTGCCGCCGCCCCGCATCTGTGTCTGAGGCGATTGCGGCCGATCGGCGTTTCTGTCATGCATTGGTACGAACCTTGCCTACAATTAGGCGTAGGAAGGCACAGCTTTGTTAAGCAAATAGACGACGCTTACAATTACATCTGGTTGAGGGAACCTGGGCTTAAACGGACTTAACAACGATGACATTTCTCTACTACCAAGAAATACCCTCCTTAGTCGCGCTGATCTTCAAGTTTGTATTGCTTGGGTACGCGGCTCAGTCGGCTACGAAGACTAATCTAGCGCGCCTTTTCCTCGCTTTTCTGGTCCTGCTGTCACTGTTCAATATCGTCGAGCTAGGCGGGATGCATTACTACTATCCGCGCGGCCTCGACGTGGTCGTTGAGCGGTTCGGCTTTGCTTACGTCGGCCTGATGGTCTTAATCATCGCCGCAATTCTGCACATCTCGCTCAAGATCAGCATTGATTCAGCCAACCACCCACGCTGGTACCGGTATTTTTGGCTGCTTTATTTACCCGCCGTCCCGCTTTTGAGTCTGCTGTTTTTTACAGACAAGCTCGTGCTCGGTTTTGAGCCATTCAAGGACTCAATCCTCAGGAAACCCGGGCCACTGTACTTCCTATTCGAGACGTATGTGGTGGTGTACCTGCTGGCGTCGTTGGTGAATCTATTGTACGGAGCCCGCACCTCGCGCTCGCCGATCATTGCCAGAATGCGCAACCGCTTGTGGTTGCTCGCGCTGTCACCCTTTTTCTTAATGTTCATGTATCTCATCCTGGCGAGCTACGTCGGCTGGCCGCGGTTCACGAGCACGTTCTACTTTCCGATCGGGATCACCTTCTTCCTGTGCGTAACCACGTACGCAATCCACGAGCATCGCCTGTTCGACATCGAGTTCTATATCCCGTGGTCGAAAGTTCGTAAACGCAAGACGGCGTTTTATGGCCGAATCCGCGCCATGATTGCTGAAGTCGCCGATCTCGGTTCCGTGAATGAAGCGGTTGATCGCCTGGCCGACACGTTGCGCTGTCCGGTCGCATTGGTCGGCGGACCGAAGCCCGTGTTTGCGGCCGCAGGCGGACCGAATATGGCGGCAATGCCGATGGAACAGCTTCGCGGCGTCGATCACATCATCGTGGCAAACGAAATCGCCGACCACATGCCGCAGGTTCACACCATCATGAAGCAGCACGGCGTGGCCGCGGTCGTGCCGTTCTACCCGCACAGCGAAAACGCGGCGAGCTGGTTGCTGTTGGGCGATTCGTTCAGCGAACAGGTTTATAGCCGCCTCGATTTCCGCATGGTCGAACAGCTGTTCGACCGGATGGCGGATTTGTTCCTCGACAAGCTGCTGGCAATGCGCACGCAGCTGGCCGAGGCGCGTTCGCAGATTCAAATGCTGCAGTTCCGGCTGAACGGCGCGGAACAGAACGCGCAGGTTCTGCAGCAGAAGGTCGAGGTGTTGAGCCGCGAAAATACGCGGCTGGCGCGCGAACAGCCGGCGGATAGCCTGCTCGCGGCACGCGCGAACCCGGACCCTGAGCTCAACATCACCCTGCTTGGGCGCGACAAGTCGATGCTGAAGCAATTGCGCGAGCGGTTTCCGCAAATCGAGCAGTACGCAGGGCCGGATTCTTCAAGCTTTCGTCGCCGCGCCATACCGGACGTCTTGTTATGCGAGGTGGAAACCGGCGCGCTGCCGTTCCAGCGTAAGCTCGAAGAACTCCTCGGCGGCCCGGCCCGCCGGAGCGCGGTGCTGCTGTTCGGCAACGGGGCGGCCGAGTTCGCTTACGAACACCGCAAGGAACTGCGCGGGATGCTGGTCGAGGTCTTTCCGCGCGAGCTAAGCCCGGAGGCGATGGCACGCAAAGTCGAAGCCCTGGTCCGGCTGCGCGAATCGCTCACGACCATGGCCCACCCCGACTTCCCGCTGGTCGGATGCAGCCCGGCTTACAAACACTCCGTCCTCGATGCCGCGCGCGTCGCCGGCTTCAGCGACGCGGTCTGTATCGAAGCGTGGGACACAAACGAAGCGATCGCCGCGGCCGCGTACATCCATGGCCAGGCGCGAAGCACGGGCGAATTCCGCGTACTGCAGACGGCAAAGCTGCTGCGGCACGAGACGCGCGGGGATGTGAGCCTCAGCACAAGCGAATTGGATGCGATGGTCGCCGGCACCGACGGCGGCACGTTGATGATCGACAACATCGGCGCGCTCTCGAACGAAACCTGGGACCAGCTCCTGCTGCGCACCAACGAGTTCGAGAACACCCGGTTGATCGCCGCCTGCTCGCCGACGACAACACAGTCGCCCGCGTCTCTATTCAAGCCGCTGCATCCGCTCGTGCTGCGTCTGCCGTCGCTGCGCGAGCGGCGCGTCGACCTGCCTTTGCTCATCCACTACTACACGTTGCAGTTCAATTTGCAGGCGGCCGCGCACGCGTACCTCAGCCAGGCCGACATCGACGATCTGATGGCGACCGATTACCCGATCGATCTCGCCGCGCTGAAGACCGTCGTGTTCGACCGGCTGCGGGCCAAAGAGACCACGGAGCAATCTGTTGCCGCGCCGGAGATCGAGATCGGCGAAAACGGCAAGTCGCTGGACACCTATGTCGCCGAGTTCGAGAGCCGGCTCATCGAGCAGACGCTCGCGCGCTGCGGCGGCAACAAGTCCAGGGCGGCGCGTATGCTGAACATGCGCCCGAACACGTTGCACTACAAACTCGAACGCTACGGGCTCAAAGACAAAGGTTAGGTAGCGCGCCTCTTATTCAATAACCTTTGCAAGACCGCGCCCTTTCGACTAATAGAAAGGGGTCGAAAGAATTCGCGGGTTGAAATGCGCTACCGAAAACTGGCTTTGCTGTTGGTTTGCTTAGGCATCGGCAACATCGCCTGGGGCTCGCCCGCACAGCAAACCATTAATCCCGCCACACTGACTACGGCCGGCAAAGGCACGCGCTGGGAGATCGGCGTCCTAACTGGCCAGGTCGACAACGACTTTCGTCGCGCGAACACCGTCGGCGTCGCCGCCGCCGGCCACTACGCCACCGAAACGATGCACCCGGTGCTCCCATTCTTCGCCTTCAGCCACGCGCTGAACGATCGCATCGCGCTGGGCTTTGCATTGGACACACCCAACTACTTCGACCTGCAATGGGAGAACCATGCCTGGGACGTGAACTTCGGCGGCAACAACCTCGATCTCACTAAAGGCGGGAGATTGATCGTGCGCCGCGTGGGACCGGCGGCGGCGTGGCGCCTGAGCGACCACTGGAGCACCGGTGTCCGGCTGTTCGCGCAGCGCGTGGATGCCATGGAAGATTCGGACTTCGCCAAGGTGGCGGGCCACGGCGTGACCTACGGGATGCAGCTCGGCGCGCGGTACATCGGCCGCGGTTACCTGGTCGGCGCGGCCTTCACCACGCGCACCAATACCGACGTGCGCGGCTCACAAACCGATGTGCATCCCCTGGCCGCGGCCAGCGGCGCCCTGGTTGAGGGTGACGCGCGCGCCGATATCCTGCTACCCGCTAGATTGCAGAGCAATTTTGCGCTTGCGCTGCGCCCCGATCTTTGGGCAGAGCTTGAGCTCGAATGGTTCGATTGGTCGTACGTCGATGAACGCACGATCTATCAGGCGAACGGCACGATCGTGAATCGAGGCAAGAACGAGCGCCATTACCACGACACAATCAACACGCGACTCGGCATGAAGTGGCAGCGCACGCCGCGGATGGCGCTGTACGGCGCCATCGGATACGAACCGTCACAGGTACCCGACCGGGACGTGACCCCGGCGCAGACATTCTTGGACCGGACGCGCTTGACCCTCGGCTCGGTGTGGAAGCTGGAGCGGGATTGGACCGTGGATGTGATGTATCAGTACGCTCACGGCCATTCACGTACCGTCGACGCCACCGATCAGGACACCCTGGCCGGGGCGGACACTCATGTGTATGAGGGGACTTACAGCAGCCGGTCGCATGCGCTGCGGATCAGCGTGACCGGCTCGTTCTGATTCCGGCGGACTAGATCTCCACCATCTCGAAGTCGCTTTTCGCCGCCCCGCATTCCGGGCATTTCCAGTTTTCCGGGACGTCTTCCCACCGCGTGCCTGGGGGAATGCCTTCTTGGGGCCAGCCGTTTTCTTCTTCGTACACGAACCCGCATACCACGCACATATAAGCTTTCATCGTTCTCCTCGTAATCACCCCGCCCACCCGCGGGGGTCGCGATTCTCCCATGTTTGCGTGCATGGAGAAACCGTGGACCACGGCGTAGAATCTGGGACTTTCCTGCATTTATGCATACCCGCCGCGCCGTCGTGTTGTTCAATCTCGGAGGGCCCGATTCGCTGGCCGCCGTCGAGCCGTTTTTGCGTAACCTCTTTTCTGACCCGGACATATTTCGTCTGCCCCTCGGTTGGTTGTT
>CBDDRM010000075.1:0-4940 GCA_965233135.1 uncultured bacterium | reverse complement strand
TTGCCATCGTGCGTGAATCTGGAGATTCGCCCGACGCTGTCCGGACCGGCACCGTCGTACTGTCCCGAATGGCCCTCGGCGACGAAGATATCGCCGTTGGGCGCCACGACGACGCTGGTGGGTTCGTTCAGCGCATCGGGCGGATTACCGGCAACCCCGGGCTTGCCGAGCACCATCAGCACCTCGCCCTCCGGGCTGAACTTGACCACGACGTGGCCTTTCGGCTTTTCATTCGGATACTTCTTGCGCTCGCGTTCGTTGGCACTTCGTGCATCGACGACCCACACATTGCCTTGCGCGTCGACATAGATCTTGTGCGGAAATACGAACAAGCCGGCGCCGAAACTCTTCAGCAGTTCTCCCGAGGAATCGAACTTCATGACCGGGGAAACACTGGAGCCCGCACAACTGTCGTACGCGAACGGGGATTCGCCCGGCGGCGTGTCGGGATTCGCGCCGCAGCGGTTGGCGACCCACACCGAAGTGCCGTCGTTGTCGATGGCCACCGCGCTCAACGCGCCCCATGTGCGGCCCTCGGGCAGATCGCCCCAGGGCGCGAGCGTTTTCTGGTACGGATTGGGAAGATCGTTGGTCGGTTCTGATACGTTCTGCGCGCGGCTATTGGCAGCGTAAAGGGTCAAGGCTGCGCATATCCAAATGACAAATATTGATCGAGCCTGGCTTCGCATGAAATGACTCCTCCAAAAATTCGTCGCGATTGTTCGACACCCGCGAGCCAAGTGTGCCACGGCTCAGAGTGTGAGGCGAATCCCGCACGGCGGAAACGATAACCAGAGCCGGTGCCTGTCGAACCCGCTTCGACCACAACGCGGGCCCGAATGATGCGCAAGTACGACCGGATGGCTACACTGGAGCTGCTTGCTGACGTCCTCACATCAACAAGGTGAATGCAATGGCTCTCGAACTCCGACCCAACTGCGAATGCTGCGATCGTGACCTGCCGCCGGCTTCCACCGATGCACGGATCTGCTCTTACGAATGTACGTTCTGCGCAGCGTGCGTGGAACACATACTGTTCAATGTCTGTCCGAATTGCGGCGGGGGTTTCGTGGCGCGGCCGATACGTCCCGCGCAGGAATGGCGTCCGGGTCTGTCAGTCGCCAAGCGCCCGCCGTCGGACAAACGCCGGACACTGAACTACAGCCGGGCCGACGTTGCCGCCCACAGCGCCCGGATCAAAGATATTCCACCGGAAAAGCGATAAGCCACCCGCGCGTCGATTGGCCCCTGGCGTTCGAGCTACGGCCCATCCGCCGGGGGGCGTCGCAGCCGGATAATTCAATGGCGAATCCCAAACGACGAGCGGGTTCCCGAATACGGCCAATCAGGTTCGAAAGAGTTGCGGCAGCACTGACCCGATGGGGTCGCGAAAAACTGCGGAAGCCATGGCATCGAAAGGCGTCGGTTCAGCGTTAAGGATGACGATCCGCGCGCCCGCGGCCTTCGCCACTTCCAGGGTTCCGGCCACCGGTTAGACCTGCAAGCTGCTCCCAATCGCAAAAAACAGGTCAGCCTCCCCGGCCACGCGCAACGCGCGCTCAATTACAGCGGGCACCAACGCCTGGCCAAAGGAAATGGTAGCGCTCTTCAGAATGCCGCCGCAGTGGCGGCATGGCGGGTCTTCCTCGCCGGCACGCACGCGATCCAGCGCCGTCTGCATGGGGGCAGTGATGCCGCAAGCCATGCACACCACTGTGCGCACGGTGCCATGAACCTCGATCACTTTGCCCGGGGACGTGCCGGCTAACTGGTGCAATTCATCGATGTTCTGCGTGATCAACGCATGCAACTTGCCGCGCTGATCCAGATCCGCCAGCGCGCGGTGGCCGGCGTTCGGCTGCGCCGTCCAGGCGGGATGGGCGAGGCGCGCCTTCCAGGACGCCTTGCGCACCTCCCGATCGGACATGTAGTAGCGAATGTCGGAGAGTTTCTCGGCGTGCGGATTCGTAGTCCAGAGGCCCTGCGGCCCGCGGAAATCGGGGATACCCGACTCGGTCGAGATGCCGGCGCCCGTCAGGACCACAACCCGCGACGCATGCTCCACCCAGTTTCGTACAGTTTTTAGATCGGCCATGGGGCAGTTCGCGCTTCTGACAACAGACGAAATATCTCCGATAGCGCAGAGCGATGGCAAAGCCATTCACAGCGCCCTGCATTGTTTCCGGTACGCATGCTTCGGTTTAAACCCCTAGATGTCGCGTGGTGGCGTCGTCACGCCATAGGCCTGCGGCCCTACCCATCGAACCTTCTCGCGGCCGAGGACTCAATGCTACACGTGGAAGATATCGTTTTGCGGCATCGACACGCAGTGCAGTACCGCCGCTGCGCAAAGCCAACAAAAATCAGGCGGGTAACACGGGGGTCTCTAACCATCGTTGACATCAGGAGACTCGCAATGAAATATCAAACCTATCTGGCTGCAGCGCTGTTCAGTCTTTCCTCGGTCGCCGCTTTCGCCGCCGACAGTGACCAGCAAGCCGGTGCATCGCAGGATACGACTGCAGGCACGCAAAGTTCGCAATCTGCCGACAAGGAAAAGACAACCGGCGGCCTGAAATCGAATGAATTTGAAAAAGGTACCGATGAGCGTGTGACGGGCCAGGCGTCCAGTGCCGATCAGATCGAAGCCGATACCTCACAATCGGCCCAGCAGGCGACACAGACCAAAGAGGACAGTCCGGAAGCAGATCGCAAGACGGGTCAGGCCTCCAGTGCCGACAGCACGGACGCGTCCTCTACGCAGGCCGCAGGCAATCAGCAGGACAGCCAATCGACGACCAACGGTGCTCAAGCGCAGGAAGGCACCGGCACTGATCAGCAGGACCAGACTGCGGCTGGCTCGCAGGACTCGGAGGCCGCCCATTCCGCCGAACTGAAAAAATGCGAGGCCCTCGAAGGTACGGAAAAGCAGAATTGCGTTGATTCCGCCAGGAAGCAATCCGGTCAGATGTAAGACACGCAATCATTTAAGGGTCGGTGCCGGCGTGCCGCGCTGGATCGTATGCGGCATGATCGGCCCGCCCCTGTTGCCGTACCAGAACGCCTACTATCCCAAGCGGACCGCTGACGCTCCGAATAGCTGGTACGTTTGCAGTACATTCCTCGCAGTCAATGGGTCGCTTTTCGGCCCATTTTTTCAGGCACTGCCGCGTCTCGGCGCCGCCGTCGCCTGCCAGTGACAGCATTTCCGGGTTGAATCGGGCTAAGTCCCTGTTTTGCAGCAAGGGACTGGTGAATGGCATGTTCCGTGCGCTTAAACTAACGGTTCCATGCGCATTTCTCCCTCTGATCCCGTAACAACGTCGAGCCCATCATGCGAATGAACACTACCCTGGTCATCAATCCCAAGGGCGGGTCGGGGAAGACGACCGTCACGACCACTCTGGCCAGTTATTTCGCAGCGCGAGCGGTATGTGTGACGGTCATGGATTACGATCCGCAGGGCTCGAGCCTGCACTGGCTGCGATTGCGTGATTCGGCGCAGCACAAAATCCATGCAGCCAATGCTGCACCGCAAAGGGGGAACCGCTTGCGCGGCATCGAAATGCATGTGCCCGCAGAAACACGCCAGCTCATCATCGATGCACCGGCGGGGGCTTCCGGATTGCTGCTTCAGGAGATGCTGGTCCGGACCGATTGCATCGTGATACCGGTGGCGCCATCGGCCATCGACATCCACGCCACGGCAAACTTCATCCGGGATCTGCTGCTTGCAGGGCGCATCCGCATGCGCAATATCCGTCTGGCGGTTATCGCCAACAAGGTGCGCAACTCCATGCCGACTTACGAACCGCTCGAACGTTTTCTGAAATCCCTGAGCCTGCCGCTGCTGACCCGTCTGTGCGATTCCGATGTCTATCTCCAGTCCGCGGAATCGGGATTGGGGATCTTCGAGATGGAAGCAGCACTTTCGGCATCAGAGCGCGCCCAGTTCCAGCCCATCGTCGAATGGGTGGAAGGTGGGCAGCCAAGGCTCTCGGGGACGCACAGCAACATCGTTCAACTGCCCAGCCGGCCGCGCCTTGCTGCCGGCGCGGTGTCGAGTTGACGCGCCGCCATCACGGGCGGATCTGATCGCTTCCAAACGGTCTTCCCGGCAACATTTCACCGCGGACACCCGCCGCGCACAGCACGTCGCGTCATGGGAAAGCCGATCCCGGAACCTTGGCAGGATGCGGCCCTTAATGGAGTCATTCGCAGTGCGTAAAGCTATTCTGATAATGCTGTTGACGCTCGTGAGCAGCGGTGCCGCTGCGGAGTGGGTCGAGGTGTATCCCTATGAGAAAGGCTTTACCAATTACGCAGATCCGGCCACGATCGTCAGGTCCGGCGACAAGGTCAAAATGTGGAGCATGGGCAACCGCAAGACTCCCAGCGACAAATATATGTCGTTCAAGTATCTGATCGAATATGACTGCGCAACCGCGCAATACCGGTGGCTGGATACCTCGTTCCATTCGGAAAAAATGGGCGTGGGCACGGCCAGCTATCGAACCGCCGCCCGGCGCTACTGGAAGCCGATCCGAAGCGGCAGCGGCACCATATTCGAAACATTGTGGATATTCGCTTGCGGGAAGCCGTGAGCCGGCCTCGGACCAACAATCCTTGGAGTTACAAGCCGGCGGCGGTGACACGCTGTTCCGGGCTTTTTTCATTAAAGGATTTTTGTTCCTTCGGTTTCCAGGTTGCTTGAATCGATTTTGCGGCGTCGTGTCACACACGAATTTCTTCAAGACCCTTTGTAATCAGGTTGAATAATCTGAAGGATTGGCCAAGCCGGTCTGCAGCAAGAGAAATGGAAGTACACTGCGCTGGTCCTTGGCCCGAAACATCTGCTCAACAGGTAACGCATGACGATCCAGAAACACGACCCGAAAGGCCTCTACCCCAAGTATCCGGGTTACACCCACGCCGTCGAA
>CBDDRM010000074.1:0-10405 GCA_965233135.1 uncultured bacterium | reverse complement strand
GCGTTCAATTGCAGTTGTCCGGCTTCCGCAGCGAAAGTCACCGCCACGTCATTGCCGATCACCTCGAACGCCACTTGATTGACCGCTTCGGGAATCACCGGGTTGACCTTGCCCGGCATGATCGAGGAGCCTGCCTGCACCGCGGGCAGGTTGATCTCGTTGAGCCCCGCGCGCGGACCGGAGGAGAGTAGCCGCAGGTCGTTGCAGGTTTTCGACAGTTTCACCGCCACGCGCTTGAGCACACCGGAGACCTGCACGAAAGCGCCCGCATCCTGGGTAGCCTCCACCAGATTGGTTGCGGTCACCACGGGAATTCCGGTGATGGCGGCCAGCTGGCTTCTTACCAGACTCGCATAGTCGGGATGCGTGGTAATACCGGTACCGATGGCCGTGGCCCCCATGTTGATCTCGTGGATGAGCAGACGCGCTTCCTGCAAGCGCAACTGATCTTCCTCGAGCATGATCGCGTAGGTCAGGAATTCCTGCCCAAGGGTCATCGGTACCGCGTCCTGAAGCTGCGTGCGCCCCATTTTCATCACATCGTGGAACTCCTTTGACTTTGCACTGAAGGCGGCCGCGAGTTCGCCCATCGATGCGACCAGCCGCGTAATCCCGAAGTGCAGCGCGAGCTTGACCGCAGTGGGATAGACGTCGTTGGTGCTCTGGCTCATGTTCACGTGATCGAGAGGGTGCAGGTACTGATACTCGCCGCGCTTGTGCCCGAGCAATTCAAGCCCGCGATTGGCAATGACTTCGTTTGCGTTCATGTTAGTCGAAGTCCCCGCTCCTCCCTGAATCACATCGACCACGAATTGCTCGAGCAGACCGCCGCCGCGGATCTGCTCGCAGGCACCCTCGATAGCACGCGTCTTTTCGGCGTCGATCAGTTCCAGCTCGTTGTTGGCAAGCGCCGCGGCCTGTTTCACGCAGGCCAGCGCGATCACGAGATCCGGATAGACGGAAATCGGCGTGCCGGTGATCGGAAAGTTCTCGTACGCGCGCAGCGTGTGGATGCCGTAATAGGCACTCTCCGGCACGGCACGCTCTCCCAGCAAATCGTGCTCGATGCGCACAGCGGAGCGTTTCATGGCAGCACTCCTCGATGGAGGGAAACGAATATCAGCAGCTTTCGGCGGCGGCGCACATCGAACGGCGCACAGGCGTGCGCCCGGCGCCACGCGCCGGCGAGTTCATGTGTGCTCGGCGTTCATTTCCAGACGCTTCAGAATGTGCGCCGTGTAACCGGCTTTTCCGCGCAAACGCCTGCTTCGATGCGCCGTCGAGTCCAGCCGGACGCGCAGCAACTGCAATTTACGCAAGGCAAGGCTGCGGCGTTCGCCGATTGCGAGCGTGTCGAGCATGCGTTCGAGCTCACCGGTCTCGCGCAAACACTCAACCTCCGGCGGAAGAAACCCTGCGTTCTTGAGAATGCGGTATGCGAGCCGAAGCTCATCCGGGATCAGCCGGTCGTCGTCGAGATCCAGCGGCCGGCCTTCGCCTGGGAGATTGGACAATTCGCCGCGCGACATCGCTGCGGCGATGCGTTCTTCGGCGATGCGGTCGAGCAGAAGCATGGTGGGACTCCGGAACAATCGAGTCAAATTCTACAGCGGACCTCGGATGCCAGCTAACGTCCAGGCTCGGCCAATGCGGCGCCCACGATGGTTTGTGCTTCTGCCAGGATGCGATGCAGATGATCCGCCCCCTTGAAGCTCTCGGCATAGACTTTGTAGATATCCTCGGTGCCCGAAGGCCGCGCCGCGAACCAACCACTCTCCGCCACGACCTTCAGCCCGCCGATCGGCGCGCCGTTGCCGGGGGCCGTGGTGAGGATGTTCTGGATCGCTTCGCCCGCGAGTTCGGCCGACTGCACCTGCCGCGGCGAAAGCTGCGCGAGTTTCTTCTTCTGCTCCGCGGTCGCCGGCGCATCGACCCGGCTGGCAACCGGCTCTCCCAGTTCGCGCGTGAGCTCCCGGTAAATTTCGCCAGGGTCGCGGCCCATGCGCGCGGTGATCTCCGCCGAGAGCAGGGCCGGCACGATGCCATCCTTGTCGGTCGTCCAGACGCTGCCATCCCGGCGCAGGAACGACGCTCCCGCGCTTTCTTCTCCACCGAAGCCAAGCGAACCATCGAGCAGGCCATCGACGAACCACTTGAAGCCTACGGGGACTTCATGCACTTTGCGGCCGAGTTTTCTGGCCACTCGGTCGATCATCTGGCTGCTGACCAGCGTCTTGCCCACGGCGGCGGATTTACTCCACTGCGGACGATTTTCGAAGAGATAGAAGATGGCGACACACAGATAATGATTGGGCGGCAGCAGGCCGGCGCTGCGCGTGACGATGCCATGCCGGTCGTGATCGGGGTCGCACGCGAAGGCGATGTCGAAGCGATCCTTGAGTTCGAGCAGGCTTTGCATGGCGAATGGCGACGACGGATCCATGCGAATGCGCCCGTCCCAATCGAGTGTCATGAAGCGGAAAGTCGGATCGACGCCTTCATTGACGACCGTCAGGTTCAGTCCGTAACGCTCGGCAATCCTCCCCCAGTAATGTACGCCCGCTCCGCCGAGCGGATCCACGCCCATGCGGATGTTCGCGCCGCGGATTGCATCCATATCGAGGATGCGGTCGAGCTCACCCACGTAAGCTGTCACGAAGTCGTGCCGGTGGGTCGTCGAGGCCCGCATCGCCGATTCGTGGGTCATGCGCTGCACCCCGCGCAGGCTGGCTTCCAGCAGCTCATTGGCGCGGTTCTCGATCCCTTTCGTGACGTCGCTGTCGGCCGGGCCGCCATTGGGCGGGTTGTACTTGAAGCCGCCGTTGTCGGGAGGATTGTGCGACGGCGTAATCACGATGCCGTCGGCCAAACCCGTTTTGCGTCCGCGGTTGTAGGTCAGGATGGCATGGGAAAGTACGGGCGTGGGCGTGTATTCGTCGTTCGTCGCGAGCATGACCTCCACACCGTGGGCCGCCAGGACTTCGACAGCAGTGGCGCCGGCCGGCACCGACAAGGCGTGCGTATCGATGCCCAGAAACAGGGGACCATCGATGCCCTGGCGTTTCCGAAACTCGCAAATAGCCTGGCTGATCGCCAACACGTGATACTCGTTGAAACTGCGATCGAACGAGCAACCACGGTGACCCGAGGTGCCGAAGGAAACCCGTTGCGACGGCACTGAAACATCCGGCCGCTCGGTATAGTAAGCCGTTATGAGTCTGGCTATGTCGACCAGCATTGCGGACGTGGCCGGCTTGCCTGCCCGCGGATTCCGGGCTACGGGGATCTCTGTTGACTGTGTCATCGGGCGCCTGCGACAGAAATACAAGTGGGTTGCGTTCGAGTCCGCCGAATCCGGCCTGGCTCGCTCCGGGGATTTTATGTCCGTTCCCGTTGGCGGCATTATGCGGAAGATTTACTCGCGGCGGCCGGACGCTCGCCCATTTCGCCCGAGTGTTTCGCACGCTGCACGGACATGGACGGCAGGTGCGCAGGGTTAATGAGCGCCATGTGGGTCAGTGCCCGCGGAAAATTGCCCAGCATGTGGTAACCCAAGATCATTGTTCAAAGCGAACAATCGCTTGTGACGGTCACCGATCGATCCATAGTCTTCAATCCGCAGTGGCATCGGTCAGTCTCGGATTGAACCACCCGCCATCAGCCGCGATGAGCGCCCGCGCCTGCTTCGGTCCCCAGCTGCCCGGCTTGTACACGATGCTCCGGGAATGCTTCTCAAGCACGGGCTCGACAACCTTCCAGGCGGCCTCCACGGCATCGGCGCGCGTGAAAAGCGAGCCATTGCCCGCTAACGCATCGCTTAGCAGCCGGGCGTACGGCGCCTGCTCGCCGCATTGCTCGTCAATAAGCAAAAGCTCGCGCTGATAGCCGACAAACTCCTTGCCGTCTCGTTTCACACGGGCAGCCAGCGCGATCGCAGAATTCGGCGAAAGGCGAAAGCGCAGGTAGTTGGTCGCACCATCCCTGGGTAATGAGTCGGCAAAAAGTTGCTGGGGCGGCGGCTTCAGGCGCACGACGACTTCGGCCGCCGTCGCCGCCAGACACTTGCCGGAACGCAAGTACCAGGGAACGCCCTGCCAGCGCCAGGAATCGATGAAAAGGCGAAGCGCGCAGTAGGTTTCCACGTCGGAGCGTTTCGCGACTCCGCGCTCCTTGCGATAACCGGCATACTGGCCGCGCACCAGATCGTCGGGTTCCAGCGGCCGCATGGCTTGAAAAACCTCGGCAGTCTCGCCGTGGACGGCGCCAAATCCGCGATAGGACGGCGGTTCCATCGCAAGCAGAGCGACAATCTGGAACAGATGGTTCTGAATGACATCGCGCAGGCAGCCTGCCGATTCGTAAAATCCCCCCCGGCCGCCGATACCGAATTTCTCGGCCAGCGTGATTTGCACACTGGCCACGTAGTTTCGATTCCAGATCGGCTCCAGGAAGGCATTGGCGAAACGGAAGTACAGAATATTCATGATCGCCTCCTTGGCCAGGAAGTGATCGATACGGAAAATGGCGTCCTCCGCGAATGCCGAACGCGCAACGCGATTCAGCCGCCGCGCCGACGTGAGATCTCGCCCGAACGGTTTTTCGACGATGACACGCGCCCGCTCCGCGAGCCCCGCAGCAGCGAGGCCTTTGATGACGGGTGCAAACAGCGCCGGCGGAATGGCCAGGTAATGCGCGGGGCGGCGCGCATTGCCCAGCGCATTCCTGAGCGCTTCGAAGGTCACCGGATCGTTGTAATTTCCCGCGACATAATTCAGCAGCGAAAACAGATGACGCAGCGCCTTACGGTCATCGATGCCGGTCCCCTTTCGGATCCCGTCTTCCGCGCGTGCGCGTAACTGCGCCAGAGTCCATGTCGACGATGCCACCCCGATCACTGGAACGTCGAGAACACCTTGCTTCGCCATCGCGTACAACGCAGGAAAGATCATCTTGTGCGCGAGATCGCCGGTGATACCGAACAGCACCAGCGCATCCGCGGGCGCCGTTACGGCCTTCGTGCCGTCCATAACCATTTCCTTTATTGTCGGGGGACCGGCGCAAACAGGCTACACCCGAATGGAGAGATCCGCTCGCATGGCGATAGGGCTACAATTTGCTGCCGACGGTGCGTTCAACCGATTGACATCCAAAGTTCGTCATTCGTTCTGCGACATCGCCCTCGATCGCGATTTTCGACACTGCCACGCGGCGTTTGAGCGCTGGCCACGGGATCCCTTTTCTGCGCCAGCTGGATGCGTCCGCCGCGGTGCGCTTCCCGCCTGCGCATGTAATAGTCATACACTACCGCTGTCCATCAGGATCAAGGAGCAGTCATGATTTCGCGACAGCATTGCCCATCGCGTCGGATCCCGTCGTGAAATTTCTCTTTCCGCCTCTTCGCCAAACCGTGGAGCGGGCATTGTGGTCCACTGCTGAGGCCGAGCACGGCCCGATACGAGCGGGCCTGATGCATATCGCGCGGGTGCTCGTAGTGCTGGTCCGCGACCTCGCTTCAGGCCAGCTCATTCTGCGCGCAATGAGCCTGGTCTACACCACTTTGCTTTCGATCGTGCCGTTGCTCGCGCTCAGCTTTTCCCTGCTAAAGGGCCTGGGCGTGCACAATCAGCTCGAACCGACGCTGCAAAGACTCCTGGCCCCACTCGGTCCCGAAGGCGATGCCGTCACTGCGCGCGTCATGCAGTTCATCGAAAACATGAATGTCGGCGTGCTCGGGTCAGCGGGTCTGGCGCTGCTGCTCTACACCTCGGTTTCCCTGGTTCAGAAAATCGAGGAATCCTTCAACTACATCTGGCACGTCAGCCACTCGCGACCGGTCGGCGAGCGGTTCAGCCGCTATTTGAGCGTGCTGCTGATCGGTCCGCTGCTCGTATTTTCGGCGATCGGCATGAGTACCGCGGTCATGAATTCCGCCTTTGTGCAGCGGATCACGGCAATAGACCCTTTGGGAACGGTGTTTTACCAGTTAAGTGGGTTCGTTCCTTATGTTCTGGTCATCGCTGCCTTTGCGCTTGTGTACTTGTTCATTCCCAACACCCGGGTGCGCTATGCACCGGCCCTGCTCGGCGCCGTGGTGGGTGGCATCCTGTGGCAGACCGCAGGCTGGGGTTTTGCCCAGTTCGTCGCGTCATCGACCCGTTACGCGGCAATTTATTCCAGCTTCGCCATACTGATCTTGTTTCTGATCTGGCTGTATCTGAGCTGGCTCATCCTCCTGTTTGGCGCCAGCGTCGCGTTCTATGCACAGCATCCGGAGTATGTCATCCCGCGCTCCGGAGAGCCCCGGCTTTCCAATCGCATGCGAGAGCGCCTCGCCCTGATTGTCATGAGCAACATTGCCGCGCGCTACCGCCGCGGCCAGGCGCCTTTGACCGCGGCAGACCTGTCACGCCCGCTGGGCGTGCCAATGCACGCGGTAGATCCGGTGTTGGACGCGCTGCGGAAAGGAGGCTTGCTGACGCAAAGCAGCGACGATCCGCCCGCCTATTTGCCTGCACGTGATCTGAACACCGCGTCGGTCCATGAACTGCTGGAAATCGTTCGCAGCGCAGGCGAGGATCGCTACCTGACCCCCGCCGGCCTGCCTGCGTCGGCCCCGGTTGAGCGCGCGCTCGCGCAATACAGCCGCAATCTGGAATCCTCATTCGCCTCGATCAGCATCATGGCGCTCGCCGACGAGGAGTTGGAGGGTCCGCCGCGCCCCTGATCACAGCGCGCCGGCTCCGCGTCACACTTCAAGTCCCGCCGAACCAATACCGCCGGTAATCCAGAAAGGGGCTTACGATCGCCGCTCAAAGCGGCCGGATATCGCGGAGTGTCAGCGCCGACCGATCAGATAACCGATGAAAAATCCGACGCCTGCGGCCACTCCCACGGAGGCCCATGGATTCTCGTGAACATATTCATCGGTTACTCGCGCGCCGGCGCGAGCACGGGCCGCCACTTCGACGCCGGCTTGCGCAAGCCGTGCGCGCGCTGCGCGCACGGATTCTTCGACGCGCGCGCGCGCCGCGGTGATTCTCTCCCCGGCCTGACCCGCCGTGGCCTTCAACAACGCATCGGCATCGGCCACGACCACGCGCAAATCGCTCATGAGCTTATCGGTGGTGACAGGGGTCGCTCCGCTGACTTCGGTGACTTCATCCATGAACTTCTCCTTTTTCTGATTTCCGGTTCCGAAAGAGAACAACCGGGACACAACGCTTTGCCGAATGGAAACATCATACGACATGACATATTGTTTTTCGACGGTTGAACTCATCTCGAGCGAGGTTGTCAGGTGTTTAATGGAGCAAACGCCCTGCTGCTGCCCGCGACGGTGCATCCGCGATGCCAGGCGGATTCACGGAATGCAACGGGAGGCTGCGTCAAGACGCAAGCCACTTTCGAACACACACGCGTAGAGCGTCGAACAAATGGTTATCAGTACGTTGATTCCGGGGCGTTGCAATCATTGAGACAACAGTGCCCTTCAGATAAAGGAGTGAAGATGATGGAAAACCGCGAGAGTCTGCTGCGAGACATGCGTGAAGTCGTTGCGCACACGCAAGAGCTGCTGGAAGCCGGTGGCGACAAACTCGGTAAGACGCGCGAGACTGTCGCCGAGCATCTGGCCGCGGCCAAGGAAAGCCTGATGGATCTCGAGCGGGATCTGCGCCGTGGCGCGCGCCGCGTGAATTACTATGCCCAGGATAATCCGTGGCGCGTGGCGGGCACGGCGCTGGCTGTCGGACTGATTCTCGGCGCGCTGCTTGGAATCAATGCTGGCCATCGGCGCGAATGAGCCATTGACGTAGGACGTCGTCACGTTCCCTGGTCGCTCTTGATCGGCGCGCGTGCAAAAAGCGCTGGAAGACTGGGTCGAGAATGCCGTGGCCCCCGAATCGTTGATTGCAACCAAATACATTAACGATGCTGCGTCCACGCGCGCGATCCATATGACACGCCTGCTTTGCCCTTATCCCCCGGTCGCCCGCTACAAACAGACGGGTGATCCCACCAATCCAGCTTACTTCGAGTGCGTCGTGCCCTGAATACCCGAACACTATTTGGCGGAAGCTGCCGCCAGCGGGTTCCGTCGCCGGCCACGAGATTCACTCGCATCGACCGAAACCAGGCTCAGCGTTTTTGTGGGTTTGTGGCGATCGCTTTTTCGCAGCCGATTCTGGCCAACGCCATCAAGATTTCCCCGGTGGTCGGGACTTTGCTGGGCACCATCAACAGGTGAAAGAATTCTCTCCGGCAGCGAAATCCTCCGGGCAATCCTGCTCCTGATTTGCGTTGCGTCGTATAAGTGCGGTTCGCCTCAACGTGCATCGCATGGAACAGCGTTAACTTGCGCCGTCGACCGCGCCCCGCGCAAGACGAGTCGCCGACTTCATGTAGTGGGAGGGCACATGAACCAAAGCTCGCGGCTCTTTCCCTTCGCTTGGGCAACGCGTCTGATGCCATTGCTACACACCGACCGCCGCGAAACCAAATCTCGCTGGATCGACTTCGTCCCGGCCCGCTGCCCGTGATCCGTCCTCTGGCGGATCATCTCGACGCGAACTGGAAAAGCAGTGCTATGCGCAGATCAATCACGCCCCCCCCCGCAAGTGCCCTGGTTGCCATGCGACCGGACCCGATGGGAATGCCGACGAAATATTGCGGGTAGCGTGCCTGTTTGGCTGGCTGGTCTGAATTGATCGGCTCACGACGAACATTCCAACCCTGGTGCGCTTCTTGCGAACTTCTGGCTAAGGCCACTTGATCAAGTGCCGCACAGTGGGGCCTCGCACAAGCGATGCGGTAAAAAATACAAATGTAAGGCTGGGGTCGGTAATTATTACCCCGCCGTCATGACTCAATGACAGCGTATTGATGAACGAATTCGGATGACCATGCAGAGCTTCCAGATGTCGGCAACAGGAACTGATTACCGTAAGTTGACCGCTGCCACGTTGCAGCGCTACTTTCTTGCCGCAGCCCGGGCTCGCGGCCTGACCCGGGATCTCAGGCTCACCTTCGACGGTGGCCATGTCACACCCAGTGCCAATGCCGACATGCACGTCGCGGAATTCCACGCGAACGGCATGATCGTGCGCAAACGCCTGCCGGATCGCGCCATAACCGATATCTGGCTGGGAATGGACTTGAGCATTGGCGCGCTGCGAGAAGCGGTCGGCGAACTTTGCGCGAAGCTGGAGGGGCTGGCCGAAGATCAGCCGCACGACCCCCCGCATGGCTTGTTTGGTCTGCGGCGCGTCGCGCCCGGTCATTGGTAGGCCGCGTGAATCGCATGTTCTCACTCACCAAGTATCACAATAGCCCGTTGCTGCCTTGCGTGCACCGGGCAGCGCTGCGCTTCGGCACGGTATGGCTCTGGGTGCTGGGTTTGCTGATGCTCTACATCATCACTTCGCGCCACGGGCGCCAGCCGCCGGATGCCTACGTGAAGTATCTGCTGCTGGCATTGCCGGGACTGGGAGCGCTTGCTCTGGCCTGGATGATCGAGTGGTATCGCAGCATCCGCCGCTAGCGCGTTTTCGCCATTACTCCCGGACATTGTTGCCACGTTTGGCAGCGCAAGCAGGTTTTTCCTGCCGTTGGCCCCTTGCCGCGTTATCGCGCATCTTCCCTAAGGCCGCGTCTCCTGAACAGCGCGGTGCGCGAGCCCGCCTGACTTCAGGCGGGGAAACTTTTGAGTCTTTGCGCCTGCTCCAGGATTTGCGCTTCGGCATCGAGCCAGTCTTCTAGCTCGTGGCCGGGCTCGCAATTTCGTTCTTGCGCCCTCTGGTAGGCGAGCAGTGCGATGGATTCATGCAACTGCGGCTCATTCGCTCCCATCTCCTTATCGGTCGCGGCCTTGCTGGTCCAGGGATGAACAACGTGGGCGACTTTCCGGGGATTGCTCATGTATCACCTCCGCATAAGAAACGCAGTTCTGTCGTTCGGGCGACTGTTCCCAACACTAGCCACTCCCGCGCAGTTCGGCTTTGACGCAGATCAAAACCTGAATGCTGTCCCGGCCCGGAAAAGTGTCTTAAAGAGAAGCGAGCAACGCCTGGAGTGCGCAACGGATGCGGATGTGATGAGAAGCCGGCTTCGCGCGTGGCCTTCCTGTCCTGCTCCTGCCTCCAGCCGGTGAGCGCGATCAGGGAAACGCGATCGCCGTTCGCCCGCCGGCGCAGGCTTCGCGCGAATGTGCCGCCAAGCCAGCGTTTCGACGTTGTCGAAAAGACACGTGAACCAGATCAGTTCATGATCCGATAGTCGCCGGCTGCGGACGCGCACACCCGTGCCAGGAGGGAGACGGCGCCGATGCGGCGACTATAATGCCGGGCATGAAACCCGAGTCGCCCACCGGGGCCGTACACACCCCCATGATGCAGCAGTATTTGCGCAT
>CBDDRM010000073.1:0-6082 GCA_965233135.1 uncultured bacterium | reverse complement strand
CGCTCCGTGGCGGCGAAGACGCAGGACATCCCAGTGGCCTATGTGCCGGCGCGCAACACCATCTTTCTGCGCTAAGCAATGGCCTGGGCAGTCGTGCTTGGTTCGAGCGACATCTTCATCGGCGTCAACGCGCTCGATTACAGCGGCTATCCGGATTGTCGACCGGAGTATATCGAGGCCTTCGTACGCATGGCGAACCTCGCGACCCGAGCCGGCGTGCAAGGCACGCAAGCCTTGAAAATTCACACGCCGCTCATCAGCATGACGAAAGCGCAGATCATCGAGACCGGCTTCGCACTGGGAGTCGATTTCGCGCTTACCAGCAGTTGTTACGACCCGGGGCCCCGTGGCGAGCCGTGCGCGAGATGCGACGCCTGCCTGCTGCGCAGCAAGGGTTTTGCCGAATTGGGACAAACCGACCCGCTCAGCCAGCGGTTCGCCCGGACGGCGCCTTGAGCGAACGGCTGCTCTACGTGGCAGCCTCGGCATTCGAGGCGGCTCGCCACGTGCCGGTATTTGCGCAAGGCCATCGCGCCCGGCGCCTGCACGGGCATAGTTTCCTTGCAATGGTCCGCACCGGCCTGCCCCCGGGCTGGGCCAGTTTCCCTGGCGCTGAAGTCGGAGAGCTGCGCGACCGGCTTGCCCGCGGCGTCGCGCCGCTCAACTACCAGTTGCTCAATGACATCGTCACGCCACCCACCGATGAGCATCTCGCCCGGTGGGTGCGGGGGCAACTGACGTTGCCGGGCGTGGAGCAAATCGGCATCCAGAGCACCTCGCATTCAGGCGTGGATCTGGACCGCAGCGGTCAGGCGCACACATGGCGGCGCTATGGGTTCGAATCGGCGCACCTGCTACCGAACGTGCCGGCAGGCCACAAGTGCGGCCGCATGCACGGCCACGGCTTCGAAGTCATCCTGCATGCCAAAGGCGCCTTGGGCAGCACGGCCATGGGGTTGAACCATGATCACCTGGATCGCTGCTGGGCGCCCATTCACGCGCAATTTCATCACGCTTGTCTTAACGATATCCCGGGGCTCGAAAACCCCACCAGTGAATTGATCAGCAGTTGGATCTGGCGCCGGCTCAAGCCCGAACTGCCGGAATTATCCTGGGTGACGGTCTACGAGACGGCGACCTGCGGTGCGCACTTCGACGGCCGACACTACCGCATCTGGAAAGAATCAACTCTGGACAGCGCGATCCGCCTAGAGCGCGCACCGGACGGCGATCCCCGGCGGCGCATTCACGGGCACACTTATACGTTGCGGCTGCACCTGAATGCGCCGATCGACCAGGTCATGGGCTGGACCATGGACTTTGGCGATGTGAAGCAACTATTCGGGCCGGTCTTTGATACGCTGGACCATCGTCCTCTTTATGAAGTCGCGGGCATCGACGACAATGACTGCGCCAACCTGCTGCACTGGATCAAGACGCAGACGCTAGCGGAGCTTCCCCGGCTCGACCGGATCGATCTGTACGAAACGCGCGGTTGCGGCGCCCTGTTCGCGTGGGGCGATGCGGATCCCGCACTGCCTGTTTAGAACATGAGCTACAGCGTAAAAGAAATTTTCTATACCCTCCAGGGCGAGGGTGCGCAGGCCGGGCGTGCCGCGGTCTTCTGCCGCTTTGCGGGCTGCAATTTATGGTCCGGCCTGGAGAAAGATCGCGCTGCTGCGGCCTGCAACTTCTGCGATACCGACTTTGTCGGGACCAATGGCGCGGGCGGCGGCAAGTTCGCCAGCGCGCAAGCTTTGGCAGCCGCGGTTGCTGAAGCGTGGCGCGGCGGGGCAGGGTCCGGACGACGATTCGTCGTCTGTACGGGCGGAGAGCCATTGCTGCAGCTCGATGCGGCGCTGACCGATGCGCTTCACGAGGAGGGTTTCGACATTGCGGTCGAGACCAATGGCACGCAGCCCGCGCCGGAAGGCCTTGACTGGATTTGCGTGAGCCCGAAGGCCGAAGTGCCGATAGTTCTGGAAGCGGGCGACGAACTAAAGTTGGTGTTTCCGCAGGAGACGGCGATGCCCGCCAGGTTCGAGCGTCTCAATTTCCGGCACTTTTTTTTGCAGCCGATGGATGGGCCGGATCGCGATGCGAACACGCAACGGGCGATCGAATACTGCAAGGCCCATCCGCAGTGGCGTCTGAGTATTCAGACACACAAGCTCGTGGGCATGCCGTGAGTTGGCGCCCATTTCCCAACGGCGGTCTTGGTCTTAGAACCAGTGGCGAGGGATGCCATATAGATAGATTGCGTCAGAGCGGCTTCGCGACTATGCCATCAATGCCGAACTGATTGTGCCTCGGATAGCGCCTCACCCAAGCCAATGATTTGCAGTACCGACGGGAATTCACAACGCGCCACATTACCATTGGCTCAGTAGCCAATGACGATCCATCCCAATTCCAATGCGCATTGATTTTTTTCAATCCTTCTCAATGCTTCAGTACCGTATTTCAGAAAGCCTCTTGAATTCTCGCTATATGTCTCTAAAATAGAATCGTCACAAGGGGAATTGGCAAGCTAGTTCGCGGGGGGGCATTCCTCAAGGTTGTCTCTTGGTTTTCCATTACCGCACGGTAGCGTCATTCGATCGGCCTTTAACGGGCTGGAGGTGACGCCGTCCATCATCTCCGGTTCAGGAGATGACATGAATCACGCCAGCAAGTCAGAACTCGTTGCGGAATTCTGGGCGGGGCACGATCAGGCGCTTTTCGATCAGGTAACAATTGCTGCCGTCTTACGCTGTTCTGAGGCCAAGATGGAGCGAGACCGCTGGGCCGGGACTGGTCCTCCATACCGCAAGCTAGGAAGGAGATGCCTTTACCGCAAAGCCGATGTTGTGAAGTGGTTTGAAGGGCACCCTCCGCTTATTTCAACCAGTTCCAGTTCATCGGAAAGCAGGAGCTAAGGTAAGTCGCATTCCTGATTCAAGTGCCTTCAGAAGAGCCTGTTGGTTACTCGGCAGCCCGCTGGTCCTGGAATTTGGCGTATGCGCGAAAATCAAAGAGATTCATCGAGTGAATGCGGTCAATCGGCAGCACGACGACAAAGTCGTCCGGCTCGATACCCTCGTCCTGCTCTTCGTCCAGACTCGAAACGTCAGACGCTTCGGGGCTCGGCGAGTCCGCCGTAGCCCCGGCCTAAGATCGGCTGCTTACGGTTCGCTTGATGTCGATCCCGGGCTTTCCGTTTGGCGAGCGCTGCGTGCTTTACACCGCGCCACAGACCAGTTCTCTGCAATGCGGGGAAGATAGTAGGACGGTCAACGACTGAAGTGTCGATCCGCCGGCGGGTAGGTAGAATGATCCCTCGCGCCGAACAAGAAGCTATGACGGAAGATCCCGACGAATACCTCATAGAGCAAGAGATAGCACGCAAAGACCCGATGCGTGTTCCTGATTCACTCGAAAGTATTGACTGGCGATTGCAGTACGGGATCCCAGAGCTGAAGCTCATTGGGTGGGATTATCGTCGCATTGCTCGCACTGATCCTTTGGCGCTTTTGGTAGCGCAAAACGAAACCCTACTTCAGAAGATCATCGTAGTGAGGCGCCCAGTCCAAGGTTTTCCTAGCGCAATTTATGATCGCCCGGAGTAATTCGGTTTTGCAGGTATGAGCAATTTTCGCCGAACCGTCAAAGTGGGCTTGAATGAGTTTCGTACTGGTGAATTCGTAATACTCGTGAAGCAGGATCCACGTGGGCTTTTTAAAACACTCACGGTTTGCCGGCAAGAAATAGTAGCTTTTGGAGGCGTTACATCCATCCTTTGCTTCGCGCCAAGGCTTGGCTTGGGAAGTAGTTTTCACGATCAAATACGGCTTCTGGCCGCCAGCATTTAGGACAATTAGAAGTTTGTCCGCCTGCGCACCATCGTGGAACGTGAACTGTTTATAGTCTAGGATCGCGCCTGGTGTCACTAAAGTGTGTGAGCACCTCTTCTCGCTCTTCGATTCTGGCGAGAATTTCTTCTGGAGACGGTGCCCCCTCCCTGACTTCGCTGAGGGCTAACTTGTAATCGATGTGGGCTTTCAAACCTAATCTAGTTTTCGTTGTGTGCCAAGGTTTACCTTTTAGATGTGAGACCTCCGACATGTGATCGGCCGTAGCGTCTCGATAAATTTCTGCGAGTTGCTCCATCATTTGAACTTCGCGTTTGCTGAAGAGCTTGGGATTAAATTTCTTGAGCGCTTTAATCTTGGCGGGAATGCGGACCAGCCGTGTACGCGCCGGAGCGTCATCGCCGAACGACCGATGGCCTAAAACATCTTGCACAGCCCGAAGATTCGGGGCGTCGAACTCCGTTTCAATTTGAGTTGACCCTTCCACTTGAATATGAGCGGAGAGGTCCGAGTTCGGCTTCCCATTGAGTTCAGAATAGAGCTCTGCAGGAACAGGCCCCATTTGCCAAGCCTCGTACTGAAGGCCCGTGACGGACCTTCCGGTTTGCCGGAAATGGTCGAAGTCCAGGAAGAAGAGCAGTTTGAAAACCTTGACGAGGCCACAGTACTTCGTGTGCGCCGCGAAGTACTTAATTGCCTCGAACAGCTTCTCGCGCTCGCGCGAAATCAGCATAGATAGGCAGTGGGCTCCGTGAAGCGAAAGATCGGGGACTATGACACGTTCAATGAACGGGTGTTCCAGTCATTGACGCAAGTGGCGAGCCCGGATGGCTCATAGCGCGTGCCTCAATTGGCTTCGAGCCGCCCAGCACGAGCAAATAGAACGCAACCATGATCTCCTCCCCCTTAGCAGATTCTGTGGCTTCGCGCCGAGTCTATGTCACCGTACCATCCACTTCCCAGCAAATTCGACCCATGCCGCACAAAAAGCAGCCTTACGGAATGCGTTCACCCCAGCGCCCTGCCCTACCTGGGACCTACTATGTGCCTATTAATAAGACGGGTTGGGGCTTTCTATAGAGGCAAGCCATTGATTTATTGGTGGGCCGTGCAAGGATCGAACTTGCGACCGTTGGATTAAGAGTCCACTGCTCTACCAGCTGAGCTAACAGCCCGATTTTCGAAGGGGCGAATTCTAACAAAAAAAGCATCTGCAGGCCGGCAACTCGCTCGACGAGCCTATTCGCCTTCGCGGCAACGCCAGCCTTGCAGCACCTCAGTGCGGCTGGTATGCATCAGGAACGGTTCCTGCATAGATAACGCAAGCACGGACGCCCCAATAGGCGCGGGGGTTGGCAAGCGAGCCGCCCACACTTGGCGGCAGACCTACATTTTGCGTCACTTATGGTGCGATGCGGGCAACAACGCAAGGAGTGGAACTTGAAAAACGATTTCAAAGCAGCCTCAGTGCTGGAGCGCCTCGGCCGATCGCTATCCGACGCGGATCTTGACTATCAGGCCGGTGAAGGCATACACGAATTCATTGTCCGGCTCGGCGGCATGCGCCACGTCGTGGATTTTTCAGACGACTTGATGGACAAGAAGAACGATCAGGATTTGACCATTGTCATTCTGGGTATCGTCGAGCGGGCTTCGACGCAATCCCTCCCGGTTCACTTTATGGTGCGTAACGATAATTTCGACAAAGTCATGCAGGCGCTCAAACACTAACCTGCGTTGCAAGGACGCGAAACAAGAAAAAGGCCGGCTGATACCGGCCTTTTTTCAGGAACCGCCAACGCCCGCTGCTTAAGACTTTTCAACCACGCAGGTCGCCTGCCTGCGAATGCCGCAGAAACCTCAGTGCGAGGACGTCCCACTTGGAGCGGTCATACCCGTATCGCTGGTACATGCATTCGGCAACGAAAACTTTCGCCGCCGTACCAGCGGGCCACGTCTGGTGACCTTCCGAACGAACGACATCATCTGGCAGATACTGCCAGGGCTGATACGTATGCCAGTCACATTCGAGCACAACCTCGCCTTCCGCATTCTTGCGCAATGACGCGTCTGGCGTAAGCCGCAGAAATTCTTGCGGCATGAACAGCGGAGAGCGTGGAGTAGATGTCGCGAATGGAGTTGGCATGGTGAGCGCATCCGAAAAGTTGTTTTGGAAACTTCCTGTTTGCCGCGCGGGGCGCATGCCGGCGAAAACTACTGCGCCGCCGCTG
>CBDDRM010000072.1:0-4602 GCA_965233135.1 uncultured bacterium | reverse complement strand
GCCAGGCCACTGCGACCGACATGGTCTGGATGCGAGTTGCAGCAGGGGTTTCTTTGCGGCGGACCCTGACCCGTCGTCCCGCGGCGTTCGGTTCCCTTTGCCGTCCGACCGCATTACGTGTTCTGATAGCAGGTGCATGGCACAGAATAAAAACCTACCAGTCTCGGACACCGAGCCGGCGTCCCATGTCGAGGCGGAGTTGCAGCGGCAGAAGACCGCGCTGCTTTACCGAAACTCCGAAATCGTCCTCGGCGTGACGATCGTCAACGCGTCTTTGCTCGCCTATGTGAATACCACGTTGCAGGCGTCCGCCGCGCACGCGTTGCTATGGTGGAGCGTGCTGTCAGGCATCACCGCCGGCCGTTTTCTGCTGACACGGAGTTTTCGGAAGGCGCACCCCGCCGCGGCCGCCGCGCCCCTCTGGCGGCGGCGTTACATCGCCGGTACCGCATTGGCCGCGGCCGTCTGGGCGGTGGGGACAGTATGGTTCGTGTGGAACGCGACAGACGGTGCAAGTTTGTTCACCGGCCTCGTCGTTGCCGGGATGGTGGCAGGTGCGGTGCCCACTCTGGCGCCCGTGCCAGCGGCCTTCCGTATCTTTACATTGTCCGTGCTCGTGCCACTGGCTGCAGCAATCCTGCTGCAGGCGGATTCGGTGCTGGATTGGGCGTTCGGATCGATGGTCGTCATTTTTCTGGCGGCCGTGATGTTGAGCGCGCGCTACTTGCACGAAATGCTCGAGGTCTCGATTAGGCTGGGCCTGACGCAGGGGCGTCTCGCGGGACAGCTCGAACAGGCGCGGGATACCACGAAAGCAGCACTCGCGGAGCGCAAACGCGCCGAAGCGACGATGGAAGCGAGCGAACAGCGGTCGCGCATCATCCTGCAGCATTCGCCGACGGGCATCCTGCATTACGACAACGATCTGGTCGTCACTTATTGCAACGATCGCATCGTGCAGATGCTGCACCTTTCGCGCGAGCAGCTTCTCGGCTGCGACATGAAGGCACTTGCCGATCCGCGTGTGCTTCCGGCGCTGAGCGCCGCCATCGAGGGCAAGGAAGGTGCGTACGAGGGCGAGCTCGTCGTGAGCCGCAGCGGCACTCGCGTCTGGGTGACGATGTCCTGCATCGCGTTTCACAGCGACGCTGGCATCGACGAAGGCGGCATAGCCTTCATCGAAGACATCACCGAGCGCAGGCGCACCGAGGACGAGATCCGCAACCTCGCTTACTACGATCCGCTGACCCGTCTGCCCAACCGGCGCCTGATGCTCGATCGCCTGGGACAAGCCATGACTGCCAGCAATCGCAGTCTTGAATTCGGTGCGTTGATGATTCTGGACCTGGATCATTTCAAGAGCATCAACGATACCCAGGGTCACGACACCGGCGATCGCCTGTTGCTCGAAGTGGCCCAGCGGCTGACCGCTTGCCTGCGCCAGGGCGATACCGTTGCCCGTCTGGGGGGCGATGAGTACGTCGTCGTTCTGGAAGGGTTGGGCGACACGGAACAAGTCGCCGCGACACGTGCGGAAAGCGTGGCGGAGAAGATTCGCCTGGCGATCAACCTGCCCTATGTCCTGGGCGGAGATAAAGCCGAGTACTTCAACACGACCAGCGTCGGCGTGACGCTGTTCTGCGGGCAGGGCGAGATGGCGGAGACGCTGTTGAAACAGGCCGACCTCGCCCTCTATCAGGCCAAGGGCGCCGGTCGCAACACAATCCGCTTTTTCAACCCCGCCATGCAACTGGCCATTGAAACGCGTACCAGCCTTACCGCGGCGCTACGACGCGGGCTGGAGAAAGGCGAGTTCCTGCTGCACTATCAGCCGCAGGTCGACCGTAACGGCCGGTTGATCGGTGCCGAGGCGCTGCTCCGCTGGGTGTCCGCCGAGCACGGCCTGATCTCCCCCGCCCAGTTCATTCCCCTGGCGGAGGAATCTGGGCTGATTCTGACGATGGGTCAATGGGTTCTCGATACCGCTTGCGCGCAACTCAAAACCTGGGCGCGAGATCTGCACATGCGTGATCTGCGGCTGTCCGTCAACGTCAGCGCGCGCCAATTCCATCAGCCAGAGTTCGTCAGGGCCGTGCGCCAGAGCCTGCTCGCCAGCGGCGCCGATCCGGCCCGGCTGAAACTCGAATTGACCGAGAGCGTGGTGCTCGACAACGTCGACACGGTCGTGAGCCGCATGCGGCAAATGAATGCATTGGGCGTGGGCTTCGCGCTGGATGATTTCGGCATCGGTTATTCCTCGCTTTCTTACCTGAAGCGCTTGCCGCTTGATCAGGTCAAGATCGATCAGACCTTCGTCCGGGATATCCCGGGCGATCCGAACGATACGGCCATCGTGCGTGCGATTCTCGCCATGAGTCATTCTCTCGGGCTGGAAGTCGTTGCCGAGGGCGTGGAAACAGAAGAGCAGCGGAAGTTCCTTGCCTTGCACGACTGCCACGCTTACCAGGGCTATTTGTTCGGCCGGCCGGTACCCATCGACGAGTTCGAACAGTTCGCGACGCGCGCTCGGCATCTCGCCCTGTGAGCCCGAAGCCGCGGTCAACTGCGGTCCGTCGGGGAGGCGGCTACGTTCTGCTTACGCTGAGGCGGAACGCTTGCACTCGGTGGCCACAGCTTCGCGAATGATTTCGGCCAGTCGCAAGGTCGCCGGGCCGGCATGCTCGCGGTCGGCGAAGATCAAATAGAGATCGGCAAAACGCTCGCCACCCTCGCGCATGCGCAGCGGTTTGAGCGCGCCCGCTTTGAGTTCCTCCCGGATGCGTTCCTCCGGCAGCCATGCAAAGCCGAAGCCCGAGCGTGCCGCTTCGATCGACGTGGCCAGATTGCTGACGGTCCAGCGCTGCGCGGCTTCCATCGATGTCGCGCTGAGCCGATCGGGACTCGACTCCCGCACAACGAGATGGCGGTGTGCGCGAAGGTCCCGCATCGTGAGCTGGCGCTTGAGCCGGTGCAGCGCATGCCGAGGGTGCGCGGCGAGCACGAAGCGCACTCTCATGAGCGGCTCGCCCATGAACCCGGGTGGCACCGTTCCGAATATCGCCAGGTCCGCCAGCCCCTGCGTCAACGCATCCGTGCGATGGCCCAGCACCGCCTCCGTCAGTTCCACCCTCGTATGCGGGCTCTCCTCGCCGAGCCGGCCGAGGCACTCCAGCAGTAACCACGTGGGAAAAATCACCTCGACGGCCAAGCGGATTTCAGCCTCCCATCCTGCGGACAGTCGTGTCGCGGATTGCTCCAGCCCCGTGGCTTCGTCGAGCAGGTAGTGGGCGCGGCGGTACAGCAGAGCGCCGGTCGGCGTGAGAGTTGCCTTGCGCCCCTCGATCTTGAAGACCTTGACGCCCAGTTGGGATTCCAGTTGTTGCACGGCGTAAGTCACCGAGGACTGGCTCTTGTGCAGCGCTTCGGCGGCCTTGGCATAACCGCCCCGGTCCACGACCGCCACCAGGGCGCGCCATTGCTCCAGGGTAATGCGGGGACCCGCCATAAAGGATATATCTAATAAATTGATTGAAATGAGCAATATTTTGCGCTTTTTAATCTACTTGTCCAATGATGAAATGGCGCCATCTTATGTGTCATCCCATTCAAGGAGGCGCCATGAAGAACGTAGCGAGTGTGCACCGCGGCAGTGAAACCCACTGGGTCGGAGACGGCTTTCCCGTGAGCACCATATTCGGATATCAGGACCTCGGCGCTCAGCTCACGCCGTTCCTGTTGCTCGATCATGCCGGACCGGTCGAGTTTGCACCGACCGATAAGAACCGGGGCGTTGGCTGGCATCCGCACCGTGGCTTCGAGACGGTCACTGTGCTTTACGCCGGGGAAGTCGATCACGAGGACAGTGCGGGCAATCGGGGCACCATCGGCCCGGGGGACGTGCAATGGATGACGGCGGGGTCGGGCGTGCTGCATAAAGAAATGCACGGCGCCAATTTTGCCAGGCGAGGGGGCACTTTCGAGGTATTGCAACTGTGGGTGAACCTGCCGGCGAAGTCGAAAATGACCGCGCCGGGCTATCAGACGCTGCTCGCCGGGGACGTGCCGGTCGTGAGTCTGCCTGATGAAGGCGGCTTGGTGCGTGTGATCGCTGGCGAATTTGCGCAGGCCAGGGGTCCCGCGCGCAGTTTCACGCCGATCAATCTGCTCGACGTGCGCCTGCGCGCCGGGCACCGCCTGCAGCTCGATCTGCGCGACGGTTATACGGCGGGGCTGTTCATCCAGAAGGGCAGGGTGGTGATTAACGACGGCAACGAAGATGCAGACCAGGGCGAACTGGTCGTATTCGAGCGCAAGGGTGACGAGGTGGTGATTGAGGCCAGGACGGACGCGACCATTTTCGTCATGAACGGCCAGCCGATCGATGAGCCGATTGCCGGCTATGGGCCTTTTGTCATGAATACGCGGCAACAGATCGAGCAGGCCATTGCGGACATGCGCACGGGCCAGTTCGGCAAGAGCCCTGCTTTGACAACCTGAGGAATGAACATGAAGTCACTGCTTCTGATCAAGACCAGCATTTTTTCCGATGGCGGCCAGTCAAGCCTGATGGCCGATCGCTTCGTGGCCGCGTGGCGCGAAGCG
>CBDDRM010000071.1:0-26070 GCA_965233135.1 uncultured bacterium | reverse complement strand
CCAGCTTCTGCATCAGATAGGTTTCTTCGTTGGTGCAGCGCGACGAGGTGATCCCGCCCACCGCATCACGCCCGTACCTGGCCTGGATGCGCTTGAACTCCGAGGCCGCATGATTGATCGCTTCGTCCCAGGACACTTCTTGCCAGGGATCGGTGATCTTGCTGCGGATCATCGGCTTGGTGATCCGATCCGGATGCGTGGCATAACCGAAAGCAAACCGGCCCTTCACGCAGGAATGCCCGCGGTTGGCCTTGCCGTCCTTGTTCGGCACCATGCGAACGACTTCCGCGCCCTGCATTTCCGCAATGAAAGAACAACCCACGCCGCAATAGGCGCAGGTGGTCGCCACGCCGTGGTCGGCCTGGCCTTTCTCGATGACGGACTTTTCCATCAATGTCGCCGTCGGACAGGCCTGCACGCACGCGCCGCAGGACACGCATTCCGATTCCATGAACGGCTGGTTCTCGCTGGGCGAAACGATGGACGCAAAGCCCCGGCCATCGATAGTCAGCGCAAAGGTTCCCTGCACTTCCTCGCAGGCGCGCACACAACGCGAGCAAACGATGCATTTGCTCGGATCGAAGCTGAAATAGGGATTGGAATTATCTTTCTCGGCTTTCAGGTGGTTCTCGCCTTCGTAGCCATAGCGCACCTCGCGCAAACCCACCACGCCCGCCATGTCCTGCAACTCGCAGTTGCCGTTGGCGGAACACGTCAGGCAATCGAGCGGATGGTCGGAGATATACAGCTCCATGACGCCGCGCCGCAGGTCCGCGAGCTTGGGCGACTGGGTGCGCACTTTCATGCCCGGCGCGACTCCGGTGGTGCAGGACGCGGGATAGCCCTTGCGGCCTTCGATCTCGACCAGGCACAGGCGGCAGGAACCGAAAGCCTCGAGGCTGTCGGTGGCGCACAATTTAGGCACCCGGACTCCCGCTTCGACGGCCGCAGCCATGACCGAAGTGCCATGCGGCACGGTGACTTCCATGCCGTCGATCTCCAGCGTGACGAGCTTTTCGGAGACACGCTTCGGGGTGCCGTAATCTGGGGTGATATGCAGGGACATGGTGGTCTCCTCTACTTGCGGCGGCGCTCAGGCGACTTTGCGTCTGGGCGCCACGTTGAAATCGTTCGGAAAATACTTCAGCGCACTTTGCACGGGGAACGGCGTCATGCCGCCGAGCGCGCACAGCGAACCGTTGAGCATGGTGTCGCACAGGTCTTCGAGCAAGACGAGGTTCTTCTCGCGCTCGCGTCCGGCGACGATGTGGTCGATGACTTCGACCCCGCGCGTCGAACCGATACGGCAGGGCGTGCATTTGCCGCACGACTCGATGGCACAGAACTCCATGGCATAGCGCGCCATCGAGGCCATGTCTACCGTGTCGTCGAAGGCGACAATGCCGCCGTGGCCGACCATTGCGCCGAGGGTCGCGAACGCCTCGTAATCGAGCGGCGTATCGAATTGCTGCTCGGGTAGATAGGCGCCCAGCGGGCCGCCGACCTGCACCGCGCGAATCGGCCGGCCGCTCGCAGAGCCCCCGCCGTAGTCGTAGAGCAATTCGCGCAGGGTCACGCCAAAGGCTTTTTCCACCAGTCCCGTGTATTTGAGATTGCCGGCCAACTGGATCGGCAGGGTGCCGCGCGACTTGCCCATGCCGAAATCGCGATAGGCCGCGGCACCCCTGCCCAGAATGATGGGCACCGAGGCGAGCGTGATGACGTTGTTGATGACGGTCGGCTTGCCGAACAATCCTTCGATCGCGGGTAGCGGCGGCTTGAATCGCACCATACCGCGCTTGCCCTCAAGGCTTTCGAGCATGGACGTTTCCTCGCCGCAGATATACGCACCGGCGCCTTTGCGGACTTCGAGCTCGAATGCCTTGCCGCTGCCGAGGATGTCCGCGCCCAGATAGCCTTGCGCGCGGGCGCGCGCAATCGCCTCGTCGAGGACCCGACAGGCATGGGGGTATTCCGAGCGCACGTAGATGTACCCCTGGGTCGCGCCGACGGCGATTCCCGCGATGGCCATGCCCTCGATCAGCACATACGGATCGCCTTCCATGATCATGCGGTCCGAAAACGTGCCGGAGTCGCCCTCATCGGCGTTGCAGACCACGTACTTCTGGCCGGCGGGCGTATCGAGCACGGTTTTCCATTTGATGCCGGCTGGAAATGCCGCGCCGCCGCGACCGCGCAGTCCGGACTCGGTCACTTGCGCGACGACCGCGGCGCCATCCGCTGCCAGCGCGGCGCGCAGACCCTTCCAGCCTTCATGCGCTTCATAATCCGCCAGCGATAGCGGATCGGTGATGCCGACGCGGGCGAAGGTCAGCCGCTCCTGTTTTTTCAGGTAGGGGATCTGCTCGGTCACGCCACGATACAGAGCATGGCGGCCACCTTGCAAAAAGCCGGCGTCGAACAACGGGGCGACATCCTTCATGGTGACCGGACCGTAGGCGACGCGCCCTTGGGGGGTTTCGACTTCGACCATCGGCTCCAGCCAGTACAGGCCGCGCGAGCCATTGCGCACGAGCGTGATGTTCGCCTGGCGGCGCGCGGCTTCAACCGTAATGGCGCTGGCGATCGCTTCCGCGCCCAGCGACAGCGCGGAAGAATCCCGCGGGACCCAGATTCGAATGCTCACGCACTCACCTCTTCGTCTTTCAATTGGGCGACAAGCTCTTCAAACCGCTCGGGCGTCACTCGCCCGTACAACTCGTCATCGACCATCATGGCTGGCGAGCACGCGCAATTGCCCAGGCAATAAACCGGTTCGAGCGTAAAAGCACCATCGCTGCTCGTGCCATGGAAATCAACGCCGAGCTTTGCCTTGGCATGGTCGACCAGCGTATTGGCTCCCATCGCCTGACAGGACTCCGCGCGACACAGGAACACCGTGTGCCGTCCCGCCGGGGAGGTGCGGAAATAGTGGTAGAAACTCACCACCCCGTGGACTTCGGCCCGCGACAGGTTCAGCGCCTGCGCGATTTGCCCGATGGCTTCGCGCGGGATATAGGTCAGCACATCCTGAATGCCGTGCAGAATGGGCAGAAGAGCCCCGGGCAGGTGCTGCCGTTCCTCCAGAACGCGGCGGACGACGGCGCTGCGCTGCAACTCGTATTCGGACACGATTCCTCCTTCCCGCGGGCTGTGGCCCGTCCCTCCAACTACGTTGGACAGGGTCTTATGCATGAAATTGCATATTTATTCGGCAATGATATGCTCTTTACAGAGAGAAGCTAGCGCTTGGGGACAGATCACACAATATGAAAATTCGTGCATATGGCAGGCGGGCGTGAGCAAAATCCTGGTCAGACCAGCCTGGCTGGTCAGCAATGAGGCCGGGGACGAGCTCGATCCCCAGTTGTTTCCCGTGCTACAAGCAATTCATGACGCCGGCAAACTCACGGTGGCCGCCTCCCGAGCCGGCCTGTCTTACCGACATGCGTGGAACCTCATCGGCCGCTGGTCCGAGTTCTTCGGCAGTCCGCTGGTAAACCTCGAGCGCGGACGCGGCACAACGCTCACGCCACTGGGGGAAAAGCTGTTGTGGGCCGAGCAGCGTATCAATGCGCGCCTCGCTCCGCAGCTAGAGAGCCTTGCCTCCGAACTCAATCACGAGATCAGCAAGTTGATCACCACGGCACGATCAACGCTGCGCATCCATGCCAGTCACGGATTTGCCGTAGCCAAGCTGCCGGAACTACTGGGTGCGCACTCGCAGATCCAGCTCGACCTGCGCTACCTGGGCGCGCAGGAATCTCTCGCTTCCGTGGCCCGGGGAGCCTGCGATTTCGGCGGTTTTCATGTGCCCGAAGGCAAGCTGGGCGAGCGTGCCCTGGCCCAGTACGCGAAATGGCTGCTTCCCGGCGAACAGAAACTGATTCATCTCGTGACGCGCACCCAGGGTCTGTTTCTGGCGCGGGGCAATCCCAAACACATTCGCGGCTTTGCCGATCTGGGCCGACCGGGGGTGGTCTTCATCAACCGTCAGCGCAGCTCCGGCACGCGCCTGTTGATCGATCAATTGCTGGAGCAAGCCGGCATCGACTATCAACGGCTCGACGGGTATCAGACCGAGGAATTTACCCACGCGGCGATTGCCGCGTATGTGGCAAGCGGCATGGCGGATGCGGGATTTGGGGTGGAACCGGCCGCGCGCCAGTTTTCCCTCGATTTCCTGCCAATGGCCAAGGAGCGCTATTACCTGATTTGCCACGACGACACGCTCAACTCGCCTGAATCAAGGGAACTCATCGAATTGATTCGAAGCCAGGCATTTCTCGACCTCGTGGCCACTCTGCCCGGTTACAGTGCGCCCCGCGCCGGCCGGATCGAATCGCTCCCCTCGGCTTTTCCGTCCCTGTATGCCCGCAAGTGAAGCCGGCGCCATGTCCTGCGGGCGACACGGATCCGGCACTACACGTCGTACGCGCGCCTTGACGCAGCCAGTCCCCGTGCATCAAGACAATTCGGCACTGCTAGAATCGTGCAGGTGAGCTTTCCTGACACGTCGAACGTCGCGGTCGAGATGCGCGGCGCCGGCAAATCCTACCCTAATGGCATTCGGGCGCTCGAGCCCATTGAGCTTTGTGTGCGCGATGGCGAGTTCGTGACCGTCGTCGGGCCGTCGGGATGCGGCAAGAGCACGCTGCTGCGACTCATTACCGGATTGACCGCCGCTACCGAAGGCAGTATTGAAGTCTCCGAACGTTTTCGTACCCCCCATTTGGCGTATGTGTTCCAGTCGCCCACGCTGATGCCCTGGGCAAATGTCCATGCGAACGTCCGTTTGCCCTTGCAACTCGCGGGGGTCACGCGCGCCGAGGCGGACCGAGCCGCGCACCATGCACTCGAACTAGTGGGCTTGCAGGAATTTGCCCGCTCGTTTCCCCGCGAACTCTCCGGCGGCATGCAAATGCGCGTGTCAATCGCGCGCGCACTGGCCACGGGACCGCGCCTGCTGCTGATGGACGAGCCGTTCGGAGCGCTTGACGAGATCACGCGCAACCGGCTCGACCGGGAAATTTCCGGCTTGAGCGTGCGCGAGCGCCTTACCGTCCTGTTCGTCACGCACAGCGTTTACGAAGCAGTGTTCCTGTCTTCGCGCGTGCTCGTAATGTCGCCGCGGCCGGGGCGCATCCATGGCGAGATCGGCATCGATGCGCCCCGGCCCCGCGGCGACGCGTTCCGCAGCACGGCAGAGTTTGCGGCGTACAGCGCACAATTATCCGACATGCTCGGTGCAGCCATGCAGGACGCCGTGGCGTGAACGAGCGGCGCTGGACCACCGTCGTGGCGCCGATAGTCGTCGGACTGTTGTTCCTGGTCCTGTGGCACGTGCTCGTCGCCGTCAACCAAATTCCGGCTTATATCGTGCCCGGCCCTTTGTTGGTGCTCACGACCCTTTTGGAAGACTGGGCATCGCTGTTCCGATCGCTACTGATCACCTTGCAGGTCACCGGATCGGCTCTGCTGCTGGCGGTGGTGCTCGGAACCCTGATTTCCATCCTGTTCGTGCAGAGCCGCCTGCTCGAGGCCGCATTGTTGCCTTATGCTGTTATTCTGCAGGTCACGCCCCTGGTCGCGATCGCACCACTGATTATCATCTGGGTGCGCGAACCCTACGATGCCCTGGTCATTTGTGCCACCGTGGCGTCGATCTTTCCGGTAATTGCGAACACCACGGTCGGCCTGCGCAGCGTGGACGCCGGGCTGATCGACCTGTTCCGGCTCTACGGCGCATCACGCACGCAAGTGCTGCTGCGCCTGCGCATCCCGAGCGCCGCTCCCTATTTTTTTGCCGGCTTGCGGGTAGCCACCGCATTGGCGTTGATCGGGGCGGTCGTAGCGGAATTCGTAGCGGGTACCGGCGGCACGCGTTCGGGGTTGGCTTACCAGATCCTGCAAGCGGGTTTGCAGCTGAAAATCCCGCGGCTGTTCGCGGCGCTGTTTCTGATCACGGCCACGGGAATCGTGCTGTTTCTGGCGGTGAGCTGGCTGTCGAAACGCACTTTGCGCGGATGGCATGAAAGTGAACTGCCCGAAGGGCCGTGAACGTGAATGTCGTGAATGTCGTGAATGTCGTGAAGCTCATGATATGGCGGGTGCCGGTCGATAGTCGCAACTGCCAAAGGAGCCTGGCGTATGGGTGATCCGCTCGAACGCAACAAGCAAAATGCGATGGCGTTCTACGACCTCATGTTCAACCAGTGCCAACCCGCGCAGGCCATTGCCCTCTACGTGGGCGACCGGTATATCCAGCACAATCCGCACGTGGCAGACGGCAAGCAGGCATTCATCGACCATTTCGAGCGCATGGCCAGGGATTACCCGGGCAAGCGAGTCATATTCAAACGCGCGGTGGCACAGGCGGATCTGGTCGTCCTGCATTGCCACCAGGTGTGGCCGAGCGATGCAAACAAGGACTGGGCGGGTATCGATATCTTCCGCTTCGATAACGACGGCAAGATTGTCGAGCACTGGGATGTCCTGCAAGTCATACCGTTACAGTCTGCCAACGGCAATTCGATGTTCTAGCAGCCTCGGGCAAATCGCATGACACAACAAATGAATTACCAGGCCATGCTCGAAGTGGCCCTCGAGGAAGCCAGGCTGGGAATGTCCGAAGGCGGAGTTCCGATCGGCGCCGCGCTATTCGACCAGAATGGCACAGTGCTCGGGCGAGGCCACAACCGCCGGGTGCAGGAGAACGATCCTTCGGTGCATGGCGAAACCGATGCCTTTCGCAAGGCAGGCCGGCAACGCCGTTACCGGGACACGATCATGGTCACGACGCTGGCGCCGTGCTGGTACTGCAGCGGGCTCGTCGTCCAGTTTCAGATCGGAACGGTCATCGTCGGCGAATCGCGCACGTTTCGCGGCGGCATCGACTGGCTGCGCGAACGCGGCGTCAAGGTCGTCGACCTGGACTCGCCCGAATGCGTCGAACTCCTTTCAACGTTCATCAGGGCGCATCCCGAAATCTGGAATGAAGACATTGGCGAAGCATAGACGACATTACATCGCTTTCCGGCACGTTCTGCATCAGCATTGCGCACCGACATCAGGCAGAATTGCGCGACCTGACGGCACAGTGCGGACAGTGGAGGAGTGACCGTCGCTCGTTTGAGAAAAATCGCATGGGATGAAACAACATCGTCAATCCAGAGGGTTTGCAGGAATTCTGAAGGTTCCGAGTGTTCGCGTCGCCAAACGCATCGTCATTGCAGTTTTCGGCGGCACCATCACACTGATCGGAATCGCGTTGATCGTGCTGCCGGGACCGGCGTTCATCGTCATCCCGATCGGCCTTTCCATACTCGCCACGGAGTTTCTGTGGGCGCGGCACTGGCTGGAAAAGGCACGAAAGATGGCCGCTAAAGTTGCAACGGCGGCACGGCGGAAAGATTGAAGCTCAACTGAGAGGTCAATTGACATACCGCGGCGCTGCAGCCCTGGCCAATGAACTGCCGCCAGGCGCGCGGTCCGGCACCAACCCGACACAAGGAGTGAAATGTATTTGACGCGCATGCTCAAGCGAGTTTTCGGCGGCAAGTCCAAAGCGCATTCCGGGCTCGCCGACGTCACGCACCTGCTGCCCAAACTGACACCCCCACAACACGATCGTCTGCAGAATTTTTTCATGCCGATGTTCTGGGGCACCACGAAACCGGAGGCGGTGGCTGAAAAAGCGAAAGAGTTGGTCAGCCTCGGCGCGCCCGCTCATCATTTTGCCGACAATATGCTCACGTGGTGCAGGAATATGTCCATGCTGGACGATGCGCCCTTTGTGCGGGCATGGCAGTCGAATATCGAAGCCGAATCCGACGAGGCCATTGTCTGGCGGCGCTATGTTCTGGCCTGTGCGGCCTATCACTGTGTCCAGCTTGAAGGCGATTTCGTCGAATGCGGCGCCTATACCGGCGTTGGCATGAAGACCGTGATCGACTATCTGGGCGGCCGCGCGTTTCCCCGAACGTTCTGGGGATACGACGCGTTCGAGCACGATCCGTCCATGCTCAATCACGACATGCCGGAACATTCGAAGGAGTTGTTCCCCCGGGTGCAAAAGAAGTTTGCTGATTATCCACAAGTCAAATTGATCAAAGGGTTGATTCCCGACGTCTTCGCCCGTCACTGTCCGGAACGCATCGCCTACCTTCATATCGATTTGAATCAGGCTCCGGCGGAAATCGCGTCCCTCGAACAGCTTTTCGACCGCATGGTGCCCGGCGCGATCCTGATTCTCGATGACTATGAATGGTCGGGCTTCTACCGGCCGCAGAAGCTGGCGGAAGATCAGTGGTTCAACCAGCGGCATTATCGCGTCATGCCACTACCTACCGGCCAGGGCCTGGTGTTCAAGCGCTGACGGGCGGGAAACTGGGACTCCTCTACCGGCTCACCTTGCTGCGGAGGAGTTTTCGCCTGCCGTGACGCTGGCGTACACTGGATGTGTCCCTGAGCCCGGAGCGAAGCGTCAATGAGTATCCTTGTACGGCTGTCCTTTCTTGTGCTGCTTTGTTCGGTCAGCGCAGCACATGCGCTGGACAAGGTCACGTTCCTCACCAACTGGTTCGCCCAGGCGGAACACGGCGGCTTTTACCAGGCGCTCGCCGAAGGCACTTACAAGAAATACGGATTGGATGTGAGCATCGGCATGGGCGGCCCGCAGGTCAATGTCTATCAACTTCTTTTGGGCGATAAAGCGGACTTCGTAATGGGCTACGACGTGGCCACCATCAACGCCGTCGAGCAGGGCTTGCCGCTCATTACCGTTGCCGCCAATTTCCAGAGCGAGCCCGTCGGGTTGATCGCGCATCCCGATGTGGACAGGATCGAAGACTTGAGAAAACGCACGCTCTTGATCGGCCAGGCCAGCGAAACCACGTATTGGCCATGGCTCAAGGCGAAGTACGGTTTCACCGAAGAACAGAAGAGGCCTTACGCGTATTCGGTGCAGCAGTTTCTCGTGGACAAGAACATTGCGCAGCAGGGCTACATTACCTCCGAGCCTTACGCCATCGAACAAGGCGGCGTGAAGCCGAAGATATTTCACCTGGCACGATACGGCTATCCGCCATATGCGCAGACCATCGTGACCTTGAATAAAACGGTCGAGCAGCGTCCCGACGTCGTCAAACGGTTCATCGAAGCCTCCGCACTCGGCTGGAGGAGCTATCTGAAGAATCCCGCGCCGGGCAATGCGCTCATCAAGAAGGACAACCCGCAGATGGACGATGCGCAGATCGCGTTCAGTATCGCCCGGCTCAAGGAGTATGGCATCGTCGACGGCGGCGACGCGAAGAAGCTGGGCTTGTTCACCATGACCCACGAGCGCTGGCGGCAGACCTTCGATTTCATGGCAAAGGCCGGACTGGTAAAACCCGGCATGGATGTGCGCAAGGCGTACACGCTCGAGTTCGTCAGGCAGATCAAAGTGCTGCCCTGAGATCGTGTTGCCGAAGCTCGACAGCTACGATGCGCTGTGTCGCGGCTTTCGCTGGGACATTCCCGTCTTCTACAACATCGGCGTGGACATCTGCGACAAGTGGGCGACCGATGCCGCGCGACTGGCGCTAATCCATGAGCAGCGCGACGGCGTTACCGCCCGCTATACATTCGCGGATCTTCAGCGCCTGTCGAACCAGGCGGCCAACCTGTTCGTCCGGGGCGGACTTCGGGCCGGCGATCGCGCCGGCATCCTGCTGCCGCAGCAGCCCGAAACCGCGATTGCGCACATCGCGACCTACAAGGCCGGCGCCATCGTCGTGCCCCTGTTTACTCTGTTTGGCGTCGACGCCCTGCGCTACCGGCTGAAGGATTCAGGCGTAAAGATACTGATCACCGATGCGCGCAGCCTTGGCAAGGTCGCGCAAATCCGCGCGGATTTGCCGGACTTGCAGGCTGTGTATTGCGTCGATGGCCCCGCACCGGGGGCGGAGGATTTTCATGCCGGCGTGCAATCCATGAACGCGGATTTCGCGCCGATTCGCACTCGCGCCGACGACCCCGCGCTGCTCATCTATACCTCCGGCACGACCGGTTCACCCAAAGGAGCGCTGCATGCGCACCGCACCTTGCTGGGTCACCTTCCCGGCGTGGAGTTGTCGCATGATTTTCTCGGCGCGCCCGGTGATCTGATGTGGACGCCGGCGGACTGGGCGTGGATTGGCGGCCTGATCGATGTCTTGTTGCCGGCGTTGCATCATGGCATTCCGGTGCTGGCGCACCGCTTCGAGAAATTCGACGCGCAAGCCGCCTTCGATCTCATGGCGAAGCACCGGGTGCGCAATGTCTTCCTGCCTCCCACCGCACTGAAAATGATGCGCGGTGTCGCCGATGTCCGGTCGCGCTGGACTCTCGACATCCGCTCGCTCGCAAGCGGCGGTGAATCGCTTGGCCCCGAATTGCTGCAATGGGGGCGCGACACCTTCGGGCTCACCATCAACGAGTTTTACGGCCAGACGGAATGCAACATGGTGCTGTCGTCCTGCGAGGCTCTGTTTCCCGCCAAGCCCGGCGCCATTGGCAAGGCCGCACCGGGACACGAGGTGGAGATAATCGATGAAGCAGGACACATTTTGCCGTCGGGGGAAATCGGCGCAATTGCCGTGCGCCGTCCGGACCCGGTCATGTTTCTGGGTTATTGGAACAACCCGGAGGCGACGCGCGAAAAATTCATCGGCGACTGGCTCGTAACCGGCGACACCGGCGAAAAGGACGCGGACGGATACGTGACCTTCGTCGGCCGCGATGACGACGTGATCACCAGTGCGGGGTACCGGATCGGCCCCGGCCCTATCGAGGATTGCCTGCTGGGCCACCCTGCGGTGCGCATGGCGGCAGTCGTTGGCGCGCCCGATCCGGAACGCACCGAGATCGTCAAAGCCTATGTCGTGCTCGAACCCGACGTAGTGTCGAGCGATCTGCTCACGCGCGAATTGCAGGATCACGTGCGTACGCGCCTGGCTGCGCACGAGTATCCGCGCCAGGTGCGCTACGTCGAGGCCCTGCCGATGACCACGACCGGAAAAATCATCCGGCGCGAGTTGCGCGATCGCAAAGATTGATTCGTAGCTGCGATCCGATCAGCGGTCAGCCCCGCGGCGCTGTCCGGCATTCCCGGGGGGATGCTGGAATACCCGGCTCGGATTGGCGATCGCCGGCCTTGCGACCTGCCCGGGCTGAGACATTGCGGGCCGCTCGATTCGTGCTGCTGGCGGGTTGTGTACGCGCGGCTGCGCCCGCGAAGTGGCGCGTTCGATCGGTCCATTCGCCCCCGGGGACATGCGGGGCACCGGCTGCATGCGTGGTATCGGCCGATCCTGCTGAATGGAGGGTCGCGATCGCTCCATGGTATTGCGCGCGTCGTTCCGGGCGCGCGGTATTGCGTGCACCGGCGCGCGCTGATCCCGGTGTTGCGATGCTTCGGGAATCTGGCGGCGCACGTCCTCTCTCGCCTGAGGCGCAGTGCGCCAGACGCGGCTCGGCCCGGCAATCGCATCCGGCGCACGTCGCGCCGGGAGCTGTGCCGCGGGGGCCGTGGGGTTGGCTGACGGCACGCCCGCGCGCTCCGGCGTGGAGCGCCACACTCGCGACGGACCCGATATGGCATTGTTCCCGCTCCCACGCTCGTCGCGCCAGCCGCCATCATGAAGACGGCGTTCGCCACGGTGCCCAAACTGCTCGCCTTGCGATTGCCGGATGGCCGGGCCCATCGAACGCTGCGGTTGCGCCATGCGGTGCCCGTGCCAGGGCACGCTGCGGCGATCCCACCGCTCATACACGCGACCCACATCGCCCCAGCGCGGACCGATATGCCGGTGCCGATGGACAGGCGCATGCCAGGGACCCCACCACGGCCGATAGTAGGGCCGCGGCGGCGCCCATGCCGTGCGATGCCAGCGATGCCATGGATGCGGGTGCCACCAGCTATGCACATGACTGAAACCAAATCCCCAGGTAATCGGCGCGCCGTACCAGACATGGCCGATCCAGGGGCGGTAATGCCAGCCCGTGCCGTAGACGACGACGTTATCGTGCGAAACGTAAGAGCCTGCATAGCCGGGCGTGTAGCCCACGTAGACCACTTCGGGCGTTGCGTCGTATACCCGCACGAACGTCACATAATGTAGCGGCGAGCTGCGCGGAATCGAATAGATCGCGGCTGGCACCTGACTCGCCACCGCCCATGGGCCGAAAGGTGACGTCGCCATGAACCAGACACCGTTGGCGAGCGCATAGAACACATTTTCGCTGACCCGGATCACCGGCAACGGCGCATTGACCGCACTTTGCAGAAGCGTGCCCTCGATCGGCTGAAACACCGGGTCTCCGTCGTAATCTATCTCCGGATGAGTCGTGCCGCGCGCCACGGTCGCGACTTGCGGAATGGAATTTTCAATGACTGCCTCCCGTGCCGCAACCGTACCAGGCACGGCAGCGCGCACGACCTGTGTGGGATGTTCTGGCGGGATCATGGCGAAATCGCCGGGCAGGCTTTCGGACGGCACATGGGTCCACTGTGTTTGCGCCAGCGTGGGTGCGCGGTACCAGCGGCCGGAGATCAGGGCATAGTGATTCTGTGTCGTCAGATCGAGAAACAATTTGTTCGGCGAGTTGACCACGTAGAGCAACCGGGTACGCTCGATCGGCGCGTACTGGGGCGGACCATCCGTTTGCAGCAATTCCGTGGGAACAGTGCTGACGACTATTTGTGCCGGCGCGAGAGGAGACTCTCCTGCAGAGGCGTCCGGCTGCAGCAGATCGACCTCGCCTTGCTGCAGCGCGGCCTGCCTGGCTTGTTCGAGTTGCGCGGACAGGTTCGCCGCGACGGACCACGGCCCTTCCAGGCGTTTCGATTGCATCCACCGGTCGGAGACGAACAGGTAATAGCGCGATGTCGCGGCCTCCTGCAACAGCAACGCACGGGTGTTGGTCACGCGAAGCAAGCCGGTGTCAGAAAATGGGCGCAGTACCGGGTCGCCTTCTATGGGCACAAGAAGCGCCGGCCGGTCACTGTAAATGATGCGCGGTGGATCATCTTTCAGAGGCTGTTGGGCTGATTGCCGCGTGATCCGGTCGATCTCCATGTTGGATTGCAGCCGCTCCTGTGCAATGCGCCAGGAGTGCGCGGCCAGTTGCGGCCGCAGCACCGACAGGTATTCCTCCACGCCAGCTTTGACACCGGGAAAATCGGCCTTGGTGATCATCGTATCGCGCACTGTCACCACGCGGCTGGCACGATCGAGATCCGTGCGCGCCGAAACATGCAGCACGCCGAAACTGGGCGGACCGCCGGCCTGGTCGCTTATGGAGACCGCAGAGCGGCCCTCCAGCCGGGCGTTGTCGTCCCAGCGATCGACTTGCGGCTGATAGATCTGGAAGGTGCGGCCGTTCTGGGTGAATTGCAGCGGCCACGGCGGAGCATTCGCCAGCGTGTCCGCATCCTGCATGGCAAGCGTACCATCGGATGCGAACGGCTCGTCTTCAGCCGGGACGGCTGCCGCCCAGCACGATAGCCAGAGCGACACGATCATAGCCGCCGCTCTATGCGGGGCAAAACGTGCGGGAAGATTGGTCATGGCCGGCCCTCCGTCTCGTTACTTGCCGCGCCGCGAAGGCGCATTACGCGGATCAACGTAATCTGGGACCGGCTCGTTGACCACTTGTTGCGGGGGATTTTGTCACGCAGCGTAACGTGACCGGTAGAAGTGCCGGGCGGGGGACCGCTGTCACCTGGAAACGACAGCATCCCTTGCCCTTGCTATGCGGTAGCGTGGCGAGCGTTTATTGCAGGACTCGCAGCCACAGATAAGCCCAGGCAATCGCCAGGGTGGCAAGCGTCACGGGCACCCCGGTCAACGCATGCGTTTTCCAGTCGATGAGCACGCCCCTTCCCCGGGCCGCATCCACCACGATAATGTTCGCGATGCTTCCGACGATCAACAGGTTGCCTGCAAGCGTGCTGGCCAGCGCCAGCAGGGGACCGGCCAGTTCATGAGTGGCCACCGGCAGCAGCAGCATGACCGCCGGCACATTGGAGACAATATTGGAGAGCAGGAAACTCGACACGAACAAGGCGAACGGCTCGTGCAGGTCCACGCCCGCGGCGGCCATGGAACCGACCCACTGCTCCAGCAGGCCGGTTTTCTGCAGCGCGTGGTTGACCACGAACAAACCTATGAACAGAACCAGCAACTGCCAATCCACCAGACCGAGCATTTTTCTCGAATGCAGTTTACGGCTCATCATCAGCACTCCGGCAGCGGTCAGGGCGATGACTTCGCGCGGCACCGGCGCCGCCAGAAACAGCACGAACACCAGCACTGCCACCGACAGGCCTTTCCCGGTCTGCCACCGATCGATGGCCGGTGCAGCGTCCATGTGCGCAGGCAACGCATCGGTCGCCGCTTCATCCGCCGCCAACATCCAGCGGCCGCGACTGCGCCAGGCGATCAGCGCCCACGTCACAAACAGACCCAGTGTCACCGGAATCGCGGCTTCCAGCAAGTATCCGGAAAACGACAACTGCAGCCGTTCGCCGATCAGCATGTTTTGGGGATTGCCGATCAAGGTCAGTGCCGACCCCACGTTGGCGCTGCAGGCGAGCGCCAACAGGTAAGGGATAGGATTCAACCGCCTGGCGAGACATACATCGATCAATACGGGCGCCATCGCCAGGCAGATGACGTCGTTGCTGAATACCGCCGAGAGTGCGCCCACGATGCCGATCAGCGCCCCGAGCAGAGCGGGCGGCGACAAGGGCAAATGACCGGTCCTGTGCGTGACCCAGGTATAAAAACCGCCCATGCGCAGTTGTGCAGAAATCACCATGAACGCGAACAGCAGGATCAGCGTCGGCGCATGCATCGCCCCCCAGGCTTCTTCGAGGCTCAGCGCGCCCGCGCCGATGAGCGCAATCGCCCCGAGCAGCGCAATGCCGGTGCGATCCAGTGAAAGAAACGGCAGCCCTCCCAGGATCATGCCCAGGTAAACCACCACGAATACTGCGAGGATTGTCATTTCCATCGTTCAGCCTAGCAATGTCGGATTTGGTTCAATTTGTGCGGATCGGCGCGCGGATCGGTCGGCCCGGAAAGCGGTCGCGCCGCGGCACGCCATTGTCCACTATGGTTTCGCCATTCACGAAAACATATCGCACACCCGACGAGAACTGGGCGGGATGCTCGAACGTGGCCATGTCGAGGATGCGCCCGGGGTCGAATACCGTCAGGTCCGCATCTGCGCCCACGCGGACGCGCCCCTTCTTGCGCATGGACGGCACGCGCGCTTCAAGGCGTTGCGCAGGCATGAGTGTCATCTTGCGCAGCCCTTCCATGAGACCGATGACGCCGCGCTCGCGCACGTAGCGTCCGAGCACACGGGAAAACGTTCCTGCCGAGCGCGGATGGCCTTGCCCTTCGGCTACATCGAATCCGTCGCTTGCGATCATGGTCAGCGGGCTCGCTACCGCCGCGGTAACGATTTCCTCGGTATTGGCATGGATCAGTACCAGGCCGCCTTGCTCGCGATATTTTCTGAAAGTCCGGGCCGTGAGACGTTCGCCGCTCGCCGCCCATTGCAACTTCTGGTACTCGGCTTCGGGCTTGTCATACCAGGTGTCGAACAGAATCGATTCGATGCGCGTCGCCCCTGCGGTATAGGGGTAACACTCGGTCGTGATGTCCACGCCCCGGGCGCGCGCCTGCGCGATGATCTCGAGCATGCGCGGCGTGGAGGCCTGACCGCTGCTCTGGATATGCGCAATGTGCACCCCCGCCCCGCTTACCGCCGACAGCGCTATGACCTCCAGCAGTCCGCGCTCGCGGTCCGCGCCCGCGCCCGCCGCGCTCGATGCCCCGCGCACATGCACATGTGTGAAAGCATCGTACGCCGCCGCGATCCGGAAGATCTCCAGAAGCTCCCACTCGGTCGCAGCAGGCGTATAGACGATGCCCATGCCCACCGCCACGGCGCCTCGCTGCAGCCCGTGTGCAATGTGCCGCTTGATCTGCGAGAGTTCCTGATCGTTGACCTCGCCCTTGGCGCCGGCGCCTTTGGGCAAAAACTCACCGTCGTCGTTCTTGACTTGCATGCGCACTGGCACGAAGCCGATGGCCGCGCCATAGTGAATCGGCTCGCGGCCTTCGCGTTCTGCGTACCAGCCGTCTATGTCGGCCACGCCGATTTCCAGTTCAAACGAGGCAGTCACCCCGTCCATCGCCTGGTAGAGATGACTCTGCGGTTTCGTGCCGTGCCAGTGCAGGTCGATGAAGCCCGGCGCCACCACCAGCCCTCTGGCGTCTATGGTGCGCCGCCCTCTCAGCGGGCCGGTGCTGATCCCACGCACGACGCCACCGGCAATGCCGATGTTGCGTACCCCATCCAGTCCCGACTCCGGGTCCATGACGCGGCCTTGTTCGATGACCACGTCGAACAGCGAATCGTCGGCGTAGCCTGCGGCGGCCGCAAGCATTGCCAACGCCATTCCTACCCTCAGCGCGAACTTCACGCCTCGCATTGATCCGGTCCTCCCCCAAGCGCAGCCGCGCGACCGGGCAGATGGTATGCGAGCCGGGCATTCGTGGATAGTGGTTCGCGCAGATCATGCGAGGCACTACAATTGCGCGCAAGTCGCGCACATGGAGAACGAGCATGCCCAACACGTTGAACCCGGCCCAGGTTGCCCAATACCGTCAATGCGGCTATGTATTTCCCGTACCGGCGCTGACCCACGCGGAAGCTCTGGACTACCGGCAAGCGATTGAAGACTTCGAACGCCGCACGGGCCTGGCCGCGGGGCACGTGGTCCGCAACAAGGGGCACCTCAAGCTTACCCGCCTGTACGATCTGATCTTCCATCCTAAGATCCTGGACGCGGTGCAATCCATACTCGGCCCGGACATTCTGTGTTGGGGTTCGAGCCTGTTCGTCAAGGAAGGCAACGATCCTGGCTTTGTCGCCTGGCACCAGGATTCCTATTACTGGGGCCTGGAACCGGATGATGTCGTGTCCGCGTGGATTGCGCTTTACCCGAGCACCATCGAGAACGGCGCGATGCGCGTGATCCCGGGCAGTCAGACCATGCCGTCGCTGTCGCACCGCAAATCCGCCACGGACAGCGCGAACATGCTCTTCACACACGAGGAACTGGCCGAGGATGTCGACGAAGCGAACGCCGTCGACATCACGCTGGCGCAGGGCGAGATGTCGCTGCATCACATCAAGATCCTGCACGGATCGCCGCCCAACCGCTCGCCCGGACGACGCATGGGCTATGCGATCCGCTACGTGGCGCCGTACGTGAAACAGCGCGGGGACATGAACTCCGCGACCCTGGTGCGCGGCGAGGACCGCTATGGATACTTTGCCAAAGACCCGGTGCCCGAGCGCGACATGGATCCGGACATCGTAGCCTTCGTCGATCGCCGCTATGGCGGCACGCCGCTGGGCGCGGCGGCAGCCGGCTGAACCCTATGGCTTGTTCTTGCTGGCGGGATTGAGTCTGGACGCCTGCCACATAGTGAAAAACACCGTGTCCGAAACCGACAGGGTCTGACCCAGACTATCGACGACGAGTGCCTGCAGGTAATGCTCCCCGCGGTCGACGCCCTGCAGTACGTAGCTCAGGTCGGTGGAATCCGGCGTAACCGGCTTGCCATCCAGCAGGATGCGAATTGCGGTCCCTTCATCCGGATCGAGCGGCGGATCGACTTTGAGCGCAACGGCCATGGTGCCGGCATTGTTGTGGACCGTATCATGCTGGCCCGGGGCCAGGATGGTGACCTGCGCGGCGCCAGCCGTAGTGCAGAACAACACCAACGCCAGCGACAATACTCTCGCGATCTGTTGCGTCAGGCGGGTCATGATCGTTCCTTTTCCGAGGGCCATTGACTATTGGACAGCATATCGAACGAATATTTCCCATCGGACACGACCGCGGAAGATAATCGGCTCATATGCCAATGACAAACCGGATCATTGCGCCGGTCAGCGCATGAAACCCCAGGCCCTGCTGCTCATCGTGCTGGGGCTGTTGCTGGGCCCCGGCTATTTCGCTTTCACCGAGTATCTGAGCGGACGACCCGGCAAAACCTTTACGCTTACGGAACGCGCGAGCCGGTGGCCGCTACCTGACGGTTCGATCCTGCGCGTGCGCGGCGGCCTCGCCTACAAGCCGATCCCGCTCGAGCTCTCGCCGGCGAACAACGGCTATCGACTTCGATTCGAGTTCAACGTCGCGGATGGGCCTGCCGATGCGACCAATGCCTATCAGGTGAGTCTCACACAAGGCGATCTGGGGGTGGTGGAGCGAAGCATCCAGGTCAAAGGCAGTGGCAAGGTCAAGGTGACGCTGGATCGCCTGGAAATTCTTTATCCCGATGCTTACCTGCTCCTGGTCGAGGAAGTCGGCAGCCCCGCGCTGAGCGTGTCCAGTATCGGGTTGCAGCTCTACACGGACGTGGAAAAGCCGCGAACCTGGATCGCCTGGAGCGGATTGGTCTTGCTGCTGTTCGGCATCGGCTTGCAGGTGCGCGAAGTCCTGGTACGGCCGGGTAAAGGATGATGGGGCCGGGTGCGGCCAATGCAAAGGAGGGAGAATCATGATCTGGCTGATTGCTGGTCTGGTGTTGTTTTTCGGCGCGCATGTTTTCACGAGTCTGCGCGAGCCGCGTGCGCGCATGATCGCCCGAATCGGCGAGGGTGCGTACAAGGGTGCCTACTCGGTGCTGACCCTGGCGGGGTTCATCCTGATCGTGATCGGCATGGGCAGGGCACCGATGACGCCGCTCTGGGAACCGCCCGAATGGGGACCTTATGCTGCGCGATGGTTCATGCCGTTCGCGATGGTGCTCCTGGCGGGCGCGTATATTCCGGGCAACTTCAAACGGTTTACCGCCCACCCGATGCTGTGGGCCGTGACGCTCTGGGCCCTGGTGCACCTGCTTTCCAATGGCGATCTTGCAGGCCTCTTGTTGTTTGGCTCGTTCGGCCTGTATGCGCTGTACGCGATGTGGTCGCAAACCCGGCGAGGCGTGCACCCAAGCTCCCATCGCGGACCGGTTATCGGTGATATTGCTGCCCTCCTGACAGGACTGCTCGCGTACGCGCTCCTGCTCAAATTTCACGCAAACCTGTTTGGGGTTGCGGTATGGTAATGCCCGGAAACCCTCATCGATAAGAAGGATTGTAAATGGGCAGGGAGATTCCCCGCGTGCTGCTGACCTATATGGAAGGCCTGCGCACCCACGACATCGCAAAAATAGCCGGGACCATGGCGGCTGACCTGAAGTTCATCTCGGCCACGCGCATCCTCGACAAGGAGCCGGCGCTGAAAATGCTCACAGCGCTTTACACCGGTTTCCCCGACTGGAATTACAGGTACGACCGCATCGAGGATCGCGGACAGGGCAACTTCGCCGTCAAATGGAACCAGGGCGGCACCCACACCGGCACCTGGGCCATGCCCGGCATGGAGCCGATCCCGCCGACCGGCAAGACGGTGCGCATCCCCGAGCACTATTTCTACTATCGCGTGGCGGACGACAAGTTGACCATCATTTTTCCCGAGCCATTCGTGGGGGGCGCGCCGAGAGGCATTCTCGAGCAGATTGGCGTGGAATTGCCGCCGCTCTGATCGTGGGGCTGCAGGTACGCGCCGGCGGGAAGCTCGCAGATCAAATGATCAAGTTTTCGAATCTTGTTGAGATGCGTAGATCCGTGACACCCGTCTTGGTTGCAGCAGTGTTGCTGATGATGCCGGCAACGGCATTGCAACAGATGATGCCGGCAACGGCATTGCAACAGTCCATCGACGAAGTGTCCGCACAAGCCTTGTCGGGCGGCAGCTTCAGCAACCACGATGCCGGGCAGACGGCCTACATGCAGCCGGCCGCCACGCTGAACGCAAAACAGGCCGAGCTGTTTGCGCTGGGCCATAAGATGTTCAACAACCGCTGGGCGTTTTTCTGGTTCGAGAACGCCGAGTTCGGACGCGGGCCGACGTCCAACGCCCAGGCCTGCACCACCTGCCATGCCAACAATGGCCGGGGAATAGCGCCGTCAACGGCGCACGAGACCAAGGCCGGGGCCGAAGGCGAAGTGCGCGATCATCACATCACGGTTCCACACGAGCCGGCACCGAATCTGGTCCTTCGCGTGAGCATCAAAGGCCGAGGTCCGCACGGCGGCCCATTGCCGCACCCGGATTACGGCGATCAACTGCAGGTATTCGGCGTCAAGGGCGTGGTGCCCGCCGAAGGCCAGTTCAGGATTGAATGGCGCGAACATGAGGCTACATTCAACGATGGCGAAAGGGTGACATTGCGCTCTCCGCGCATTGAGATCACGCAGCTTGCCTATGCCGCGTTGGACGCGAATGCAATGATCGGCCCGCGGCTCGCGCCGCCGCTGGTGGGACTGGGCCTGCTGGAGGCCGTGCCGGAAGATACGATCGTCGCGTTGTCCGCGCGCGCGCCCGTCGCTGGCATCCAGGGCAAGGTCAATCGCGTGTGGGACGAGAGCCAGGGCAAGATGGTGCTGGGCCGCTTCGGCCTCAAGGCCAATCATGGCAGCCTGCGTGAACAGGTGGCCAACGCTTTCTTCAACGACGTCGGCTTGAGTTCGCCGGTTTATCCGGATCAGAACTGTCCGCCCGTGCAGACCGTCTGCAAAGAGCAGATGGTGGCTGGCAAACCGGAAATCACGAAATTACGGCTCGATGCGACCGAACTGTATATCCGCGCCTTGACCGTTCCCATGCGCAGACTGCTCCATGATGCGCAGGTGCAACGCGGCGAACGATTGTTCGCGCGGGCGCATTGCGCTGTGTGCCATGTGCCTGAATTGCAAACCGGTGAATCGGCAATGCTGCCGCAGCTCGCCCGCCAGACGATCCAGCCCTATACCGACATGCTTCTGCACGACATGGGCGAGGGGCTGTCCGACGGGCGGCCGGATTTTCTGGCGGGCGGCAATGACTGGCGCACGCCGCCGCTGTGGGGCATCGGACTGTCGGCTACAGTGAATGGCGCAAATGCTTTCCTGCACGATGGGCGTGCCCGCACGCTAACCGAAGCGATCCTGTGGCATGGCGGAGAAGCCGCCGCCTCGCGCGAAGTGTTCCGCGAGTTCAGCCGCGACGAGCGCGTGGCCCTGATCCGCTTTCTCAACTCTCTCTAACCGCCGCCCAAATCATGACCCTCGGCTTTCGCGTACTGCCTGCCGCGCCCCGCCCGGCCAAAGAGCTTGTTGCCGCTCTGGCGCAACATGCCACATCGAACCTGTGCGACAGCATGGGACGCTCACACAATGTATCGGGCGCATTGCAACCCCGCCACCGCTCAGCGAAGTTATGCGGTCCCGCGCTGACGGTGCGCACCGCGCCCGGGGACAACCTGCTCGTGCACAAGGCCATCGACCTCGCCCTGCCGGGCGACGTCATCGTCGTCGATGGGGGCGGTGCGAGCGACGCGGCACTCATCGGCGACATCATGACCAGTTACGCGCTGACCCGCGGCGTGGGAGGATTTGTCATCGACGGGGCCGTGCGCGATATCGAAGAACTCGCGAAACGCGATCTGCCGGTGTATGCACGCTGGATTTCCCCTCGCGGCCCGACGCGTGAGGGGCCCGGAGAAATCAACATTCCGGTTGGAATCGGCGGCACGGTAGTACATCCGGGCGACATCGTCGTAGGCGATGCCGACGGCTTGGTGATCGTGCCGGTTGCGCAGGCCTCCGCGGTCCTTGCCGCGGTGGAGGCGCTGCTTGCAAAAGAGCGGACCCTGCTGGATAGCATCGCAAAAGGCAGTGTCGATCGACGCTGGGTGGACGAAACCTTGCGGACTCGAGGCTGTATCCTTTGACATCAGTTGCAGCGACAGGAACGACAAGAATTTCTGGAGGGGACACCCATGAAGGCAGTCGTATTTCCCGGCGAACGCAAGGTCCAGTTTCTCGATTTCCCGGATCCGACGCCGGGTTCGGGCGAAGTCGTGCTCGAGATCAAGGCGTCCGGCATGTGCGGCAGCGACCTGAAGTTCTACCGCGCCGTCGGCGGCGCGTCCTCTCTGGGTCTGGGCAAACTGACCGGCCCGGTGATTGCAGGACATGAGCCCTGCGGGGTCGTGGTGGCGGTGGGGCCGAACGTGCCGGAAAACCAGGCGCACGTCGGCATGCGCGTAATGCAGCACCATTACCGTGGCTGCGGAGTATGCGAACATTGCTCGACGGGCTGGATGCAGCTTTGCGTTGAGGGCGTCAAGGAGGTCTATGGCGCCACCGGCCATGGCGCGCATGCGCGCTACATGAAATGTCCGGCGCGCACACTGGTACCGTTGCCCGAGGAATTGTCATTCGATGCCGGCGCCGCGATTTCCTGCGGCACCGGCACGGCCTGGGGCGCGCTGCACCGGCTCGACCTGCAAGGCAATCACACGATTGCCGTCTTCGGGCAGGGTCCGGTGGGTTTATCGGCCACCCTGCTCGCCTCGCACATGGGAGCGCGCGTGATCGCGCTCGATACCAGCGAAGAGCGGCTGACACGCGCCAAGCAGTTCGGCGCCGACGTGCTGATCAATCCGGCCAAGACGGAAAACGTCGTGCAGGCGATCCGCGACGTCACGCATGGCCGCGGCGCGCATGCTTCGCTCGATGCCTCGTCGTCGCCGCAGGCCCGGGCGCAGGCGGTGCGCTGCGTGCGCACCTGGGGCAAAGCCTGCTTCGTGGGCGAAGGCGACAGCGTCACCCTCGACGTCAGCAGCGATTTGCTGCGCCGGCAGGTCACCTTGATCGGATCGTGGACATTCTCCACCGTCGGCCAGGCCGATTGCGCGCGTTACATCGCCGATCGCGGCATCGATATCGACCGGTTGTTCACGCACAAGTGGAAGCTCGAACAAGCCGAGGAGGCTTACCAGCTGTTCGATCACCAGACTTCCGGGAAGGGCGTCATTCACCCGTCCTGAAGCATGTAGATTCGGACACGACCAATCGGTATTGGATTGTTGATCAGTCTCCGGCGTCTGATGGCCGGAACCGACCCATAGCCGACATTTAGTGTCGCAGCAACCAGCACTGAATTTCGTTCTCTGCCATACGGCGGCACCTTGCGATAATTGATCCAGCCCTGGAGAGCGGAAAGTGGCCTCCATTCGCCGAATGCACGCCTCGCCTTCAAACCTTCGGCGTCCCATCCAGGCAGCCACAAAGCGAGGTCATCAGTACTCGCCAATGCGCAAAATCAGTGAGTCGCCCCAATCCATTTTCGCTGTCCCTGATCGTTTAGGACTATGACGCGAACATCGCGGGGGAGGGGACCTCCAAGTTATACCCACTTGCCGGTGAGATCGGCGACATTTACTGGCTACATGCAATAGCTACCAACGAGTGCCCAAGCTCGCTACCCTCGAAGGAGATAGCATGAACAACAGACTCGGGCTGCTTGGAAGTTCCCTGTTTCTTATTGCAACGCTCACGGCATGCGGTGGTGGTGAAGGCGGCGGAGGCTCGACCGCCGCGCCGCCGAGTAACACTCCACCAGTCACGACTCCATCCGCTACCACGCGCTATTTCGCATATGTCACGAATCGCTTCTCCAACGACGTCTGGACCTACAGGATCGATGCCGCCAGCGGCGCCTTGACTCCGGTGGGCGCGCCGGTGGCGGCCGGCTCGGGTCCGGGTGATGTCGCTGTCGGCCCGAGCGGCAAGTTCGCGTATGTGGCAAATGCCGGGTCCAACGATATTTCTACCTACAGTATCAATGCCACCAGCGGCGCGTTGACTCCAGTGGGTACGCCCGCGGCGGCGGGAAACGGTCCCGGATTTATCGCCGTTCACCCGAGCGGCAAGTTTGCCTATGTGTTGAACTTCGGTTCTGTCGACGTCTGGACCTATAGCATCGATGCCGCCAGCGGCGCCTTGACTCCAGTGGGTGCGCCGGTGGCGGCGGGATTTATTCAAGCCCCCCCTTCCTCCCTTACGGTACACCCGAGCGGCAGGTTCGCCTATGTGGTGAAGTCTGACTTCTTCTGTTGTGGTGACATCTCTACCTTTACCATCGATGCTGCGACTGGCGCCTTGGCCTTTGCGAGCGCAATCGACGCGAGTCCTTATCCCACCCGCATCAGCATGGAACCGAGCGGCAAGTTCGCCTATGTCTCGAATGAAGGTTGGGGCAACACCGTCTCGGCCTACGCCATCAATCCCACCACGGGTGCCTTAACCTTCGTGGCTTCGACCGCATCGGGCGCACAGCCCGCCGGTATCGCCGTGGACCCGAGTGGCAGGTTTGTGTACTCCGCGAATGCAAGTTCCAACGATGTCTCGGCCTACACCATAAATGCAGCCACCGGAGCCTTGACTGCTGTGGGCGCACCCGTTCCAGCGGGTTCGGGTCCATTTTCGGTCAGCGTTGATCCCTCCGGCCGGTTCGCCTATGTTCAGAATCAAGAGTCCAACAATATAACGAGCTACACGATCAATGCCACTACGGGCGCTTTGACCGCGTTGGGCGCACCCGTGGCGGCGGGATCGAGTCCCTCGTCCATCACGACTATCCGCACCGTCCAGTAAGGCGGCGCTTGCTGCGCGAAGCGGTATTCGGGCTCACCTTTCAAGAAGCAAAGGAAACCGCAAGACATTCGATAGCGTGCCAGGGCGCCCCAGCAGGATTGGCAACTGCCTTAATCGGCGTAATTGACTTGCCGATCCAGTACCGCTTTATCGTCATGCCGTACGGTACACGTATGCCGGCCATACGAGCGCGGGGTATGAACCACGAAGGTCCGTGCGCCGGAAGTATCGCGCAGTCCCGGCTTGATCCGCACGTTGTGCTTGACGGCCAAGGCGGGCAATTCCGAGATGGGGAGTCCCGGCTGGGCCTCCTGGCAGAAATTGTTGACATCATTTCCGCCGATCCAGAACATCAAGCCAAATCCAATGACCGCAACCGCTACCAGTCCGGCGAGAGCCAAGCCTGTTCTCGCCAGGAGGCGCCGCGATGCCGTGGCATTCCCCAATGTCATAGTCCAGCTCTCATGGGGCATAGTATGAGGCCAGGTCAAGGCCATTGACCAGCGCCAGTGGCGACCCTCCGCGGCGATTCGAGGCTCGATCAGAACGAGCGCGGCAGGCCGAGGATATGCTCGGCTATATACGACAAGATCAGGTTGGTCGAGATCGGCGCCACTTGATACAGGCGCGTCTCGCGGAACTTGCGCTCGACGTCGTATTCGGCCGCGAACCCGAAACCACCGTGAAATTGCAGGCAGGCATTGGCCGCTTCCCATGACGCCTTGGCGGCAAGGTATTTCGCCATATTGGCCTCGGCCCCGCAGGCCTGGTGCGCATCAAACAACGCGCAGGCTTTCCAGCGCATCAGGTTGGCGGCTTCGACTTCGATGTAAGACTCGGCGATCGGAAACTGCACGCCCTGGTTCTGCCCGATGGGTCGGCCGAACACGACGCGGTCCCTGACATACTTCGTGACCCGGTCGATGAACCAGTAACCGTCGCCGATGCACTCCGCGGCAATCAGCGTGCGCTCGGCATTCAGGCCGTCGAGGATATAGCGAAAGCCCTTGCCTTCCTCGCCGATCAGATTCGCCGCCGGAATCTCCAGATTATCGAAGAACAGTTCGTTGGTTTCATGGTTGACCATGTTGCGGATCGGCCGCACGGTCAGGCCCTTCTTCAGCGCATCATGCAGGTCAACGATGAAAATCGACATGCCTTCGGATTTTTTCTGCACCTCCGCCAGCGGTGTCGTGCGCGCGAGCAGGATCATCAGGTCCGAGTGCTGGATGCGCGAAATCCAGACTTTCTGGCCGTTGACCACATAGCGGTCGCCTTTTTTCATCGCCATCGTTTTGATCCGCGTGGTGTCGGTTCCGGTACTCGGTTCGGTCACGCCCATGGACTGCAATCGCAGCGCGCCGCTGGCGATTTTCGGCAGATATTCGCGCTTCTGCGCGTCCGAACCGTGGCGCAGTAAGGTGCCCATGTTGTACATCTGGCCATGACAGGCGCCGGCGTTGCCGCCCGAGCGGTTGATCT
>CBDDRM010000070.1:0-20868 GCA_965233135.1 uncultured bacterium | reverse complement strand
TGCACGATCCTGCGGCATCAAAGAATCCCCTTCGGGGCCAGGTGGGGCTGACGTACCGGTGGCCGGCAAGGGGAGGCAGTCCTGGGGGTTGTCATGCGAGCCACAGCGAGATCATAGCGTGATTGCGATACGCGCCGTACGCGATGAGGGCAGAGCAAGATCATCCCTGAGGTCGACCGGCAAACACACTCGGATTTGCCCAGTCCCAATATCAGCGTCGCGCCCGCCGGGCCGGAAGGCTCGGTCTGAAATCCGGGGCGCGATCACGGTGCCGGGGGGCTCCTCCGTTCGGACTACGGGCGGTCGGGCACCCCCCAAGGGGCGCCGCAAAGGCTCGGCAAGGCGCCGATGCGGTAGGAACTTTGTGACTTTGTATGTTGCTCGGAGGAGGCCAGGATCTAGAAACTAACGGCCACGAGATGTATCAAAACGTCTGAAGGGTTGGCTCCCCGACCTGGGCTCGAACCAGGGACCTGCGGATTAACAGTCCGTCGCTCTACCAACTGAGCTATCAGGGAATCTTCACTCTTGAAGGATTGTCTTTCGATCCATAGCGCAATCGAAAGGCGCGCATATTAACCCATACCGGGCAGCGCCGCAAACATGGCTTTGTGATACTGGGATTACTTCCGCCATTCCGATTTTGCCATCCCATAGCCAACGAGAGAAGAGCTGGGTGATATTTTTTGAGGTCAAACGATACACGGTTTTTCTATGTGATAAACTGCGCCCAAGCGGCGCAAGTCCGACATTTTGATAAGGTGTGCCGATCATTTTTGCCAAGGTGTCCCGAGTGGCACCAATGTGACTGGACTGTTCGCACAGAGAGCAAAAGGCGCATAAGGCGTCGAAGACAAAACAGGCTCGCGCCGGCGGATCATCGCAAGTTGTTTACACGGCGAGGGTAACGACCGCGAGTCCGTCGCACTGACAGACTCCATACGGGTCCGAGGGCAGTGCAGTTGCACGTCACTTTGATGTGCGCCCGGGGTTCCGCCTGCAGCAGTTTCCCCTTGGAAGCGGATTTCCCAAGCACGTAGGAACCGTAGATGAGGCGGATATGGACCAGTGCGCGACAGGGACTAACCCGGAACTTTGGTTTCCAAAGGCCGGCCGTCAGCACCATCGATCTTGAGATCTGCACATGAAAACCACCAAAGCGGCAGGTGCGGCCCCGCGGGGGGTAGGTTCCCAACGGCATCCCGTGGATTTTCCTGTGGAGGAAGATATCCTGGCGTGTGCGCCCGAGGGTTGGACTCATTACATCCGCCAGCTCGGCACTGATTTCATCACCCAGGTCAGCATTTACAACGAGGTCCTGGGCTACTTCGACGAACTCAGTTTCCAAAGCAACACGATCGAAGCGCCCGGTTTGCAGATCGGACACAACCGTATCGACTGGCAGCCGGGACCGCGCGTACTTTTGCTTGAAAACACCGCGTTGGGCGTGTGCTGGATGTTTTGGGTTATCGATGACTGGGAACCCACGGATCCGCCGAAGTCTGGCTTCCCTGGCCGGCATCGTCTGTTGCAGTTGTCCGACGTGCGCGCGTGCATCAAAGTCATGTCACCCGCGGCCTATGCCGAACATCTGGAATGGGAAATGGCCAGGGCCAAACACTGACGCGCTGCGCATAGTCGGCGCACGCGCCGACACCCGCCCTACCCGCAACGGATTCCCGTCATGTAGGACGCCGGCCACTGTAGCCGGGCCGCGCTCAAGTTGATTGTCGCGCGATCGACCCTATTCTGGCGCTTCATGGGAGCAAAAGCGTGTGGCACGCGAGTGTTATCATTGCGCGCACAAATCCTGGTCCGATCATGTCTGTCGAAATCAAAACCCCCGAGGAAATCGAGAAAATGCGCGTGGCGGGCCGTCTCGCCGCCGAAGTGCTGGATTTCATCGCGCCGCATGTGCGCCCCAACGTCACGACGGAAGAACTCGATGCGCTTTGCCACGACTACATGGTGAATGTGCAACACACGATTCCGGCGCCGCTGAACTATGCGCCCCCGGGCTATCAGCCCTATCCGAAATCGATCTGTACTTCGGTGAATCATGTCGTCTGCCATGGGGTACCCGGTGCGAAAAAGCTTAAACCCGGCGACGTTGTGAACATCGATATCACCGTTATCAAGGATGGATTTCACGGCGACACCAGCCGCATGTTCTATGTCGGCGAACCCTCGATCCAGGCGCGCCGGCTGGCGGAGATCACCTACGAGTGCATGTGGCGTGGCATTCAGGCGGTTCGCCATGGCGCCTACCTCGGCGATATCGGCGAGGTGATCCAGGCTCATGCCGAAGACCATGGATTTTCCATCGTGCGCGAATTCTGCGGACATGGAATCGGCAAGAAATTTCATGAGGAGCCGCAGGTTCTGCACTACGGGCGTGCTGGCACGGGGATCAAACTTCAGGCGGGAATGATTTTTACCGTCGAACCCATGATCAATGCCGGCAAGGCCGGCATTCGTCAACTCGCTGATGGCTGGACTGTGGTCACCAAAGACCATTCGCTTTCGGCGCAATGGGAACACACGGTGCTGGTGACCTCGAGCGGTTTCGAAGTGCTGACAATTTCGCCAGGCGCACCGCCTCCGCCGCAGTTCATCAGCTGATGGCGTCCGCGGGGATCCCCCGTCCACGGGACACTGCGTTGTTCACCAAAGTGATGGATTGGCGCCAGACGCTCGGCAGCGGACGCGATGCGCTGAAAGCCGCCTTCGCGGTGAAGCCCGATGCCTCGCGAGCCCTACAGCATCAATGTGCTCTAGTGGACAGAGCGCTGCAGGCGATCTGGCGCGAGACCGGGCTGTCCGACGAACTCGCGTTGATCGCAGTAGGAGGGTATGGCCGGGGCCTGCTCTATCCCTATTCCGACGTTGACGTGCTGGTATTGCTTCCCGAGCATACCGACGAGAAGCTGCGCGCGGGGGTGGAAGGACTGGTCGGTGCCCTGTGGGACATCGGTCTCGAAATCGGCCACAGCGTGCGCACAGTCAAAGAATGCCAGAACGAAGCGAAACGCGACGTGACGGTGCAAACCACGCTGCTCGAATCCAGACTTATCGCCGGCAATCGCGCGCAGTACCAGCGCTTCGCCGCTGCAATCATTGAGGATCTGGATGTCCCCTACTTCGTCGAGGCGAAACTGCTGGAGCAGCAACAGCGCCATACGCGGTTCAACGACACTGCCTATAACCTCGAACCTAACATCAAGGAAAGCCCCGGAGGATTGCGCGATCTGCAGAATATTCTCTGGATAAGCGGCGCGGCCGGCCTGGGCGCGAGCTGGCTGGACCTCGCCCGACAGAAAATCCTGACGCGCGAAGAAGTGCGGCAGCTCAAGCGCCACGAGGCCACTCTCGCTGCGCTGCGCATCAGGTTGCATTACCTCACGAACCGGCGCGAAGATCGCCTGCTGTTTGATTATCAGGCCGCGCTTGCCAAGCAGTATGGGCTGGCCGATACACACGCGCGGCGCGCCAGCGAGCAATTGATGCAGCAGTTCTATACGACTGCCAAGGCCGTTCAGCTGCTCAATACCATCGTTCTGCAAAACCTCCGGCGGCGTGTCTTCCCGGTCCCTGCGGCCGAACCCCGCCTGCTAAACGAGCGGTTCCGCGTGAATGCCGAATTACTGGAAGCGAGCCCTGGACTGTTTCAGCGCGAACCCGCGGCCATACTGGAAGCCTTTCTGCTGCTGCAGGATCACCCCGAACTCAAGGGCTTCGCGGTGCCGACCATGCGTGCGTTATGGCACGCTCGCGACCGCATTGACGCGGCCTTCCGCCGAAGCCCGGAGAACCGCGCGCGATTCATGGAAATCCTGCGCCGTCCCTCGGGCATCACCCATACGCTGCGCAGGATGAATCAGTACGGAATCCTCGGGCGTTACCTTCCCGCTTTCGGCCGCATTGTGGGACGCATGCAACACGACCTGTTTCATGTATACACAGTGGATGAGCATATCCTGATGGTCGTGCGCAACCTGCGGCGTTTTGCTGTTCCCGAGATGGCGCACGAGTATCCGCTTTGCAGCCGTCTGATTGCCGAGTTCGAGCGCATCGAAGTTCTGTATCTGGCGGGCCTGTTCCACGATATTGCAAAGGGCCGCGGCGGCGACCATTCCACGCTTGGCATGGCCGACGCTACTCGTTTCTGCCGCTTACACGGCCTGACCCGGCAAGATACCGAACTCGTCACCTGGCTGGTCGAGCAGCACCTGATGATGTCCGCTACGGCGCAGAAGCAAGACCTGGCCGACGCCGACGTGATCCGCGCCTTCGCCGACAAAGTCGGCACAGAGCGGCGCCTTATCGCACTTTACCTGCTGACTGTGGCAGATATCCGCGGCACCAGTCCGAAAGTCTGGAATGCGTGGAAAGGCAAGCTTCTCGAAGACCTTTTCCGCTCCGCACGCAGGTTGCTTAACCCGGGCACGGTCGCGGCGGATAACACGCTGCAAGCGCGCCAGGAGCGGGCGCTGGTCAAGCTGCGTGCCTATGCCATTCCCGATGACGCCCCGCGCGCGTTCTGGAGTAAGCTCGACGACAGCTATTTTCTGCGCCACGACGAACAGGAGATTGTATGGCACACGCGGCTGCTCAATTATCGTGCCGAAACCTCCGAGGCCATCGTGAAGGCGCGCCTGTCCTCCGTGGGCGAGGGGTTGCAGGTCATGATCTACGCGCGCGACGAGAAATCATTGTTCGCGCGCATTTGCGGTTTCTTTCAGAGCATCAGCTTCAGCATCGTCGAAGCCAAGATCTACACCACGCGCCACGGCTATGCGCTGGACAGTTTCCAGGTGCTGGATCCTGCGCACTCCACGTTGCATTACCGCGACCTCATCAGCTATATCGAGCACGAATTGCAGACGCAACTGCGCGCTCACGGGGCTCTACCCTCACCGTCCAAAGGCAGGCCATCGCGCCAGGTCAAGTACGTGCCGATGACGCCCGAAGTACATTTGCGCCCGGATGAGAAAGGCGCTTTCCACTATTTGAACGTGGTGGCTGGCGATCGCCCGGGGTTGCTCTACCGTATCGCCCGCGTGCTGGATAATTACGACATCAATCTTTACACCGCGAAGATCAATACGCTTGGTGAACGCGCCGAAGATACCTTTCTCATCAGCGGAGAAGCGCTGCGCGACACCCGAAAGGTCGTTCGACTGGAAACCGAACTGATGCAGGAATTGCAGCCGTAAGCTGCACCACGCATTGCTTGCGCCGCTACTCGTCCGTAATCTGCTCCCCTGGGAACAATTCCTCGTTGAACCCGAATCGCCGTAGATCCCGGATGCGCATCGGATAGAGGATACCGAAAAGATGGTCGGTTTCGTGCTGCACCACCCGGGCGTGAAATCCAGTCACCGTGCGATCGATCGCATTGCCCAACTGATCGAACCCGCGATAGCGTAATTGCCGGTAGCGGGGCACCATGCCGCGCATGCCCGGCACCGACAGACAACCCTCCCACCCTTCCTCCATATCGGTGCCGAGAGGCTCCAATGACGGATTGATCAACACGGTAAAGGGTACCTGCTCCGCGTCCGGATAACGGGGATTCGCCCCCACGCCGAATATCACCACCTGCAGACTCACGCCGATCTGCGGTGCAGCGATACCCGCGCCATTTTTCGAGCGCATCGTATCGTCCATGTCCTGCAACAAGTCACGCAACTGCGGCGTGTCGAATTGCACCACAGGCTCGGCGCGCGCAAACAACAAGGGATCGCCCATTCGCAATACGGGTTTAATCATCGTTCTGCACCAACTCTTCCAGCAACGACCGCACTTTCACCATGGAAGCCTGCAACACGGCGTTGATCTGTTCCAGATGAATGGCCTGCTTGCTATCGCCGCGTCCCGCCGCATAGTTCACCACGACGGCGACCGCTGCATAGCGCAGGCCTATCTCCTTGGCGAGCGCCGCTTCCGGCATGCCGGTCATGCCAACCATGTCGGCGCCATCCCGCTCCAGCCGGTCGATCTCGGCAGCGGTTTCGAGACGCGGGCCTTGGGTGGCCGCATAGACCCCTCCCTCGACGATGGGCTGGCTGGCGTTCGCAGCCGCCTCGCGGAGGCTGTCGCGCAATCGCGGGCAATACGGATGAGTAAAGTCGATATGCGTTACGGGCTGATCCGGACCCTCGAAGAACGTATGTTGGCGGCCCCAGGTGTAATCAAGGACCTGATGCGGTATGGCCAGGGTCCCGGGGCGCAGACTGGACTGGATGCCGCCTACTGAAGCAACCGACACCACACGCGAAGCCCCTTCAGCGTGCAGCGCCCAGATATTTGCGCGATAGTTGACTTCATGGGGCGGGATGGTATGACCGTAGCCGTGGCGCGCCAGGAATACGACGTCGCGCCCATTCAACTTCCCGAAAGTCAGCGCACCCGAAGCGTCGCCATAAGGCGTGCGAACGATCTGGCGGTGCGTCACCTCCAGGTTGGACAACTGCGTCAGTCCTGTTCCGCCTATGATTCCGAGCAACCCGTTCTCCTCACGACTTCAGCGCGTAAATCGCGGGCAGGTTACGCCACGATTCATGCACATCCATGCCGAAACCGAACACATAGCGGTTGGGCACATTCAGGCCTACGAAATCCGCGTGGATCGGTTTGGGCCGCCCCGTTTGCTTATCCGCGAACACCGCGCCGTAGAACGCTGCGGCACCCGCGCCGAGCAGGTGGTCGCGAATCGCCGCCAGGGTATTGCCCTCGTCGAGAATATCGTCCAGCACCAGCACGACACGGCCGCGCACATCGACATGCGGCATGGTTTTCCACTGGATTTTGCCGCCTCGCATGGCGCCGTCGTAGCGCGACACATGCAGATAATCGAATTCCAGCGGAAAATTTAGCAATGGCAGCAAATGCCCCGTGAACACCACGGCGCCGCCCATCACCGGCATCACCAGAGGAAACGAATCTGCAAGCTTCGCCGTGATGTCGAGCGCCATGCGTCGCACGGTCCGATTGACCTCATTTTCGTCGAACAACAGATCGGCCCCACGCAGCCAGCCCCAGGCGTCTTCCTTACTTGCCACTGATTTTCGTCCTTTTCTCGCGAGCCCTGAGCGAGTCGACAAACTCACAGAACTCCTCGGAGATCTCCGGATGGCGCATGGCGAACAGCACATTGGCCTGCAGATAGCCCAGCTTGGAGCCGCAGTCGTAACGCACGCCCTGGAATTCATAAGCCAGGGCGCGCTGCTCATTGAGCAGTGCCGCGATCCCATCGGTCAACTGTATCTCACCGCCGCTTCCTGGCTGTACCCGCTCCAGATGTTCGAAGATCTCGGGATTCAGCACATAGCGGCCGACCACGGCAAGTGTCGAGGGGGCCGCTTCGGGTTTCGGTTTTTCCACGATGCCGGTGATCCGGTGCATGCCGCGCTCGCCCGCCTCGGTCTTGACAATGCCGTAGCTCGCGGTTTCTTCCCGCGCGACGGTTTGCACCGCCAGAATGGAACAACGTTCGCTGGTATAGACGTCAACCATCTGCTTCATGACGGGGGGATTTCCATCGATAAGGTCGTCGGCGAGGATCACGGCAAACGGCTCATTGCCCACTACCGGCCGGGCGCACAGGATGGCATGACCCAATCCAAGCGCCTCGGTCTGACGCACGTAGATGCAACTTACATGCTTGGGCAGGATGCCCTGCACGAGTTCGAGCATTTCATGCTTGTTGCGGGCGGCCAGTTCGGTTTCCAGTTCGTAAGCCTTGTCGAAATGGTCCTCGATGCCGCGCTTGTTGCGCCCGGTAATGAATACCATCTGCGTAATGCCCGCGGCGACGGCTTCCTCCACTGCATACTGGATCAGCGGCTTGTCCACCACCGGCAGCATCTCCTTCGGGCTGGCCTTGGTCACCGGAAGAAACCGGGTGCCCATGCCCGCAACCGGAAAAACTGCTTTCGTGATCTTGTTCAAGTGTTCTCCTTGCCGCACCGGCCGAAACCTTTTCGCCGAGCGCGTGTTGTAGCCGATACTGGTTATTCAAGCAACTCCAACAACCCTTCTTCGTCCAGAATGACGATGCCAAGTTCCCGCGCCTTCTGCAGTTTGCTGCCGGCGTCCTCACCTGCCACAACGTAGTCGGTTTTTTTCGACACGCTTCCCGCCACCTTGCCACCCTTGGCTTCGATGCGCTCGGTAGCCTGCTCCCGCGTGAGATTCGGCAGCGTGCCGGTCAGCACGAATGTCTTGGCGGCAACCGGCGACTTCCCGACGGGCAACACCGGCGGCGTTTCACTCCACTGCACCCCCGCTGCGCGAATTTGCGCAATAACATCGCGATTGTGCGGCTCGGCGAAAAAATGCGCGATGCTTTGTGCCACGACCGGCCCGATATCCGGCGCCTGCTGCAACTGCGCTTCGTCCGCCTGCAAGATGGCTTCGAGCGTTCCGAAATGACGCGCCAGATCGCGGGCGGTCGTTTCACCTACATTTCGAATGCCCAGCGCAAACAGGAATCGCGGCAGGGTCGCTCGCTTGCTCTTGTCGATGGCCGCGAGCACATTACTGGCGGACTTCACGGCCATGCGCTCGAGCCTGGTCAGCGTATCCAGGTCGATGCGATAAAGGTCTGCCGGCGTCTTGACCAGATCCGCATCCACCAGCTGATCGACGAGTTTTTCTCCCAACCCCTCGATATCCATCGCACGTCGCCCCGCAAAATGTAACAGCGCCTGTTTGCGTTGCGCCGGGCAGTACAGTCCGGCAGTGCAGCGGTGGTCGGTCTCCCCTTCTTCGCGCACGACCTCCGAACCGCAAACCGGGCAGCTCGGCGGCATCGAAAACTGTGTGGCTCCCGGAGCGCGCAGCTCCGCACGCACAGCGACGACTTGCGGAATCACATCACCTGCGCGACGGACGATTATGGCGTCTCCGACACGCAAATCCAGGCTCCTCACGAAATCCTCGTTGTGCAGCGTCACGTTGCTGACGGTGACCCCACCAACGAACACCGGCTCGAGCTTGCCTACGGGCGTCAGCTTGCCAGTGCGGCCGACCTGAATGTCGATGCCGAGCACTTTGGTCTGCTCTTCCTGCGCGGGAAACTTGTGCGCGACCGCCCAGCGCGGCTCGCGCGAGACGAATCCGAGGCGCGCCTGCAACGCGAGGTGATTGATCTTGTAGATGACCCCATCGATATCGAAAGGCAGCTTATCGCGCTGCATGCCGACGCGCAGGTGAAAAGCCAACAGTTCATCCGGCCCCTTCGCGACCGCACGCTCGGGCGACACCGGCAGACCGAACTGCTGCAGGGCATCGAGTATCGCGCTTTGAGTTGCCGGCAGCGCCCACCCTTCCACCTCTCCCAGCCCGTAGGCATAGCACGCCAATGGCCGGCTCGCGGTGATGCGAGAATCAAGCTGGCGCACGAACCCGGCGGCTGCGTTACGCGGATTGATGAACACCTTGTCGGCAGCCGCACGCTGGCGCTCGTTGAGCTTCTCGAACTCGTCGCGGCGCATGAATATCTCACCTCGCACTTCCAGCACCGCCGGCGATTGCTCACCCAGCAGGCGCAGCGGCACGCTGCGGATTGTCTTGATATTCGATGTCACGTCCTCGCCCACCTGCCCGTCGCCGCGGGTCGCGGCGCGAACCAGGACTCCGTTCTCGTAGCGCAGGCTGATGGCGATGCCATCGAATTTGAGTTCGGCGGAGTATTCGAGCGGCGGATCATCGGGGCCGAGCTTGAGCTCGCGGCGCATGCGCTGATCAAATGTCAGCGCGCCGTTGGCGGAGTCGGTTTCGGTTCGAATCGAGAGCATCGGCACTCGATGCTGAACTTTCTGCAGGTCGGTGCGCACCTCGCCCCCGACCCGCTGGGTGGGCGAATCCGGCGTAACCAGGCCGGGATACTGCTTTTCGAGGGACTGCAGCTGCTGGAAAAGGCGATCGTATTGTGCGTCCGGTATGACGGGCGCGTCCTGAACGTAGTAGCTGAAGTTCGCTTGTTCTATTTCGCGGCGCAACCGGGCGGCGCGCTCGACCGCCTCACGCGGTATTGCCATCAGGAAAACAGACGTAACGCCAGGGGGCTGCCGGCACTGATGCCGCGTTGCTCCATCGCCGCATAAATGGCGCGCAGCTGTGCGCGGATGCGCTCGAGCCCGCCATCATTGAGCAAGGCGCGATTGTCGTCGGCCAGAGTCCCGTCGAGAGAATCGGCGAAATTGCGGCTCATCGCCACCATCTTGTCGAAAACGCGCAGACCATTGGCAACACGCGGCACGTCGAGCAGGAAAGTAATGCCGGGGGTCGTGATATTGCGGATACGATCCGCCACGAACGGCTCTGCCTGCTGGTTGTCGACCGAGAATAACGCATTGCCCTGCTCGTCATGAAAGTGGAATACCCCGCTCGCTTGCAGCTGCAGACCCGCGGCCTCAGCCAGGGCGCGGATCTTGGTGCCATGGAATAACTGGCCGTTATTGGCGATCACGTTAATACCCACGAGCACGTCGACATCGGCGCAGAACTCATCGAGCGCGGCGGCGTGTTCGAGAGCCGGCGCGACATCGGGAATTTCCACGGCTGCCGCAGCCGAGGCGGCAAGCTTCCTGACGGCTTCGGCGAACGAGCGCAACTGTTGCTCATTGACCGCACCGGATCTGTCCACCAGCTGCAAGGCCACCCGCACCGAGGTATAGCGACCGGTTGGCTTGAGTGTCTCCCAGGACATTGACGGGTGATGCAACCCGCCAAGTCGAAGCCGGCGCGTCAAGGCAGGCAACTCCTGAAGCAGACCGCCGAGACTTGCCGGGGCGATGAATTGTTCAGCGCGCAGTTCCGCGACGTAATCGATTTCCTCGCGCGGGAGTTCCATGCCGACGGCCATCGGCATGGACGCCTGTTCCTGGGGGTCTGTCTGCGGTTCCAGAAGAGGCTCCATTCTCGGCTCGATGCGCGAATCGTCCAAATCGCGTTGCGAGCGGGATTCCGGCAGCGGCCCGGCCGAGGCGGACGCCCCGCCTTGACCGAGTAGCACGTCGGCGTGGCCTCCGGCGAAGGTCTGCTCTCCGCGTTGCCGAAACTGGCGTTCCTGCCACCAGTTGAACGCCAGCACCCCGGCCACGATTACCACCCCGAGCATCGCCAGACCGATCTGCAGATCGCTCATTGTTTGCTTCTCCCCGCCTGCATTGGGCGGCGCAGGTTCAAGCCGCAGCCTCTTCGCGCATGCGCAATGCCTCGTCGACATCCACCGCGACTACCCGCGACACGCCCTGCTCCTGCATGGTCACGCCGATCAACTGGTTCGCCATTTCCATGGTGATCTTGTTGTGGGTAATGAACATGAACTGGGTTTTTGCAGCCATCTTCTTGACCAATCCGCAGAAACGTTCCGTGTTGCTGTCATCGAGCGGGGCGTCGACCTCGTCCAACAGGCAAAACGGCGCCGGGTTGAGCTGAAACATCGAGAATACCAGCGAAAGCGCCGTCAGCGCCTTTTCCCCGCCCGATAGCAAATGGATGGACGCATTGCGCTTGCCTGGCGGACGCGCGATCACCTGCACACCCGCGTCCAGAATTTCCTCGCCTGTCATCAGCAGTTTGGCTTCTCCGCCACCAAACAGCGCAGGAAACATTTCGCCGAAATGCCGATTTACGGTATCGAACGTCTCCTGCAGTCGCTCGCGCGTTTCGCGGTCGATCTTGCGAATTGCCGTCTCCAGTGTCTCCACCGCTTCGCTCAAGTCTTGCGATTGAGAATCGAGGTAATTCTTGCGTTCCCTCGCGCTGGCCAGTTCGTCCAGCGCGGCCAGGTTGACCGCGCCGAGGCCGGCGATGTCCTCGTTCAGCCGATTGATCTCTCCTTGCAGTTTGCTCGCGCGCACGCCGTCTGCCAGCTGCGGCAACAATTCCTCCTCGTTGGCTTGCGCCTCGGTGAGTTGTGTCGCGAAGCTTTCCTCGGCCAGCCTCGCTTCCTGTTCTTTCAGGCGCAGCTCATTGATGCGCTCGCGCGCCGGTCCAAGATTCTGTTCAGCGGCCAGGCGCTCCTGTTCGGTTGCGCGCAAGGTCTGCTCGGTCGCTTCGAGTTCCGAGCGTGCCCGCTGGAGCGCCAGTTCGCGCTCGCCGCGCAATGCAAGCTGACCTTGCAGTTGCTCCTGCACCAGCGACTCGTCGCTCTTGGATACCTCGGCGACCAGCACCTGTTCATCCTCTCGTAACCGGGTCAGGCTTTGAGCTAATACTTGAAGAGATGATTCAATATCACTGATTTTACTAGATATCGTTTTCTCTTGAAAAAAAGCCTCCTGCTGCTGCCGCTCGGCTTGCTGTGCGTTGGCTCGCGCCGCCTGCAGAGCTTCCGTAGCGTGCGCATGCACGCGCTTGGCCTCTTCCACGCCGGAGAGCAGGCTTCGCATGCCCGCCCGCAGTTCGTCCATCTGCAATGCAGCCTGCGCTTGCTGCTCGGATTCCCGCCGCGTTTCGGACTCGATCTCCGCGAGCTCCGCGACAATCTGCTCGCCGCGCGCCTTGAGTCGTTCCGCCTGTTGCGACAGGCGCACATGGTCCAGCTTTATCTGATGTTGGTGTTCCTGCAGATCGGACACCTGGCGACGCAGGCGCTCGGCTTCCGCCCTGCGTTCCTCGAACTCCATTTTTTGCGAGGAAGCGGCCCGGCTCAGCTCGCTCAGGGTCGTCTGCGTGGCCGTATGCTCGGCGAACAGGGATTCGATTTCACGCTGCCGTGAAAGGATGCCGTGGATTTCGGAATCCGCCGCATAAAAATTAACGCTGGTCGCGGTGAATACGTGGCCCTGTGCGCTCACGAGCAGCGCTCCTGCGGGCAGTCTGGCGGCGGTCTCCATGCCCTGCGCGGGGTCGGGCAATACATATACCTGAGCCAGCCAGTCGTTGAGCACGCCCGACAGACCCGCATCGGTGCAGGTCACATAGTCGGTCAAGGGTTCCAGGCCAGCGGGCGCCGTACTTCCCGGATTTGCCGCGCCCGAGACTCGGTGGAAGGAAAGTTTGCCGGGCGGCGGCTCCGCAATCCAGGCATGCGCCTGGCTCAGATCGGTCAACCCGATACTGTTCAAACGTTCGCGAAGCACCGCTTCGAGCGCATTATCCCAGCCTTCCCGGATACGAATGCCCTGCCATAGATGGGCGTTGCGACGCAGATCGTTGCGGTCCAGCCAGGGCTCGAGTTCCCCCGCGCGGCTAACCTGGTCTTGCAGCGATTGCAGGGCGGTCAGGCGCGCATCGAGCTGATGCATGCGCTGCTGGACCTGCTCGGCGGATTCTTCGGCTTCATGAAGCGATTGTTCGAGCGTCGGCAATGCTGACTCGCATTGCTGGAACGCCTCCCGCCGGCCCTCGAGTTCATGGCCGAGTTCACGTATCTCGGATTCCAGCCTGACCAATTCGCTCAGATTGGGGATCTCGAGCGCATCGCGCTCTTCATCGAGCCGGGCGCGCCGTGATGTCAGTTGCTGCAACAACTTGTCGCTGTGTCCCTTGCGCGTGTCTTCGAGGCGCAGTTGCTGTTCGGCCTGCGTAAGGACCTCCTGCGCCCGTGCCAGCAAGTCCTGGGCGGCGTTATGCTCGCGCTCGGCAACGGGAAGCGCCGCGTGAGACTCGCGTAGTGCTTCTTCCAGTTCAACCAGCAGCTCGGTCGACTGCGCAAGCGCCAGGACGTTGCTGTCGCGGGCTTCTTCAAGCGATCGCTGGCGCTCCTGCTGTTCGGCCTGCTGCGCGCGCAATGAGTTCAATTGCTGTTCCGCGCGCGATCGGCTGTCGCGCAGATACTGGATCTGCTGCTCGATGCGGGCGATTTCCGCGTTGACCTCATACAATGCGCCTTGCGCGGAATGCACCGCATCGGACGCGCCGTAATGCCGGCTGCGCAATTCCTCGACGCGTTTCTCGGCGTCACGCAATCGCGCTGTTTCGGCCTCAAGCTCGATACCCAGCGTTTCGACTTCGCGTCCGATTCTGCTGCGCTGGGCCTGCGCGTCGCGTTTGCGCAGCATCCAGAGCAACTGCTGCGTGCGCTTGAGGCTCGCCTCGAACTCCCGGTACCTGCCGGCTTTCTCGGCCTGTGATTCCAGATGCTCTAGCTGCTTGCCCAGTTCCTGGCGTATATCTTCGACCCGCAACAGGTTCTCGCGCGTGTCATTCAATCTCAATTCGGTTTCCCGGCGGCGCTCGCGATACTTCGAGACGCCCGCGGCTTCTTCGAGAAAGCTGCGCAGATCCTCGGGTTTCGCCTCGATGATGCGCGAAATCATGCCCTGCTCGATGATGGCGTAACCGCGTCCGCCCAGGCCCGTGCCCAGGAAGATGTCTGCTACGTCGCGTCGCCGCACATGCAGATTGTTGAGAAAGTAAGACGACTCGCCGTCGCGCTCGAGCACACGCTTGACCGAAATCTCCGCGTAGGCCGACCAGGCACCCGCCGCCTTGCCCAGGCTGTTGTCGAAAATCAGCTCGACGCTCGCGCGCCCCACGGGTTTGCGGTCGCCAGAGCCGTTGAAAATGACGTCCTGCATGTGCTCGCCGCGCAGTTGCTTGGCCGAGGACTCACCGAGCACCCAGCCGATGGCGACGATGCCGTTCGACTTGCCGCAGCCGTTGGGGCCAACGACGCCGACCAACTGCCCAGGGACCGGAATATGGGTGGGATCAACGAAAGACTTGAAACCAGCAAGCTTGATATGTGTAAGGCGCACGGTCGGGGCTTTATAAAGGCTTATAATTTCAACGAATACTCATAAAACAAGCGCCTGGAGCCCCAAAACAACGGACCAGGCGCGCAGTTTTTTCTCGATGCATTTTATCAATTTGGTGGCCATCAGAGAATGCCGAGCAAGCCCTCTTTCAAACTCGAGACCTTTCCCAATCCGAATGCTTCGCGGGATTACCTGATTCATATGGAAATTCCGGAATTCACCTGTCTGTGTCCAAAAACCGGCCAGCCCGACTTCGCAACCCTGTTGCTGGAATACGTTCCGCACAAGAAATGCGTGGAACTGAAGAGTCTGAAGCTCTATATCTGGTCGTTTCGTAACGAGGGAGCCTTCCATGAAGCGGTGACGAACCGCATGCTCGACGATCTGGTCAGCGCGACGCAGCCGCGGTTCATGCGGCTCACTGCACGCTTCTTTGTACGCGGCGGCATTTTCACTACGATTTCAGCCGAACACAGAAAAAAGGGCTGGAAGCCCCAGCCACGCATCGACGTCGATCGCATGCAACCGCAGTCAAGCGTGCGATGACGCTTCCAGACGGCCCGACAGCAGTGCGGCAGTTACCAGCATGACACCGCCGAGCCCCTCGCGCCAGCCGATTTCTTCAGCCGCCAGCCAATACGCAGAGACAGCGGCAAAAAGCAGCTCGGACAACATGATGACGATGGCACGGTTGGCACTGGTGCGCGCCAGTGCGAACTGGATCACGACATTGACGCAGAACAAGACCAACGCAACGAGTCCCGTGAGCAGCCACGCTTGCGCATCCAGCGCAGCCAATGACGCAAATGGCTGTTCGGTCAGCATCGCAACGGGCAATGCCACGAGCGTCACGCCAGCCCATACCGCAATGGACTTGACGCCTTCGTCGAAGGCCGCCGCCTTACGGCTGAGGACGTTTGCCAGCGCGAAAGCCATGCCGGCGCCCAATCCGAGCCACTCGGCAAGCACATACGGCACGGGCAAGCGCGCATCCGGATGCCACAGCATCACGATGGCACCGGCCAGCGACAGCCCAATCACCGGGTACCCGCGTTTGCCAGGCCTTTCGCCCAGCAGCAGGCGCGCAAACATCAACGTCCACAAGGGCGCAAGGTAGAAAAGCAGCATGACCCTGACGACTTCACCCAGAATCGTTGCCAGCACATAGCCAAGGTTGCAGATTCCCGCCGCAATGGCGATTCCGAACAGCAGCCACGGCGCATCACGCCATCGCGCAAGCCGGGCGCGAAATATCCAGAGGCCCGGCAGCAAGGCAAGCAGATAGGTCAGGAATGACGACGTCGCACCGCCAACGCCTGCCGAGTCCAACACCCGGTAGGGGTACCAGATCAATCCCCATACCAGGGCCCCGGCGAGCAAGCCACAAACCACTATCATGTTGTTCTTCTTGGATGTCACGACGGCCCTTATAATCCGACCGCCCGACGACCCCGCGGCCTGCTGCGACAAATGAATCCGAATCTTTCCCGACTTCAGCCCTACCCCTTCCAGAAACTCGCGGGCCTGCTTGCCGGCATCACCCCCGACGCAACCGTGCATCCGATCAACCTGTCGATCGGCGAGCCCAAGCACCCCACACCCCAGTTCATTCGCGATGCCTTGATCGATCAGCTCGGGGGCCTGTCGTCGTATCCAGCCACCGCCGGTAGCGAAACGCTGCGTACAGCCATTGCCGCCTGGATCGTGCGACGCTACGGAATCAGCGACATCGACCCTGCCACACAAGTGCTACCCGTCAATGGCAGCCGCGAGGCCTTGTTCGCGATTGCGCAGGCTGTCGTGGACACCTCCGGGGGGGTGCCCGTTGTCGTTGCGCCAAATCCTTTTTACCAGATCTACGAGGGTGCCATCCTGCTGGCTGGCGCTCAACCGCATTTCCTGAACCTGCTGGCCGATGAGGGATTCGCGCTGGACCTGAAACAATTGCCCGACGACGTCTGGCAGCGGACGCAACTGGTGTACGTTTGCTCGCCGGGCAATCCGGCCGGCAACGTCATGACACTTTCCGAGTGGCAGGCCCTGTTCGAGTTGTCCGACCGGTACGGATTCGTGATTGCTTCGGATGAGTGTTACTCGGAAATCTATTTCGACGAAAATCGCCCGCCTTTGGGCGGACTGGAAGCCGCTCACCGGTTGGGACGAAGCGATTGTCGCAGGCTGGTGGCGTTCGGCAGCCTGTCAAAGCGTTCGAATGTGCCGGGCATGCGCTCGGGGTTCGTAGCAGGCGATGCCGGGATCCTGGCGAAGTTCCTGCTCTATCGTACCTATCATGGCTGTGCCATGAATCCGGCGGTGCAGGCGGCCAGCACGGCCGCATGGAACGACGAACAACACGTGGCGGAAAACCGTCGCCTTTACCGGGAGAAATTCCAGAAGACTGTGGCGATGCTGACGCCCGTGACCGAGGTCACCATGCCAGAAGCGGGATTTTATTTATGGTTGCGCACACCGATCGCGGACACGGAATTCGCTAAACGATTGTTCGAGCAATATAATGTCACCGTCGTGCCAGGCAGCTATCTGGCGCGGGAGGCCCGTGGGGTCAATCCGGGAAGTCAGTTCATCCGGGTTGCGCTGGTGGCACCGACAGACGAATGCCTGGAAGCAGCCCGGCGGCTGCAAGCTTTTTACGCTCACTTCGCAAAAGGAACATCAAAGAATGGCGGATTTGCAGTCAGTCATCGACAAGGCATTTGAAGCTCGCGCTGGGATTTCGCCGGCAAACGCCGAGCCTGCTCTGAAGGAAGCGGTCGCCGAAGTCATTGCTCAACTGGATTCGGGCAAACTGCGCGTGGCCGAGAAGTCAGGCAGTAATTGGGTAACCCACCAATGGCTGAAGAAAGCGGTGCTTTTATCCTTCCGCCTGCAGGACAACGAAGTCATTCGGGATGGTTACACCAACTATTTTGACAAGGTTCCGGCCAAGTTCGCCGATTACGGCAGCGCCGATTTCCGCGCCGGCGGTTTTCGCGTGGTTCCCAACGCCGTGGTACGCGGAGGTTCGTTCATCGCCAAAAATGTCGTACTGATGCCCTCCTTCGTCAATATCGGCGCCTATGTGGATGAAAGCACCATGGTAGACACCTGGGCAACGGTAGGCTCCTGCGCGCAGATCGGCAAGAACGTCCACCTGTCGGGCGGCGTGGGTATCGGCGGCGTGCTGGAGCCGGTGCAAGCCAATCCGACCATCATTGAAGACAACTGCTTCATCGGCGCGCGTTCGGAAGTCGTCGAAGGTGTGGTGGTCGGTGAAGGCTCGGTCATCTCCATGGGCGTCTACATCGGGCAGAGCACGCGGATCTATAACCGCGAGACCGGCGAGGTGCTATACGGCAGAATTCCGCCCGGCTCCGTGGTGGTGTCGGGTAACCTGCCTGCAGCCGACGGCAAATACAGCCTGTACTGTGCCGTGATCGTCAAGCAGGTTGATGCCAAGACTCGCGCCAAGACCAGCATCAACGAATTGCTGCGCGGCATATGATGCTCCGTGAATCCGTGAATGTCGTGACTCATAAGCACTTCGTTACCGAGATAAAAAACTTCACGGCGTTCGCGACGCCTGGGCTATTTACATCGTCCAGGGGTAGTTTCGACATTCACGACATTCACGGTTTTTCCAACCTCTCGAGGTCAACATGTTTCTGACACCGTTATTCAAGCTGATGGCAGAAAAACAGGCGTCCGACCTGTTCATCTCGGCCGGTGCGCCGGTCTCGATCAAGATTCTCGGCATCATCATGCCGGTCAATCAGCAGATCATCGATCCGGAGACATCGCGCAAGATCGCCTACGAGATCATGAGCGACAAGCAAATCCGCGAGTTCGAGGAAACCATGGAGATGAATTTCGCGCAAGTGATCCCCGACATCGGGCGCTTCCGCGTCAATGTCTTTCGCCAGCGCGGCCATGTCGCCATGGTCATTCGCTTCCTCAAAAGCGGCACCGTGGGCATCGACAAGCTCAAGTTGCCGCCCATCCTCAAAGAACTGATTCTCGAAAAGCGCGGTTTTGTCGTCGTGGTGGGATCCACCGGTTCGGGCAAGTCCACAACCCTGGCGGCCATGATCGAGCATCGCAACGCCCAGAAGCCTGGCCACATTCTGACCATCGAAGATCCGATGGAATTTGTGTTCCGTAACGACAAATGCGTGATCAACCAGCGCGAAGTTGGCACGGATACGCGCAATTACGAGAATGCGCTGGTGAATGCCATGCGCGAAGCGCCAGACCTGATGATGATCGGTGAAATCCGCGACCGCGAGACATTGCAGCACGCGCTGCTTTATGCCCAGACGGGGCATTTGTGCATATCGACCTTGCACGCGAACAACAGCTATCACGCGCTGAACCGCATCATCAATTTCTTTCCGTACGATGCCCGTACCTCGCTGCTGTCTGACCTGTCGATCAGCCTGCGCGCCATCATTTCACAGCGCCTAGTCAAGGCGAATGACGGCTCGCTGGTGGCGGCCGTGGAAGTCATGCTCAACACCAAGCACATCGCGGAACTCATCAAGAAAGGCGAGATCGACCAGATACGCGAAGCCATGGAACAGAGCCTTTCGCCCGGCTCGAAGACTTTCGAGCAGGCGTTGTTCGAGCTTTACATGGCGGGCACGGTAGCCAAGGAGGAGGCGCTGAAGAACTCGGATTCTTCGACCAATCTGTCCTGGTTGATCAACAACTTCGAACAGAAGGCGGCAGGCAAGATCGGCGAGAGCCCGACCGGCCGCGTGATGATCAAACCTGGCGGCGGCTATTCCTTCAACGAGATCAAGCTCAATGTGGACGAGGAAAAAAGCTGATCCACTCTGATGGCGCCTCGGGCCGGCAAGCAGCCGGCCGCTCTGCGATGACTTCCGCGACCTTCGACCTCGCGCGCGAACTGATTTCGCGTATTTCCATTACACCCAACGATGGCGGCTGCCAGGACTTGCTGGCGCAGCGTCTTGCGCGCCTCGGTTTCACGATCGAAAGAATGCGCTTCGGCGACGTCGATAATCTTTGGGCACGGCGGGGCGGCAGCAAGCCGCTGGTATGTTTCGCCGGTCACACGGACGTGGTGCCCACCGGCCCCTTGAGCCAATGGCACTCCGATCCCTTCCTGCCGACCGTGCGTGAAGGCGTGCTCTATGGACGCGGCGCCGCCGACATGAAGTCGTCGATCGCGGCATTCGTCACGGCCGTCGAGGGCTTTGTTGAGGAACATCCCGCACATCCGGGCTCGATCGCACTGCTGATTACATCGGATGAGGAAGGCATCGCCGTAAACGGCACCGTCAAGGTCGTCGAGGCGTTACGCGCGCGCGGGGAAGCGCTGGATTACTGCATCATCGGCGAACCCTCGTCGGTGGCTCTGCTCGGTGACACCATGAAGAACGGCCGCCGCGGCTCGCTTTCAGGCGAGTTGCTGGTACGTGGCATCCAGGGCCACATTGCCTATCCGCACCTGTCGCGCAATCCCGTGCACGAGTTCGCGCCGGCGCTGGCCGAACTTTCCTCGGTGAAATGGGATGACGGCAACGAGTACTTTCCGCCGACCACCTGGCAGATCTCGAATATCGCCGCCGGAACCGGGGCCAACAATGTGATTCCGGGCGAACTGCGCGTGTCTTTCAACTTCCGCTACTCCACGGCGAGCACCATGGAATCCCTCAAAGCCCGGGTTCACGAAGTGCTGGACCGCCACCGTATCGAATACACCCTGGACTGGTGGCTCTCGGGCGAGCCCTTCCTGACACCCAAAGGTAAGCTCGTCGAGAGCCTGTCGCGCGCGGTCACGTCCGTGACCGGGCGAACGCCGGAACTGTCGACCAGCGGCGGCACTTCCGACGGACGTTTCATCGCGCAGATCTGCCGCGAAGTGGTCGAACTGGGTCCGATCAATGCTTCGATCCATAAACTGAACGAGCATATCGGCCTGGACGATCTCGAAGCGCTGTCTCGCATTTACCGCCTGGCGCTCGCCAACATCCTGGATGGCCGCTGATACGCGCGACCCATCGCAGAGCGCCGGCGAGTGGCTGGAAGCAACCGTTCGCCGGTTCGCACTGGCCGAGTTGCATTTCGGCCACGGCAGCCATGATGCGCACGACGAAGCGGCCTATCTGTTGCTGCACACGTTGCGTTT